>JBGSUK010000017.1:0-300000 GCA_041753455.1 Anaerolineae bacterium | reverse complement strand
CCTCACCGCCAACGCTGTCGTGCAGCAATCGGCCAACATGACAGGCACGGCCCAGATGATGAGCGCCCAAGCAACCGGAACCGCCCAAGCCATGTCGGTCGCCATGACCATGACCGCCGATTCAATGGCGGCAGGGGCTGCCAATCAAGAATCGGCCCTCAATTCAGCCTATCGTATTGTCTTTTATGATTACGAGTTTGGCGCTGGTGAGGTAGGTGCATTAGCAGACAATAACACCTATTATCCACTTCAATCGTTTAGTGAATCCCCCGGTTGGACGCATGTCTCTGCCATTAGAGATGGGCGAACCCTGTTCTATAATACGGTTTCTGGTGATGCGACGATTGGAACGTTTAGCCGCGAAGGATTTTTGACCACCGCGATACAGCCGACATGGTATGCTGGCTGGACTTCAACTTCTACCTCGAATAATCTAACCCTCAATTATGAATTCAATACGGGGCAATGGTGGACAGGTTTTGTCTACGAGACTGACTGGGAAAACCTCGATTATTCCGATCCTTACTTTTCACCCAATTGGACGCATATCGAAAGTTCGCCTTACGGGTGGATATTCTACAGTATGATTTCTGGCAGTGGTGCGGTTGGTGCAGTGACCACTGATGATCCTACGACTTGCGCCGCGAACTGCTTCATCACCTACACTGGCCCTATCACTTGGCCCACCGACTTTACTACGATGGTTACACAGGTGACTGGTGGCAACCAGTTGGTGTTTTTCTATAACTCTAGCTCGGGTTATTATCAGACCTACCGCGTTTTTGTAGATGAATTCGCCCAAACGGTAACTACGACCCTGTTGCAAGAAAGTTTTATTGACCCCAACTGGTCACACATCGTGGTCGTTGGCGATCGCCTCTTGCTGTACAACCGTTCCAATGGCGCACTTCAAGTGGGGCGATTGCTGCCGGAAGGCATTTATCAAGCCGAAACCAATTTACCCGCCGTCATTCCCGGTTGGACGCATGTGGTTGTGACGGGTTGGCGCTAAATCGAAGGATATTTTGACCAATGACTTCCAGTATGCCACTGCCCAAACCCTCCCCGCAGGAACGGTGGCAAACCTTTTCCAATGCGAAATTACCCAAATTTACCCGGCGGCAAAAATGGGGAGGTGCTGTCGGGATTTTTGTTGTATGTACGCTATTTGCAGTTTTGCTTCTGCCCTATCTCCTGCCTCTGACCGGCCCATCGGTGGTTGACCCCCATCAATTGGCTGAACCCGGTGGCGCATTTGTTGAGGCCAACAACCAGCAGATTTATTTTATACATCTGGCAGGTGATGGCGAAACCGTCTTACTGCTGCATGGGCAAGGCGGCTCGACTCTGACATGGCGCGAAACCATGCCAGCCTTGCAGTCAGCAGGTTATGATGTTTATGCGCTTGATTTGCCGGGGATGGGTCTGTCGCAAAAAGGGCTGGACTTGAATTACAGCCACTCCGCCATTGCTGAGACGGTCATCGCATTTATGGACAGTCAGCGTATCGAAAAAGTCAATTTGGTGGCCCATGCGTTTAGTGGCAACATTGCGACACAGCTTGTTTTGAGTCATCCGGAGCGTGTCAATAAATTGGTTTTAGTCGCTCCAACCCTGTTTTACACACCAACCGCCGAAGTACCCCCATTTCTATTTGACCTCGGTTTTTTGAAGCGATGGTCACGGGTCATGCTACAATTAGTCTTGCCCGAAGCGGTGGGGGAACAATTACGCAGCGCCACCAAAAAAGATGAAGTAGTGACCGACCAATTGATTGATGATTATTCGCGTATCCTGCGAACTCAAGATTGGGATTTATCGGTTATTGGGATGCTGCGGGATAGCTCAAATAATGCACTCAGCGGCCCGATTCAAACGGTACAAGCCCCTGTGCTGCTCATGTGGGGGATGGGCGATGGATGGGCCACACCGAACGCCGCCGATGGGATGCTGCGCGACTTTCCCAACGCCCGTCTGGTCAAATTTGAAGGTATTGGACACTTGCCTATGCACGAAGTCCCCACTGATTTTAACGCTGCTCTTATCGAATTTCTGGATAATTGAAGCGAGTCATCTTTTTTATGTAAGGGAGCAGTCAAAAATGCCACTCGTCAAATTGGGGCAAGAAGCCCCGGATTTCACCGTTAAAACCAATACTGGGCAGGAGGTTCGGCTTGCCGATTATCGCGGCAAGAAAAATGTGGTATTGGTGTTGTATCCGGGTGACCAAACCGCTGATTGCTCACGTATGTTGTGTGCCTTCCGCGATGAATTTCCGCGTTTCACCGATACCGATACGGTTGTGTTCGGCGTAAACCCTGCCACCGCCGACAGCCATCAGCGTTTTGTGGATCGGCTTGGTTTGCCATTTGAATTGATTGTGGACGAAGGTCGGGAAGTTGCCCGCCGCTATGATGCTCTGATGTTGATGGGCTATGTGGTCAAGCGTACCGTGATTGCCATCAACAAAGACGGCAAAGTGGTATTTTATGAACGCGGTTATCCTTCTAATGAGGCCATTCTAGCCGCCCTCAAAGGGGACTAATTGTTGGCAGGGTCGTCGGTCGAAGATGGCCCCATCCACGTAAACACAATTACGCCCAGTGATGCGACCATAAACCCGATAATCATGCCGAAGGCTTGCCATTTTCCCAGCACAGGCACAATTTGGTTTGCTGAGTCGGGGGCGTGTGAACCAAAACCTAGCACATCCGCCAAACCTGCCGCCCCGGTCATCAGCAATCCGGTTAAGCTGAGCCGTACCCCAATTTGTTGAGCCAGATTGGTTCCTTGATGGGGATAAAACATGATCTTGGAAAACAACAGCGCCCCGCTAATCAACAACGTCAACCCGATGAAAGCTACCAAAATCTGCAAGACACCGATGCCCGACTTTGGTTCAAGCCCTGTGATGGTCGGGAATAGACCAATCAGCACCAACATCAAGCCAAGCGTGCCAACCAGAATCGCCAATTGGCCCACTCGTTCGCGCTCCATTGCGTCGTCTTCGCTAGAACGCACCACGTCTATTGGATAATAGTTTTCCATCGTCATCTACCTTTAACTACGACGGTAGGCTCTGTTCAAGTATACGCAAGAAATTTCCGCCCAAAATGGCCTGCACATCATCGGCATCATAGCGTTTTGCCAACAGGTCTTTGAGCATCCATTCATCAGTGATGGTATTCATCGGATAGGGAATAGATTCTGCACCAAAACCGCCATCCATATCGCTGCCAATCCCGACATGTTTGGCATCCCCCACCAGTTGGCAGACATAATCAATGATGTCCACAAGATGTTCAATACGCACTTTATCACGCGGGTCAGTACGCTGCCAACTACCATTGATAAATTTATTGAGCATCACTGCCCCAATGACTCCATCCCGTTCCGCCAAACGCCGAATCATATCATCGGACAGGTTACGATCACTTTCATAGAAGCGGCGTGGATTGCTGTGGCTGGCGATAATCGGCCCAACATATTCATCTATGGCTTCGTAGTAGGCTTTTTCGGCAATATGCGACAGATCAAGAATCATTTTGAGGTCACCCATCGTCCCCAACAGTTCATGCCCAAGCCGTGTCAATGGGCCGGGGAACCCTGTGCCGCCTGCGTAGCGTGTATTAATCCACGCCAAGCCAATCGCCCGCACGCCTCGTTCGTACCATTCTTCGACTTGTTTGGGTTCAATGACCGGATCAGAACCTTCCATTGAAATCATCAGGCCCAGTTTATGTTCGCCGACCTGTTTATCCTCCGTCCAAGACGCCAGCACCCGTTTCAAATCGGCCTGCGTCTTAATCAAAATAATGCGGTCATCGTGGTCGGCGAGGCGATGATAATAATCCAATTGGGTCATCGCAATTTGATAGGCTTGTGCGGCATTCTGGTAACTAATCTGCCCTGTCTGTAAATACGGCGAATTGGCAGGCTCAGCAAATAAGGTACCAAACGCCACCCCGATGCGCCCCAACAGCACATCCGGCAGGCCAACCGTTGCCAGTCCTCGATCCTTTAGTCTTTCGGGGTGATTGTCTTCCATCTGGCGGGTTTTCAGGGCAGGTTGGCGAAAGTCGCGCTGATGCACAACATGATTATAGGCAATATCCAGATGGGCATCAACAATAATTAAGGGTCGCTGGGTGGACATTTATTACTCCGCAAAGGGAAAAACCCCACTCCATTTTTAACGCAGTGGGGTGTATAGAAAAGTCTTTTATTGACCAGCGCCTAGCTCAGTGAGCGCGGCAACAATATTGTATGGATTGGCTTGAAGCAGATCGTTTAGCAGGACTGTTGGCGTACCCGGTGATTCAGACAGGCTGGTTAGCTCATCATACCCGCGTCGGGCTTGCTGGCGTGCATCACCCGAATTATAGCAGTCGTTGAAATCGCCTTTGTCCAAATCGAGATTTTCAATAGCGGTGTCAATACGAGCTTTGGTAATGCTGACACGATCTTGCCAGTAAAACAAAATATCATGCATTTCCCAGAACTTGCCTTGTTCTCCCGCACAAATAGCGGCCTTAGCGCCTTCTTCGCTCCCCGGCCCACCAATTTGGGAAATTGGCACAAACTCAATCCGCACATCGCCAGCCCGCACCATTTCAACTACTTCATCCATCGCATCTTCATGCAATTCTTTGCAATGGGGGCACATAAAACTAGAAAACTCGCGGACGACATTGGGTGCGTTCGGGTCACCTAAATGCCCAACTCCGGTGTCGTCTACGGATTGGGCAATGCCGGCATATTTTTCTTCCACACCATCTGGCATAGGAGCGTCTTTGGGTCGCAGCAAATAAATCGCAGCTACTGCCAAAATAACGGTCCCAACGATGACACCACCTATAATCATCATTTGGCGTTGCTGTTGTTTCTTACGTTGTTTTGTAACTTGTCGTTGAGTACGACGACTCATTTCATAGACTCCTTATGGCCGATTACAATACAAGGTTGTCAGTATAACGTGTGCTCAGGAATCTGGCGACCCTCCTGTGTATGGTTATCTATTGAGCGATTGAAGGTTCGGTTGGTTATTCTATTGTGTGCCTGAAAGTTGCGTGTTATTCTGATACACATATTGGGACATAAACGCGCAGAAATGGCAGGATTAAACCGTTGGGAACTGATAACCCGCTTGTGCCGCCATCTCCTGAAAATCAGAACCTTGAGGTGCCGCCAACCGATGAGACGCCTCAATCAATACCGCCATCCACTGAATTGGAGGCTAAACCAACGCCGGAAGAACGCCGCATCGAGTTTCCCTCGCCGTTGGTCTTAGAAGAAAAAATAACGCCACCTGTTCCCGAAACGCCCGCAGTCGTCGAAGTGGTCGTCGAAACACCAAGACAGCCGCGCCGCAACGCTAAAAAGGAGGCCAAGCGCCTCGCTAAGTATGCGGATATTCGACGGGAACAATTCGAACTCCTCAATAAACTACTCGATACACTCAATCGAGTGGACGATTTTCCTGAAGCGCAGATCGAACAAATACGCGATGCCATATTCCATACCGATCACCCGTTTTTGCTGACCCTCGTTGGCCCTTTTAGCTCTGGGAAATCGAGTGTTATCAATGCCTTGTTAGGTGAGGTTGTTTTGGAAGTTGGCCCCGTGCCGACCACCGACCACATCGCCATTTTGCGTTATGGTCCAACGGAGCAAAAAACCCGCGCAGGTGACATCAGCACCATTTTCTATCCGGCGGAACTGCTCGAACGCCTCAGTTTGGTAGATACCCCCGGCTTGGAATCTATCTTTAAAGAACACGATGATTTGACCCAGCGGTTTTTGCATCGTGCTGATATTGTGCTGCTAGTCATGATTGCCACCCAAGTATTGACGGCGGGCAATCTCGAATTCATGCAGCATCTCAAGGAGTATGGCAAGCGTCTGATTATCGTGGTCAACCAAATTGACCTGCTTGAACTCCAAGATCAAGCCATCGTGAAGGATTTTGTGACTGAGCAGTCACGCATCCACATTGGCATTGAGCCGATTGTGTGGCTGGTATCGTCGAAACAGGCCATGACGGCTTTTGAAACCACTCCACGTGACGAAATTATCTGGGATGAAAGCGGTTTTGCCGATATTGAAGAATATCTTGATGAAACGCTGGATGACGCCGAACGGGTACGCCAGAAGCTAGAAACACCCCTTCAAGTAGCCCAAAATGCCAACCGTGAAGCCCTCAAGCATGTCCGCGAAGGCCAAGCCGCCCTCGGCGAACACAAAAAGACGGTAGATAATATCGAAGCCCAAATCCTCGCGTCCGAAAAAGAGCGTGGGAAGATCATCGAAAAATACTTTGGTGATATTGACCGTGAGTGGCAGGCCACCGTTGATAATGGGTCAAAAGCCATTAGCGAATTGTTCCATCTCTCACGGGCCGTCGGTCAAGTGGGGGCTGGTTTCGGTGAGATTATTGCTCTCGGTACACTGATTCGACGCTTCCGCAAACAAACGACGGGTGAAGAAGCCTTTACCAAATATGAAGTCCGCGAAAGTTTGCAGCGAGCCGCGACCGCCGCCGAGAAACTTGGCCCTGCCATTGAAGGCCGTGATTTGGAAGACTTAGATCATCTGGTGGATTACACCCGCGACCAGATGCGCCGTCTGCCCGATACGCTCCAGCAAAAAGTGATCGGCAAGGTGCAGTCGCCCTTAAATTATGACCGCAAATCGCTGCGGAATATTCGCGGGGAATTGGATGAATTGGTCAAGAAAGCCAGTGTTTTTGAAACCAGCCGCCTTGATCGTGCCCTCCGCAGCACCATTGTCCTAATCGCCTTCTGGGAATTTCTAGTGATTCTGCTAGCGGTCTTGGTTGCGACGGGGCAGTTTAATGCAACCGGCGGCACGGCGACGGGTATTATCCTGATTATGGTTCTTGCGGTGGTGGGTTTGTTGTTTCTACCCATTCGTGGATGGAGTATCCAGCGGGCCTATGAAAACCGCATGACTGAAATCCGTGACCGCTACAAAATCATCCTAGAGCGTGCTGCCAAAGAACAGCTTGCCTATGGAACGCAGCTTCGCCGGGACAGCGTGTCACCTTTTACACGGCTCATCGGCACCCAAACCGAGATTACCGATGAGCTAAAACAAGACCTTGAAATTCACGAGCGAGCGATTATCCGCTTGCAGCATAGCCTTTCTGCTTTGTTGAAGGATTAACGACCTTGACCAATATCGTACTTGAAGGCCCAATCGTCCAAATCCGGGAGCGCGAAGTAAAGCTGCTATTTGATCTTGCCGAACGAATTGCGACGTTTGGTGGAGATGCCCCCGAAGATAAGAGCCGACTATTGCAAAGTGCCAACGACCTGCGCGACATGTTTTTCCTTGTGGTGGTGGTGGGTGAATTTAATGCCGGAAAATCTACTTTTATCAATGCCTTGCTAGGGGATGAATTGCTGCCGATGGGGATTACCCCTACGACGGAAGTGATTGAACTTGTCCGCTATAGTGACCGCAAGAGCAAAGAGCCAAAACTTCGGGAACAGGATTCGATTCGAGAGTGGACGCATCCCAACACAGGCGCACCCGGCGTGGCGATTGTGGATTCTCCCGGTACAGGGTCGGTATTTGCCAAACATGAACGCATTGCCAAAGGGTTTCTTAGTCGAAGTGACCTCGTCATTTTTGTAATGTCAGCCAAGCGAGCCTTCGCGCAGACTGAGCGTATCTATCTTGAATTAGCTCGTGACTACGGGAAGAAGGTCATTCTAGTCATCAATCAGGTGGATTTGCTGGATAAAAAAGACTTGAAAGAAGTGGTCAGCTTTGTTAAACAGCAGGTCTCGGAATTGGTCAATCTCGACCCGCAGATCTTTACCGTATCCGCCAAGAAAGCCCTACAGGGTAAACGCGGCGGCGGTCTATTCAGTGGCGGCGGTGGCGACGATACGGGCATGAACAATCTGCAAGATTATCTACGCGACACGTTTACCCGCGTCCCCCCTGCTAAACAAAAATTAGTAGCCCAAGTTGATTTTGCCGACAGCATTATGCGGAAATATCAGGGCAAGGTGGGCGAAAAACTCACCTTAATTGGGGCTGATCGTCAATATGCCGAGCAGCTTCGGGGCGAGCTTGAAAAACAAGCCGAATTGCTGGCAGAACAACTCAACACCACGATGCGCGAATTGGATCGCATATTTGATACCCTACTAACTCGTGGGCGCGATTTCGTCAACAAGCATCTGACATTAGGGCGTTCGCTTCGACCCCCGGACCGCGAAGCCATGCGCCAAAAGTTTGAGAAAGAGGTCATTGGCACATCACTCGACCAAATCAGCCGTCTGTCGGAGGATTATGTTAGCGCGGTGGTAGATAGCAGCCGTCGCTATTGGCGCAGCATCATTGACCGCCTCAATAAATTGGAAGCCCTGATTGAACAAGAGGTCGGGGGTGTGGATGCCGCCAGTTATGCCGATCAACGTGCCGCATTACAACAGGCCATCGCCATTGCCGATACCGAACTCAAGACCTACACCGAAGATAATCTGGCCGAAAGTCTGCGCGACACTTTTGCCACCAATATGTTCGGGTTCACCGCCAGCGTCACAGGTTTATTAGGTGGAATTGCGGCGATTATCGTCGGGAGTGCAGCCCCCGGCGCGATTACCGCCAGCGTTGTTGGCGTTTTAGGTGCGATGGTCGTCGGCCCAGTCATGGCGGTTGGTGGCATGGGTGGCGTATTGCTCTATGGTCGTAAACTCCGCCACGACGCCATTGATGAATTAGAGACCCGCCTCGAAAAACTGCGCGATAGCTATCGTCAATCGCTGGTTGATATGACCGACCGCGAACGGGCACGCCTGCTGCAATATGGTCAGCAAATCCTGTCGCCTGTTTTCAGCCACCTAGAAGTAATCGCCAAGAAATATCAGGATCAGAAAGCGGCACTGGATGAATTGCAGAAAGTGTCAGCGGACCTGCGTCGAGAAATTGACACGCTGCAAGTGACAATCGAGTATTAAAGTCGTTCGATAGAGCAGGGCAATACCCGGCTACCCAAATTAAGCCGCCCTTCCTAGAAAAAAATGCTAATGATCACTCGGTTTTATGGTCTAATTGAGCGATGATAAAGGTAAGTAAGGAGGGCCATATGTATAACAAAATTTTAGTCCCGCTGGATGGCTCAAATCTCGCAGAACAAGCCTTACCCCATGCCATTGAGTTGGCTCAGAAATTTAGCGGTGAAGTCCATCTTATTCAGGTCATCGTCCAATACTCCGGGGCAATTACCCCCTATGAACTTGATTACAAGATGACCGAAACCTTCCGTGAAGCCACTATCCGCGAAGCCCACGAATATTTGCACCGTATCGAAGGCCAATTCATTGCGAAGGGGATTAAACCCGTCATCACCAAAGTCATTGAAGGTATGGTTGCCGAGAGTATTTTGGAATACGCCAACCATCATGGTATTCAACTGATTGTCATGGGTACGCACGGACGCAGTGGCATTGGGCGGTGGGTCTTTGGCAGCGTGGCTGAAAAAGTCCTCCGCGTTTCAGAATGTCCAGTGTTCCTCATTCGTGCCACACCGGAAGTCACTGTTGAAAAGTAGCGTTAAGCAGGAAACAAAATAGGGACACGGATAGATTCCATGTCCCTATGCAAATTACCTCAGAATCGCGGCCTAGAACGGAATATCTTCCGGTTCGTCGCTGCCACTGTACCCACCACCGTAATCTTCACCGGATGCGCTACGTTCGCCGCCCTTACCGCCCAAAAACTTGACTTCACGCGCGGTAATTTCTAAGCTGGCCTGTGGGGTGCCATCGCTTCCCGTGTAGGCCCGAACCTCAACCTCGCCGATCACCATGATCTGCATCCCCTTATGGACGTATTGGCTGCATGTTTCAGCAAGCTGTCGCCATGCGGATACCTTAAACCATGTTGTTTTTTCGCGTTTTTCGTTCGAGTTCTTATCCGTCCATTTGCGACTGACAGCCACACTAAATGAGCATACACCCTGCCCACTAGGGGTATAGCGTAATTCAGGGTCTCGACCGACATTGCCAATAATCATGATTTGTTGATACACGGGTTTATAGTCCTTTCCCAAGTTACAGTCTCAGCATGTGTATCGTTTGGAATAATCTATTATAGAACAACCGTTCCTTCAATGCAAGAGACTTTTGATGGTCTGTAAGAGTTCGTTTTGGTCAAAAACTCCTTTCACGATATAGGCATCCGCCCCCGCCCTAAAGCCCATTTCCTTGTTGTCTGGTGAATCCAGCGAGGTGACCAAAATAATCGGCAGATTCTTATATTGCGGATGTTTGCGCACCTGTGCCGTCAATTCAAATCCATCCATCCAAGGCATCTGCACATCGGAAATCAGCAGTTCTACCGGGCCTGCCTCTAATTTTTTCAGTGCCTCAACCCCATGTGTCGCGGTAATGACCTCATAGCCAGCCGCCTCTAGAATGTTCTTCTGCAAGGTGCGGGTGGTGATGCTGTCATCCACGACCAAAATGCGGCGTTGTGGGGGGGGCGGTGGCGTTGGGGCGATAATCTGGCGGCGGCGCACGGTGCGGCTCTGAGCACTTTTCATCAGGTCGCTCACATTCAGGATTATCACCACGTCACCGTTGGCGAGTATCGTCGCCCCGCTGACATTCCGTACACGACTAAATTCGGTGTTCAGGTTGCGTACCATGACTTCCTGCTCTAAGAGAATGTCATCCACAACCACCGCCAACCGTCTATCCGCCGTCGCCAAAACCAGCGCGAATTGGGCAGACATATTCTCTTGCGTAGGTCGTTCCAAAAGGTCATTGAGGAAAGTCACGGGCATCACCTGACCATCCAGTGTTAACATAGGCTGGCCTGTAACGCTAAATTCATTATCTTGGTGATAATTAACCACTCGTGCCACCGAAGCACTTGGAATGGCATAGATTTCTTCGCCTGTTTTGACCATGATGCAATGTAAGGTACTTAGCGAGACAGGCAGGGTAATCTCAAATCGCGTGCCATCCCCCGGCTTGCTCTGAATAGACAATTGCCCCTGCAAGGCTTCGACGGCCTGTCGCACCACATCCAAACCCACCCCACGCCCTGAAATCTCGCTGACGGTATCACGGGTGGTCATGCCCGGTTGCAATAGCAGTTCGTAAATCTCAGATTCGCTGAGTCTTTCGGCATCCTCCCCCGCGATCAGCCCCATCGTGACAGCTTTGCGGCGGGTGCGTTCGGCATCAATACCCCGTCCATCATCGGCAATCATCAAATGGACTCGACTACCACGCTGCACCAATGAAAGCAAAATCAACCCCTGTGGAGGTTTGCCAACCGTGCCGCGTACTTCCGGTGTTTCAATTCCATGATCTATTGCATTTCGCAACAGGTGCATCACCGGGTCTTTGATTTTTTCCAATACCTGACGATCGAGTTCAACATGCGTGCCAGTGGTTTGGAACATCACCTCTTTGCCCAAATCGCGGGCTACGTCACGCACCATCCGCCGAAAGCCTGCCACAAGTGTCTCAAATGGCAGCAATCGCATGGCACGCACACCCGATTGCAGCCCGGACGCCGTTAAGCCGAGTGCAATGGCATCATCGCGCAGGGTGTGTTCTAGCTGCTGAATTAATTGGGCCGAGTTTTGCATATAGCCTTGCGTGTCATGCAAGAATTCCAGCAAATCTGCCCATACGCCGAGCGCATCTGGTTTGTCGCCAGCGATCCGCAGCAGTTGAATGTAGGAGGTTTGCACGGAACGCCATTTTTTCTGCCAGCGCCGATGTCGGTCACGCAGTACGCACAACTGATCGGTACGCTGTTCAATATTCATGTGCAACGACAATAAATTGCTGGTTTCGTTGAGGAGGGTATCCAATTTGCCAAGCCCAACGCGGATAGTTTCATCACGGCCCAATGGAGTATCTGATACAACGGGCTCTAATTCATGGGTGATGACAGCGACATTAGTGTTGGTGGTTACGGCGGGTGATTCGGGTTGTTGAGATTTAGGGTTGTTAGTTAGACCCCGTAGTGAGGCTAACAGATTGTCTTGCTGAACTTCACTCGTACCACTCAGTAAAATCTCGATTGCGTCCAAGCCGTCGTACAAAATATCGGCGGCGGTCGGGGTTAGGGCCAATGTGCCCCGCCGAAATTCCTCAAATACTTCTTCGAGCGCGTGCCCAATTTGCTCAATATGCACACTTCCAACGGTGCGTGCTGCGCCTTTAATGCTATGCGCTACACGAAATAGTTCACGCACAGTGGCTTCGTACTGCTCACGTGGCATGTCAGGCGCAGTTTCCAGTTCCAACAGTAGACGGTTCATGGTACTGAGGTGTTCCGCCGCTTCCATCTGAAACAATTGCTGCAATTCGATGGTCTGACGTTTGGGCAAATGGGATTGAGATGAGTCAGTCATACGTTTTTTTCCTCAACACCAACGTCAAATCATCCCCCGGGATGCCGCGCAATGGCCTTTTGTCCGATCCGCCGAAACATTCCACAATTTCAAATCCCGTCATCTCAGCCAACAGCCTTATTTCGCTTAGGCCGGTATGCCGATACCGCATCACTTGTCCCGCCGACATACGTGTCTCAATTTCGGCAATCGGGTCAAATGTCCGCTCCGCCCCCGCCCATTCTAGTCCTTCACTCGAATCACGTGGGGTTAGCCCTAATTGTCGCACCGTCGGGAAGATCGTATCAAAGGCGAAATAGCCACCGGGTAGGAGATGATCAGCAAGTCGTCGCAAAAAGCTCAACTGGTCGGCCTGTGTCAACAAAGCCGGAAAAGCCCAATCCGCCATCAGCGCCAACGCGAATTGTCGGCCCAATTGCAGTTCGACCATATCCTCCAGATAAAATTCGACCCTTGCTCTCACGTTCTCTGGCAATTTGCGAATGTGGTCAGTCGCCCGACTGAGAAAATGTGGATTGATGTCCACCGCCGCGACGGTATACCCTGCCAATGCGAGTTGGCGCGTGATCCGCCCGTTACCGCAAGCCAATTCCAAGATGGGGGTGGCATTGGCATAACTCGCTGCGCACCCTTCCCAAAAAGGCCAATCATCCAACCAATCTATGGGCTTACGTTCATCCCATAGCTCACTCGGATAATCCACCCAACCGGATTGCCGGCCACTATCACTCATGGACATCTTACAACCCCTAGGTGCGATAGCCCTGCACCATCTCGTTTAATTTACGCGCCATCGTCCCCAGATCACGTGCGGCCCGTTCCACTGCCATCGTGCTGGCGTTGGTTTGTCCGGTCGCCTGCCGAATCCGATTCATCGCGGCGCTTAGTTGATCCATCCCGACGGTTTGCTGGCGCGTGCTGGCAGCGATTTGTACGGCGGCATAAGCGGCTTCTTCAATCAAATTCGCCAAACCGCGAATACTTTCCCCGGCACTGTTCACCAACTGAACACCAGCATCAACCCCTTTTGTGCCTTCCTCGGTGACCATAACAGCGCTGTTGGTCGCCTGTTGAATCTCGCTCAAAATATCGCGTACTTGAGCAGTGGCTTCGCGGCTTTGCTCGGCCAGATTACGTACTTCCATCGCTACCACTGCAAAACCCTTACCTTCCTCGCCTGCCCGTGCCGCTTCAACCGAGGCATTCAGGGCCAGTAGTTTACTTTGATCTGCCAGTGCCGAAACCGTTGCAATAATCTCGCCAATTTGCTGGGTATGCTCCGACAGCACCAGAATATTATCGGCAATGCCCTCAACACGCTGTCGAATCAACGCCATGCCATTGATAGCCTCCGTGACGGCTTGTTCCCCAGTTTTGGAAACCTGCACCGAGTTTTGGGCCATTTGCGCCACTGCTGCGGCCCGTTCGGCTGTTTCCGTGACCGTCGCCCGCACCTCTTGTACGGTACTGCTGGTTTGCATGACGCTGGCATCTTGATCGCTTACTGTCGCAATTTGCTCGTTCGTCGCTCCCAAAATATCATCCGCGACTTTGGCAGCATTTTCAGCCACTGTTTGAATCTGGCGGAGTGTCGTCTGCAATTGCGCCACCACCGCGTTCATGCCCTTTGCCAAATTGACAATCGGGGCGTTCTTCGCTTCGTCAGCAGGCAAAAATTCGATTCTGCCACTCAAATCACCGGATTGGACACGCCGAATAAATTGGTCAATCCCTCCCCAAAGCTGTTCAGGCGTTTGGGTCTTTTGCATCATGGCATCCATTCGAGGACGTACCAACCACCGTGCCGCCGCCCATCCAGACCCTATACCTGCAACGGCTAACGAGACTGTCCATCCCAACAGGCGGCCTTTTAAATCTTCATTGATACTCGACCCCGTAAACAATACCATGACGATTGTTGTCAGTAGAGACGGCAATCCGCCTAGAACCATCAAAAGGGCGCGGGTCAAATTCCACAAACGAACATGCAGGACTTCATAGGAACTCTCAGCAATAGGCAGCATCTAACTTACTCCTGCGTGCGATTCGGACTGAAAAATAGTTGCCATCAGTTTGCCGGATAGCCGGCTCAAATCTTGTGAAATATTCTCGGCCATGCGGGTAGAGGCTTGATTCTGCATTGCCACTTGGTCGAGGCTTTGCATAGCAGTTCCCAAACGACGCACCCCATCCGATTGCAGGTCAATTGAGTTCAGAATCGCTTTGGCTGCCATATCCCCGCGTGCGATGGTTTCATACAGGCTGGCAATGACCGCCCCAGCTTCTTCGGCCTGATTTAATCCAGCCTCAACTCCCTGTGCGCCGGATTCGGTCGTGTTGACCGCCAGTGAAATCGCCTGTTGAATCTCTTTTAGCACCG
Source organism: Anaerolineae bacterium (assembly GCA_041753455.1). Classification (GTDB taxonomy): domain Bacteria; phylum Chloroflexota; class Anaerolineae; order Aggregatilineales; family J027; genus CFX10. Next base: position 285,208 of record JBGSUK010000017.1, on the reverse strand, counting down.
CCCGCACATCCCCGGTGGCCCGCCGCGATTGTTCGGCAAGGTCGCGCACTTCTTCAGCCACGATGCTAAACCCTCGACCCTGATCACCTGCCCGTGCCGCTTCAATTTGGGCATTCAGGGCCAGAAAATTGGATTGGGTCGCAATATCCGACACCGAGGTAATGATTTGACTGATATGGCGTAAATGCAGGGCCAACTGACCAATCGTTTGCCCAACCATGAGGACTGATTCACGAGTATAGCGCATCACTTCGAGTGCCGCCTGAATGGTCTCATTGCCACTTTGGGCCACGCTGACAGCTTCTTGTGCCAAGCGGGTCATCTCATCTGCTTTAGATCGTGCCTGCAATGCCAGATAGCGAAAATCATCCAACTCTCGATTGGCCTCTGCAACGACATTGGACTGTTGATCGGCGCGTGTAGACTGCTGTGCCGTGATGCCGTGAATCGTTCCAGCGGCTTGATCAAGCTGTTTAGCAGTATCCCCAATCTGTTCTGCCAAAACTGCCAATCCGGTATTGGGGACGATCGCGGTTTGCGAGGTCGTCAAGTGTGGGGCTGCCGTTGGCGTTACGACACGTTGCCGCTGATTAAAAAGGGCAAAAATTAAAATCATGCCTGCATACAGAGCCAATGGGCTAAGGGCATCAGTGGAAAATTCGAGGGATTGGTTTAGAAATCGAGATACGATCACCCACCCCATCCCCAAAAGACCCGACCACGAAGCCAATGACCCAATCCCACGCAGTAAGATGATATAGCCCCAGATCATTACCCCAAACGGCACGACCATCTGCCAATCGGCCCGTCCCACAAACAACAAAGCAAGGCTATAGGTTATAATTTGTCCGCCAACGACGGCATCGGGCGCATAATTTGACAGCACCGAATAGTTGAACGCGATAGGGAGAACTGAAACAGCCAACAGTGCCAGTGCCGCCGCGATAATCGTCACATGATTAAGCGCAACGATCAGACACAACCACACCAATAAACCATTTAGGGCAGCTATATCCACCAGAAATTGGCGATTTTCATTCTCGTATCGCCATACCGCCAGCACTTGTGACCAGCGGGGCAAGTGATTACCAGTAGTATCCACTTCATTTTTTGGATTCATGCAGGTTCCTCAAAAATCCGCAGGCGCGGGTCACGGAACAGTCGTTCAATATCTAACAAGATTAATCCCGTAGGCATCACTCCCGCAATTCCAACCGCCGCCTCTTGGGAAACAAATGCCGTTGGGGGGAGGGTTTGGACAGCCTCGACACTTTCTACCAGTAATGCGATTTCCAGACCCGCCGCTTCGACCACAATCAGCATCCCCGGTGCAGCGTCGGCAATATCGAGCTGATAAAAACGTCGCAAATCAAGAATGCTGGTAATGCGCCCATTGAGGTTAGTAACGCCGCGATAATAACTAGGAACACAGGGCATCGCGGTCAATCGTTGCAAAGGGGCAATCGCCCGAACATGCTGAACAGACAACGCATAGTGTTCGGCAGCTAGTCGAAATGTCAAAAAGGGTTGCAGCCTCTGGGCGGTAGATGGGGAAGATGGAGCTTTGGCAAACTGTTGGGCACGGCGCTCCAGCACTTGTGTCCGTGCATCGGCGGTGGTCTCACTCTCATCCAACAATGCCGAAATTTCTTGTAGGGTCTGGCGAATCGTATCCCAATTGGGCGCTAGCTGGCTCACAATATAATGCTCTCAATAGTCACGGACTATGGCTGCATTATATCCAATTTATGAATTTTCTGGTTTTGACACCCGTAGCGTCACAGCAAGTTCGGTGCCAATCACCTGTTCGCCACGCCCCACCCGCAATCGCAGTGGCCCATTAAATGGCGCACGGGATACCAATTCGATCTTTTGCCCCGGCACAAGTTCCAATTCCGCCAGATAACACAGTTTTTCGGGGTCATGAGTATTGACACGGCTTATCACATATTCCGCTGGGGGGGTGCATTCCGTCAGGGGTTGGTCATGCAGGGCTGGCATTACCCCATCTTCGCTTGGGATGGGTTCGCCATGTGGACAGCGTTTGGGATACCCCGCCATTTTTTCCATGCGTGATGCAAGACGATCGGTCACCACCGCGCCAAGGGCATCCGCTTCATCATGGACTTCATGCCAGCCAAAGCCCATGACATTCACCAGAAAAGCTTCGGCCAAACGATGTCGCCGGATATTTTTTAGGGCTTCTCGCTCGCCACGTTCGGTCAGTTTCATCCCTTGATAGGGTTCGTGGTCAATAAACCCCAATTCGCGCAACCGGGAGGCCATTCGGGCGACAGCAGGTGCTGAAACCCCCAATCGCTCGGCTAAGGCAGAGGTGCTGACAAATGGTTCTTCTTGATAAGCGGCAATCCGATAGGCTTCCGCGAGATATTCTTGCATAACGGGGCTTATGGACATATTTCTAATTTCCAGTACAGCGTTTTCTAAACTACCACAATCTCTATCATAATAAATTTACTGATTTTTTGCAAAAATATTTGTTTAATTATTGATAAAAACCTGCCCGATTATTTCCGCCACCTGTTCCAGGGCTTCCCAATGCGGAAAATGTCCAATCTCGTGCATCGGAATATAGTGGGTATCGGGGCGGCGTTCCAAGATTGCATTGGCGATACTCGGCACAGCAACCGGATCACGTTGCCCCCATATGACCGTTAGCGGCGCAGTATGGGCTTTAAGTACATCCAGCCATATGTGTTCGTGTATTTTGCGTTCGTTCAGATACTGAATCAACAGATGATAGATCCCCATCCCGTCGTTATATTGAATCAGCGACCAGAATCCATCAATTTCGGTTGGAGTCAAAGGGGCAGCAAACAATTTCCCAAATTGGCGGGCAAAGGCAGGCTTACGAATGAGGCGCAGGCGGGTCACCATTGGCCCGATCATCGGATGTAGCAGCAATTTTTGGGTGAGGAGAGGGCGATAATCATCCAGCAACACACTCCCGTTCAGCATCACCAGTTTGGTGATTTCTGGCTGTCCACGTCGCATGACCTCCAATGTCACCGAATCGCCTATATCGTGTGTGACCACAAGGGTTTTCGACAGACCAAAATGCTGCGCCACTGCTTGGGTAACTTCGGCCTGTTCGAATAATGAATAGGGGTGTTGGCGCGGCTTATCCGAAAACCCATATCCCAGAAAGTCAAAGAATATCAGCTTAAACTGACCGTCTAGCAGGGGAGCAATCCGCGCATAATCATAGCTAGAGGTAGGGAAGCCATGCAGAAATAACACTGGCTCACCGTCGCCCTGCGTCCGCACAAAAATCCGATGCTCTTTAAAGGATAGGGTGTCGCCCGTTTCGCGCCATTCGGTAGGCGTTAGAATTTTTGTCATTGGGCATTCTCACGCGGCAAACGGGTTGGAGTTGGCGGGTTTAGAGTCAACGAAATGCTGGTGGCGCGTTGCTGCTGTGAATCCAAAATCACCGCATTGGTTCCACTGATACTGGTTGCCGTCTGAGCATTCGATCCCAACGGTTCGTCACCCCCCAGCAGCATCACCGATAGTAGACCAACCGCCACAATCACAAAAAAGCCAATGAGCGTAAATGCCACAAATCTACCACGACGTCTGGGGTGGCTTTTCTTGGTCAACGCATCGCCCCTAGATTCTTTGCTGGCCCAATCTGGCATGGCGAATTCCGACCGAACATCCACGTTAACCTTGGTGGCTGATTGACGCGGTGGTAATAATTGCGTCGGATGTGGCTCTTGGGTTGGGTAAGGGTCATCTGCGACCTCGGGTTCAGGTTCTCGCAACGGAGGAGTAGACGACTTGGTCGTCGGTTGGGCAGGGGGACGGGGGACAGTGATTTTGTGTTGGGTTGCCAATTTCAACGCGGCGGTGCTTTGTGGGTTGACGCGCAGGGCATGACGCACACTCGCCACCAGTTCTTCACGATTCGCCGCACACAAGGCCATATAGACCCACGCCCGTTCGTTGTTGCGGTCTTCAACCAATATGGCAAGAAGCTGCTTGCGTGCCTCCACCTTCTTGCCTGTTTTGATTAACCCCACCACCTGATCTAGATCACTCAATTGACCCACTCCTCACGAATTTAATGATTTCGCCCGTTTATTATAATCGGCTTTGCGTTGCCGTGCAGAAAAAGTTATCCTTCTTAATAATGATTATGCTTTTTTGTTGAATTGATTGGCGGGGAAAATCCATGACCCAAATTTATCTTGTTCATTCTACGGAAGACGCTACTTTTGCCCAGCGCCTAGCCGCCGATTTAAAGGCTCAAGGTTTAGATGTTCCTATAGGCGACCCCGACACCAACGCACAATTTGCAGCCCTCCATCGCGCGACCCATGTGATTGTGGTGTTATCGGAAGCAGCCCTCAAAGATCCACAACTGATTTCGACCCTCAGTACAACCGCCGACCTTAAACAGAAGGTGGTGGCTGTGCGAACTGGCTCAGTCAAAACTATGCCACGTCAACTTAAGGGCATTCCACTCGATTTTTCCGATCCTGAAGCCTATCAAGACTCATTTGAGGCGTTGATGGATGACCTGAAGCCACCTATTAAACAAGAACCCGTTCTACCCGAAGAAATCCAAGCGGCCCTCCGCAATGAAGACCCGGTAGCCCGCCGTGATGCCGTTACCGCGCTTGGCATGTTACGCAATAGCCAGAATTTGGACGTGCGTGACCTCGCTGAACAGACCTTACGCGATCTTGCCTTCAAAGACCCGGAATCCAATATCAAGGCGATGGCCCGCAGTACCCTGCAATTATTCCAAGGGATGACGCCTGAAAACGATATTCCGCAAATTAGCCCCCATACACCTACCCCGGAAACGCCAACCGCCCCCGCCACCACGCCAATACCTCCGGTTCCAGCGGACAAACATACCAAAACCATGCCTTTGTGGAAATCACCCCAATGGAAGATCGTACCGGCTTTTGGCCTTACCATCGCCGTTCTTTTGGCACTAGCAGGCGAGGATATTGGTTATGCGATTGCTGGCGGCTTGGTCTGGTTAATCTTTCCCTATCTGAACGTGGTCATTCGGGACGGGGGGCGCATGGAGTGGGATATGCCCGCCCCGGTGATTGCAGGAATACTCATCGGGCTGGTCTTGGGCATCATCGGGATACTGATCGGTGCGCTCTTTGATGGAATTGAGGGTAGTGATGTGGTGATTGCAGCGGTCAGCGGTAGTGTTTCCGGTGGGTTTATCGGCTGGTTATCCTCGCTACGCTGTGATAGCGTTTAGGGGTCTATTGGCTCTAACCCTTTGAATTGACCACAATGGAACTTGATAAGAAACAAACGCGGTGGCTGCTAATCGGCGTCTTACTGCTAGCGGCAACCGTTCGCATCCATGACGTAGGGCTACGTAGCTTGTGGGAGGACGAAGGCTGGACGCTAGTCTTATCCACAGGCCCAACCATCCCTGATATTGTTCAGCGTATGGCCTTTGACCAGCATCCGCCCCTCTATTTTGTCGCTATTCATTTATGGCGCGACGTGGCAGGGAGCAGCGAATTTGCCTTGCGGATGCTTTCGGTTCTGACAGGCATTATAGCGGTAGCAGGCATCTATCAGCTTGGCAAAAGCATGTTTGGCCCAATGACGGGCATCCTCGCCGCATTGTTTCTGGCGTTGTCCGACCATCATATAGACCTATCGCAAGACGTGCGCCATTATGCCCAGCTGGCAACATTTATTATTCTAAGTAGCTGGTTCTATTTTCGGCTGATTAAAACCGACACCCCCTCGCGTGCCACTCGAATCGGTTATGTGTTGATCTCGGCGGCCTTACTCTATTCGCATTACTTGGGTGGCTTCGTGCTAGTCTGTCAATTTTTGCATCTCGGTCTATTTGTTCGGCCCTTCCACCGCCTTCGGTGGGTTATGTTTCATCTCATCGCCGTTGGCATCGCGTTTAGTCCTTGGTTGCCCGTCATGTATCGCCAGAATCAAGTGCGATGGGTGACCCCGCTGTATTATCTGAATGCCTTGCCCAATACCCACGCCACCTATCTCATGGTGCGGGACGCCCTTTTCGGCAAGCAATATGCCATCACCTTGTTTCTGCTAACCCTCGGCGTAGTCTGGATTTCCTACCAACAGGGTCGCATAAAAGTACGTCCCCTCGGCCCGACATTTTTTGCTCTATTTTGGTTAGCCGCCTATATCGCTGTTACGGTCTACCTGAATCAGGAGCGCCAATTTTTGACCGTGCGTAACTTCTTGGTCGTGACGCCCGCCATTGCCTTGTTGGTTGGGCATGGTCTTGCCAATTTGCAAGCCGGGTTACGCTTGTTCTTGGTGGCGATTCTGGTCGTCATGAGCCTAACCACCGTTGATACCCGCCAATTGAAGCCCCCTTGGCGTGAAGTCACCCAGAACATCACGGAATTTCACAACCCCGGTGAACCTGTCTTGATGGATATTTGGGTCGGTGATTTTTCGGTACGCTACTATGTCGAGCAGCAAATGGGCCAAGATACGCCTTGGCTGTCCATCCGCGAAGCCACTGACGCATACAGCACGCAATTTTTACCCTATCTGCTGACGTATGTACGTGATTTAGACGCCTTTTGGCTGGTCTATTGGGGTGACGAACCAAGTAAATCGGGTGATTATTTTGGTATTTTTGAGCAGGCAGGTTTTCAGCGCACCGCCACCCCCTATGTTCTGCATGAAGGCGCTAAGTTGTATTCGTATCGTTATGACCGACTGACGGATGCTGTTTTTGCTACCTATCGGGACGATAGCCAAGCAGTTTTCGCCCTCCGGAAATTCGCTGTACAGGGCAATTTGGAAGGGGGGGGAACTTTAAGGGTGACATTATGGTGGACAGCCGAAGTTCAACCCTCACTAGATTACAGTGTGTCCGTCTTTGTCTTAAACAACGACACAGGCAAACTAACCGTGCAGCACGATGGCCCGCCATTGGACGGCAAAGCCCAAACCTCGACGTGGATTCCGGGGCGCTTTCAATATGACCAGCACCGCATCGAACTACCGGCTGATTTGCCCCCCGGTAACTACACCCTCGGCGTCAAAGTTTATTACTATGCCACCCCCAATACCCCGTTGCAGACCCATTGTGCTGAAAATGGATTAGCCTCAAATTGTGATTGGGCTGTATTGGAACAATTCACAATCAATTAGCACCTCTTGGGCTTTATTTGGTCGTGGTATCTTTGCCGTGAGAACATACTAATTTGAATGCGCTCTTACACCTATATGGGGTAAAATCTTTGATGGCAAACTTACCGCATCTAGGAGGCGCTTATGCCTGCTACTAGGATTATTCGCGTTATTCTCATAGACGATCATGTACGGGTTCACGAAGCAGTTACAACCGCACTAAATGACCTAGAAGATATTACCTTAGTCGGGCATGGCAGCCGAGGCGAAGAAGCCTTGACCTTGTGCGAAGAATTAGCCCCCGACGTTATTTTGATGGATATTGTCATGCCCGGTATGAGTGGTGTCGAGGCCACCAAACTCATCCGCAGAAAATACCCTGACATCAAAATTCTGGTCATGTCGAGTTTTCAAGACGACGAAAGCATCCATGCCATTCTGCAAAATGGCGCATCCGGCTATGTGCTCAAAGATTCAATCGCCAGCGACCTTGCTAACACCATTCGCGCCACTTTTCATGGTAGTGCGGTGTTTTCGCCAGAGGTTGCGCGGGTGCTGATCAGAACCGACCACAGCGAGCCACAGCAGCGATTCAGCCTGACCGAGCGGGAGCTGGAAATCCTGCGTTTGATGGCCCAAGGCCAGAACAATGCCGAGATTGCCCATATACTGACCATCAGCCAATCTACCGTTAAGTTTCACATTACCAATATCATCACTAAAATGGGGGTGGATACTCGCGCTGAGGCCATTGTGCTTGCCGCCAAAAATAACCTTGTTTGAGAGCTACCATGAACTCATCAACGCTGCCCTATCTCATCCCGTATTTCGTATCGCTTCTTATCTCGATCGGTATCGCCGTTTATGTTTGGAATCATCGGCATGTTAGCGGCGGGATATATTTCGCTGGTTTTGTAATCGGTCAATCCATTTGGGTGATCGGCTACGTCTTCGAACTGGCTTGCCGCGACCTTGATGCCAAGTTATTCTGGGACAATTTTCAGTGGATTCCCTCCACTTTTATTCCCCTAAGTTCTTTTTTGTTTGTTCTGCATTATGTCCAAAACCCACTCCGCCATTCACGCCGCCTTATTTATGGTATGTTTTCTATCCAAATTGCTTTCCTAGTGCTGATTTTTACCAATTCGCTACATCACCTCATCAGTTCCGATGCACGGTTAATCAAGAATCCACCCTTTGATACCCTAGATTATGATTTTCATATCGGTTTTGTCTTTTGGGTTTTGATGGCTTATGGCCTAATGGCTGCGGGCATCTGGTATTTGATAAAGTTTATACGCGAGTCGAAGCATTTTTATCGCGCCCAAGTTAACATCCTCATCACTGGATTTTTGGTGCCGGTCATCGGCGGCATAGTCACATTTTCTGAAATCTTCACCATTTCTGGGCAGCGTGATATATCCCCGTTTTCGTTTGCAATTAGCAACGCCCTTGTTGCATGGGGTCTGTTCCGTTTTAGCCTCTTTGATGTCGTACCTGTCGCCCGCGATACCGTCATCGAAAATATGGCGGATGCGGTCATCGTCCTAGATCAAATGAATCGCGTGGTAGACCTCAATCCAGCCGCCGAAGCCCTGACTGACCACCCCCACCTCAACATCATTGGGCAGCCTGTCGAAGTGGTGTTTTCTCGTTGGAGTGACCTAATCGAGAAGTACCGCAATATTCAGACCGTCCGTGAGCAAATTTCCATTGGGCCATTAGATAATCAACGCCATTATGAAGTGAACATCTCACCCCTCCACGACGACCGACAACGCCCCATCGGACGGTTGGTTGTGGTGCGCGACATCAGCCAACAGGTCAACGACCAAGCCGAAATCCGCCAACGCAGCCTTGAGCTAGAATCCGCCAATCGAAAATTGCAGGCCGCATGGGACGCCGCCAAGAGTGCCGATAAGATCAAATCGCAATTTCTAGCCAACATGAGCCATGAACTACGAACCCCTCTTGGGGCCATGTTAAATTTCACCGAATTTTTGACGATGAATATGTTTGGGCCAGTGAACGACCGCCAACGAGATGCGCTGGAAAAAGTCATGAATAGCGGACGCCATCTACTGGCCCTAATCAATGATATTCTGGACATTACCAAGATCGAAGCTGGCATGATGCGTCTGTTTGTAGAAGACGACGTAAACTTGGCGGTTGAACTCGCGTCGGTCATCGCAACAGTGGAAGCCCTCATTAAAGATAAGCCCATTCAGTTTGTGAAGGATATTGATGACGATCTGCCAACCATGATGGGGGATAAGCGGCGCATTCGTCAGATTTTGTTGAACCTCCTTTCAAATGCCGCCAAATTCACCGCAAAAGGCACCGTTACTCTAAGTGTCAAGAAACACGACACCGAGATTCTTTTTATGGTCAGCGATACCGGCCCCGGCATTGCTGCCAAAGATCAAAGCCTCATTTTTGAGCCTTTTCGCCAATCCATGACAGGCTTGACCAGCGGTGGGGGAACAGGGCTTGGGTTACCCATCACATTGCGCTTAGTTGAAACGCACGGGGGTCGGCTATGGCTGGAAAGTGAACCGGGTGAAGGCGCGACTTTTTTTGTGACCCTTCCCATCAGTTCTCCGGAACTCATCGAAATGATGCAGCCCGAAGCCTCTGGACTCTAGTCTACTATTAATTTTTCTACACACCTGTCTACTTAGACAGGTAGATTGTCCTCCAAGACTCTCTGTTTGGCTAGGCGACTTTCCATCCGCATTTCCTTAAACTGTAAAGTATACCAATCATCGTATTCAAGTCTTGTGGAGACCCTATTTTCATGAAAAAGCATCAGTGGTTCATAGGTCTTCTGGTCGCTGTGATATGTTTATCCGGCTCTTGGACACCCGCTTCGGCTCGGCAAGGCTTCTATAATGAAGCACCCATGTTGGCAGAACGTGTCGCCAATGGCGAACTGCCCCCCGTTGACAGTCGTATGCCTGTAAATCCCATGATCGTGCAACCCGTTGAACAAGTCGGTGTGTACGGTGGAACACTCGAGATTCCCGTAGCAGATGTAATGACTACCGCTCGGCCCTCACGTTTTATTGGTTATGAACAACTGCTCCGTTGGGATGCACAATGGTTACGAGTAGTCCCCAATCTAGCCCAATCCGTCGAAAGCAGTGATGACGCGACCACCTATACCTTCAAACTACGTGAAGGTGTACGCTGGTCAGATGGTGAATTATTCACCGCCGACGATGTTCTGTTTTGGTATGAAGCTGTTCTGCTTAACCCCGAACTGACCTCCCGTCCCCCTAACTGGGTTTCAACCGAAGGCGTGCCTGCCACCGTTGAAAAACTCGATGATCTGACGGTCAAATTCCAGTTCACCAAACCCAATAGCTTTTTCCTGCGCGATCTTGCCAACGTTATCGGCTCTGCGCCCACCGCATATCCGCAGCATTACCTAGCCCAATTCCACCCGGCCTATAATCCCAATGTCAACGACTTGGTGACGGCTGAAGGGGTCGCGGATTGGCTAACCCTGTTTAAAGCCAAAGCCAGCGCCGACAATATGGAACGACCATCACTGGGTGCGTGGATTATCGTTGAACGTGGCGAAACAATTGTCGCTGAGCGCAATCCCTATTATTGGAAGATCGACACTGACTTCAATCAACTGCCCTACATTGATCGCATCGTCTTTGTTGCAGTGGCTTCCATTGAAGAATACGAAACCGTCATGAACAACGGTGCGGCCCATATCACATTTGACAATGAATTTGACGGTTTTTCCGTCTACGAGGCCAATGTCACCGATGTGGACAACATTACCCTAATCTCCAGCAACTCAAGCAGCGCTGCCCTCGGCCTGAATTTGACTCATCCCGACCCCGTGCTGCGCGAAGCCTTCCAGAACAAAGATTTCCGCATTGCCCTGTCATATGCCATCAACCGTCAACGCCTCAATGACGAAGTATATGCGGGCCAAAGTGAACCCTATCAGATTGCCCCACGCCCCGAATCGCCATACTATGATGAGCAATTGGCCCACCAGTACACCGAATTTAACGCTGACCTCGCCAATTCGATACTCGATGATCTTGGTTATGACCAACGTGGTGAGGACGGCTTCCGTGTTGCTCCAACAGGTGCACCACTCGCCTTCAAACTCCAATCAACTTCTGATACGGGGCGTTTATATGAAACAATCGTCCGTGTTGCCGAAGACTGGCAAGCCGTTGGTGTCAATGCAACTGTTGAGGTCTTTGTAGGTGACAAGGAAGAAGATTATACGAATCTGCTGTTTGCTGGCGCACACGATTCCTATATTTCCGAGGCTGTCGGCGGCTTGGATGTCATCTTGGAAGTATCCTATTATTTCCCGGTTCATCCTTTCGGCTCATTCTATGCCAGCGGTTGGGGCTATTGGTATCGTGATCCTTCCAATGAAGTCGCCGTCGAACCGCCAGCCGCTGTGCAGGAACAAATGCGTCTCTACAACCTGATCAAAGAAACCATTGATCCCGATGCCCAAGCCGAGTTGATGACCCAAATCCTCACGCTCGCCGGGCAAGAATTCCTTGTTATCGGGACGGTGCTGGATCCAAACTCTGCGATGCTCATTAGCGGCAATCTGCGCAACGTACCACCGTCTATCCCATCGGCGTTCAGCTATCCTACGCCCGCCCCCACCAATCCGGCTCAATATTATATTGACCCGCAAAACTAGCACCGCTTAGGGCTTGGAAGGTAGGCTACGATGAACAAGTATTTCAACAGCTTGGCGCTAAAAATCGGTGGCGCAGTCATATTCACCCAGATCATCATCCTTTCTATCATCGGGTATATCTACGTCAACCGCTTCTCGGAGCAAACCGACGAGCAGGTGCAAAAACAGGTGCAGGTTCCCGGTATCCTCATGGATGCCGGCTTGCTGAACCTCGATACTATCGCCGACGCTGAAATCATGGAAGAAATTCTCGGTGAAAAACTGGTGGATGGGTTGGTCGTAGGCGCAAATCGTAATGTGTTTTATGCCCAAAATCCTGACTACTTGGGGCAAAATGTGGACGATCTGACTGGGGTTGACCACGATCTCATTGATTTTGATAACCCCTCGCAGACCAAACATGTCGAAGAAGGTAATCGCAACTATATTGTCAGCGTATCACCTATCTACCAAGCCGATGGTCGCACAACACGGTTTCTGGTCTATGTCAAAATCAGTACCGACGAAGCTGCCCAACAAAAAGCCGATCTCATTCAGCTCTTTGTACTGGGGTCTGTCGCCTCGATTCTGTTTACTTCACTCATTATCTTTCTGACTTTCAACACCACCATCTTTGCCCGCATCAAGACCCTCCTCAATGTCTTGAAACGAGTTGAACAGGGTGAGCTTTCGGCGCGGGTAACCGGGCACATTTCCGGTGACGAACTCGGTGTCCTTCAGCGCAGTGTGAATTCGATGGCGGAAAAACGTGAACTTGCCGAACAATCCCTGAAAACTCTTAACGAAGGGTTGGAACAGCGGGTTGCTGAGCGTACCCGTGACTTGGAAATCGCCGGATACGTCACCCGACAAGCCACCAATCTGCTAGATTTGGCTGAACTGCTGCCATCGCTCGTAGAACACACCTGCAATGGGTTTGGCCTCTATAACGTGAGCGTTTTCCTCTATAACGAAGATGCCGAAAATCTCACCTATGCCGCAGGTGCAGGGCAAATCCGCCTGATCCCTGAAAATGACCAACAACCCGTTGAGCTTGAAGGCAATATCGGGGTCATCCGACGTGCAGGCAAAACTCGCCAAGTCGTTTTGGTAAATGACGTCAGCAAATCCACCGATTATCTGCCACACCCAACCTTGCCTGACACCCGCGCCGAATTAGCCCTGCCCATTCTGGTGGGTACGAAGTTGATCGGTGTCCTAGACCTACAATCAACCCAAGAAGGTTTCTTTACCGACGATCACGTCAAGATTATCAAGACCCTCGCCGAGCAGTTTGCAATCGCTATCGAAAACGCACGGCTATATGCTGGACAGGTTAGGGTCGCGGAAGAACTCCGTGCGCTGGATACGCTTAAGAGCCAATTCCTCGCCAGTATGAGTCACGAACTCCGCACGCCGATGAACGCCATCCTGAATTTCACTGAATTCATGTCAATGGGCATGTTGGGGCCGGTCAATGAAAAACAAATTGACGCCCTCGACAAGATTTTGAACAGCGGTAAGCATCTATTGGCGCTCATCAATGACGTGCTCGACATCACCAAGGTCGAATCGGGCATGATGCGCCTGTTTGTGGAAGACGATGTCAATCTGCAACAAGAACTTGCGCCTGTATTTTCTACCGCCGAAACCCTGCTCAAAGATAAGCCCGTTCAATTCGTCAAAGAAGTGGAATCGGAACTACCATTGATGGTCGGGGATAAACGGCGCATCCGCCAAATCATGTTGAATCTTGTGTCTAATGCGGTCAAGTTTACGGACGAAGGCAGCGTTACAGTCCGCGTTAAGCGTGAAAATGGACAAATGCTGTTCGAGGTTCGTGACACTGGACCGGGGATTGCATTGGAAGATCAAGAAATTATCTTTGAACCCTTCCAACAAACCGAGGCGGGCATCAAACATGCGGGTGGGACGGGTCTAGGTCTACCAATTTCACGACGGTTGGTCGAGGCTCATGGCGGTGAATTGTGGGTCAAGAGTGAACTCGGTAAAGGGACATCTTTCTTTGTCACACTCCCGATTCGCTCCGCAGCCCTGCTGCAAATGATCGAAATGCCAGAGGTCTAGTCTAATGTTTAACGATTACGCCTACCTATATGTGGAGGATGATCATCTCAGCCGCGAAATCATGCAGATGATCATGCAAAACGTGATGGGAGTCGAAAGGCTCACCATTCTCGAAGACAGCCAGAATTTTATGGCCCGGGTACAAGCATTACCCTATCAACCAGACATCATCTTGCTGGACATCCATATGAAGCCTTTCAGTGGCTTTGAAATGCTGGACATGCTGCGGGAGACGAGTCGCTTTAAGAACACCACCGTCATCGCATTAACAGCTAGTGTGATGAATGAAGAAGTCGAAAAGCTAAAACACAGTGGGTTCAACGGCGCGATTGGTAAACCACTCAGCATCCGCACCTTCCCCGAGATCATTGGACGCATTATTCAAGGGGAGGCTGTCTGGCACGTCGCAGATAGCTAAGGAGATGACCGGTGAACGCGAACTTGATGAGTGAGCTAATCGCACAGCTTGGACATTCAGACCCGATGGTGTCCAAACAAGCCAATACCGCATTGGTGGAAATGGGTGCAACCGTGATTAAACCACTCATCAACGCAATTCTTGAGGGATCAGAAAATTTGAGATGGCAGGCAGCCAATGTCCTATTTCAATTAAATGATCCCTGTTGTATCGAACCCATGTTGGAAGCATTAAAGTCACCAAATCTGATGTTAGAACACATCGCCGTCGAAGCATTACAACAATTTGACCTATCGGCACTTGTTCCGGCACTGATTCAAGCGCTTCCAAACAGCCATTGTTCCGTTCAGGCGCGGATCGTCACATTACTCGAGTCGGCGGGTGATCAACAAGCCGTTGAGCCTTTGGTAAAACTGCTTGAAACCACCGACTCCTCATTGCTACGCCTGAGCATAATCCAAGCGCTAGGGACACTTGGCAGCGTGCAAGTCATGGATGCTATCAAAGCATTTTTGGATGACGAGGATACCCATGTCCAAAAACGGGCACGTTGCGTTATGGAATTTTTAGAGAAGAAATCTCAAGGAAATCTTTCATAGGTTGGGAGAAGGATGAGCTATGTTTCCACTGAAAGAAAAACGTATATTCTACATCGAAGATAATGTTTCCAATCTGGCCCTTGTCCAAATGATTTTGGAGCAGCAAGGCGCGAAGGTGTATTTTGAGCGGTGGGGCAACGAAGCCGACATCATTAACCGCCTGAAATCCTTTATGCCAGTGGATTTGATTCTGCTCGATTTGATGTTTGCTGGCAATGTGAGTGGTTATGATATTTTTGACCAACTCCGCCAAGTTCCGGATTTCGATCATATCCCAATCGCTACTGTATCCGCCGCAGATCCCTCCATTGAAATGCCAAAGGCAAGGGCCAAAGGCTTTGCTGGCTACATTAGCAAACCCGTCAAGCTTATTATGTTCCCGCAACAGGTGGCTGACCTCATAAATGGTCAACACGTCTGGTATGCAGGTTGATGAAGGAGAACCTCATGACCAATGCCCAAGCCCTAATCGTAGACGACAATCCCCTAAACAGCGACGTATTGATTACCCTGATCCAGAATGCTGGTATTGACGCGGTAGCAATCGAGTCCCCTCGTCATATTTTGGACGCTATAGATCATTTGACCAATCTTCAAGTGATATTCCTAGATTTGGAATTTCCGAACCACAGCGGATTTGATTTGCTGAAAGACCTAAAGAACCATCCGCGCTTGGAGAACATTCCAATTGTTGCCTATAGCGTCCACACCAGTGAAATTGACCGGGTGCGCAAAGCGGGTTTCCATAGTTTTGTTGGCAAACCGCTAGATCCTAAGCGCTTTCCATCACAATTGGAACGTATTCTGAACAACCAATCGGTCTGGGAAGTCTAGACGCAGTTCAGAAGTACCCCACAGCAGGAATATGAAGATTTCTAGCCGTTTGCTTGGACTAGAGTTTTCGCACGCCTTATTCATCTTATCAACTTGGCATGGGCCGTGCCGTTTATCTTTTATCAGCTTTGTCATCATTTTGACTGCAAACCCGCCCATGCCAAAATCTAACCAACCATTTGGCGCTAAAATGGTATTGATGGTAAAAAAGTCACAAGCCAAGTTCATTGAGGAAATTTCATATGGCAACCATTTTAGTAGTAGAAGACGACACCCATTTACGTGAAGACATTGCGGAAATCTTGGCTTTTAAGGATTATACGGTCATCACCGCGCAAAATGGCCGCGAGGGTTTACACCTTGCCCGCCAGCATTCCCCAGACCTCATCGTCTCGGATATCATGATGCCGGAACTTGATGGTTTTGGGTTATTATTGGCCCTCCGCGAAGACAAAGACATGGCCTTTATCCCCTTTATATTTCTGACCGCTCGCATTGACTATGCCGATCAGCGGAAGGGTATGTCCATCGGGGCAGATGATTACCTGCTTAAGCCATTTAATCCCATTGACCTTCTCAATTCCGTCAAAATCCGCCTTGAGAAGCAGATTGAATTAAAACGCCGCACCGAGCAAGAGATCAATACGCTCCGCAATTCCGTCGTGAATATGATGCCTCATGAACTGCGTACCCCGCTGACTGGCATCATTGGCTATGTTGACCTGCTGGTAAACGACTATGAAGCCTTCGATTCCAAGCAGATTCTAGGGATGCTGCAAACCATCCAAAAATCCGGCTATCGTCTCTACCATATTATTCAAAACTACCTCCTATTCGCCCAGCTAGAAATTATGGGCCTTGACCCGGAACGCCGTACCCTCATTACCGAACATCGGCACGAGATTGAAGCCAATCCAGCCGAGATATTCACCCACGTTGGTCACGAAAGAGCTATCCATTACAATCGTGCCGGTGACCTCACCTTAGAACTTGCTCCCGGCATTGCCCATATTCTAAAAAACGATCTGGAAAAAATCGCTGAAGAACTGGTCGACAATGCCTTCAAATTCTCCAAGCGGGGCAATCGAGTTTGGATTTCGGGTGAAGTCGAGGAACAGGGTTATCGGATTTGCGTTTCCGATCAGGGCTGGGGAATGCGCCCCGACCAACTCAAAAAAATCTCTGGGATGCGCCAGTTTGATCGCCATGTGCATGAACAGCAAGGCGCAGGTCTGGGCTTGGTGATTTCCCGCCGATTGGTCGAGGTCTACGACGGGCAGTTTTTCATCGAAAGCGAATTTGAAAAAGGTACCACCGTCTGTATTATCGTCTAAGCTAAACCGTCACCGGAACTTGGTTGAGCCGCTGACGGTACTCCCGCCAATCAGGCAGAATTTTGTCCATTAACGCATAAAACGCGGGGCTGTGGTTCAATTCTTTGAGATGACAAAGTTCATGCAGCACGACGTAATCAATTAAGTCCTCGGATACCTGAATCAGCCGCAGATTCAGCGCGACCTTTTTCTTGGCGCTGCAACTGCCCCAGCGTGATTTCATATCCCGAATCGTCAATTTTGGATATTCCACGCCCATCCATTCGACCTGCGGAAAACAAGCCGCAAGGCGTTCGGCGAAAATCCGTTCGGCTTGTTTGCGATACCAGCGATTAATCAAAACCCCAATTCGCTCTGTATCTGTAGTATCCGCCAGCGCGACCATCAATGATTCCTGATCTAGCCGCACCGCTTCTTTACCTGCTTCGATTATGTTGAGCCGATATTCCCGGCCCAAATAGCGATAAATCTCGCCTTCATGGTATTGGCGCGGGGTAGGGAGAACCACCGGGTTTTCTTTGAATCGCCGTTGATGTTTAACCACCCATTCGGCCCGCTTCAATACAAATGGCTCAATTTTGATGTGCTTCACCCCAATCGGGGCACGAACAAGTACCCGACCATCCGGATAGACCTGAATGGAAATGGTTTTGCGTTTGCTGTAAATGACTTCATACTCAATAATGGCTGTGCCGAAGATAACTTGATGACGCATAGAGTTTTACCGTTTTGGGCTTATCAACACATCAGAAGTATAGTATGTCCTAGCACCAAATGACTACCATCATTTTTGAGTCTCTAAATTTGGCGCGGCGGCCTTAGCCCCGTGTCCCAATCACCAAAAAAATTTACTATAAGGAGGCTTTTATGCTCAAAGTAGGTTTAATCGGCTGTGGCAACGTCGTCAGTTATGGACACAAACCCGCCCTTACGACCCTGCCCGATGTGCAACTGGTTGCGCTGGCAGATGTCACCGAAGCACGCCGCAAAATCGGTCAGGATTGGTTTGGGTTGGCGGATGCGAATCTATACAGCGATTACCGCGATGTCTTGGCCCGTCCCGATGTGCAGGCCGTTTGCATCACCGTGCCCCAGCAATTCCGCCGCGAAATTGTCCTCGATGCCCTTGCCGCTGGTAAACACGTCCTCAGCGAAAAACCCATCGCCCGCACCCCTGCTATCGCCCAAGAAGCCGTGTCTGCTGCCGAAAAAGCCGGCTTGGTATTGGGTATGGTGCATAACTACCACTTTCTGCCCGAATACCGCCAGATGAAAGCCTTGTTAGATGCTGGGACAATTGGTGAACCGCGTGTCTTGACCATGCACTATCTCGGTGTAATTGACAACCCCGGTGCGCCCGAATTTCAAAAAGATTGGCGGCACACCATGGCGGCGGGTGGCGGTGTGTTGATGGACATGATTCACGCCGTTTATCTTTGTGAATGGTTGATGGGGCAGCACGCCACACAGGTGATGGCTTTTGTGGACGCCCCGACCTATGCCCATCGCAAACCTGTATTAGAAGACCTTGCCCTCTTGCAGATCGCCTTCCCCAAAGGTTATGCCGTCATCCATATGGGCTGGGGACAGGGCGTTGGTGGGGTAGACATCAGTGGCAGTGAAGGCCAAATGCGGATGCGCTATCATCAATATCAGACCAGCGGCTTTAATCAACCCATTGAACTCTACAGCGTCCACGATTGGCAGCGCACCGACCATGTACTCAATAATCTGCCGGCCCACATGGACAATATCGCCCGTTCCTTCACTGAGCTATGGGCCAATTTCCGCAACGCCATCCAGAACAACACTCCAACCATTGCCCCCGGTGCGGCAGGCCAACGTGCCCTCGAAATCGCGTTGGGTGCATACCTATCCGGTGCGACAGGCCAAGTCGTGACCCTGCCCCTCGCCACCGACCATCCGGTGTATCTGGAAGGCATTGACGGCATTGTGAAATCCGATGTTTGGGCCGCAAGCCGCACCAAAGCCGCTGGCCTATTTGGATTACGGGGGTAAAAAACAATGGCACGCCACGCCGAACTTGCTGATATTCAATTGCCCGATTTTGGAATGCCCACCTTTGAACCCGAAATCCCAGCCGAGGTGTATCGAAATCGTCTTTGGGAACTTAAGGGTGACGCTTCAATAGATCATGACTTTATGCTGGTTTATGCAGACCGAGAACATTCTGCTAATATGACTTATCTAACAGGTTATGATCCTAGATTCGAAGAAGCTCTACTTATTATTGACACAATGAATATGGATAGAAAACCGATTTTATTAGTCGGGAATGAAGGCTTGGGTTACATCAATATCAGCCCCATAAAAGATGATCTTGAGGTCATTCTATATGAGCGTTTCAGCCTAATGGGGCAGCCGCGTAATGACAAATCACTACACAACATCTTTGAATATGCGGGAATGAAACGCAGAGATATTGGCATCATTGGGTGGAAGTACGTCGAACACCAATGGGAGGCTGAAAATACAATCCCAAGTCACCTTGCAGATACAATACGTAGCCTAACAGATTTCGCATTAGGTAATGGCACTCCCTACTTGATGTCAGCGGGGATCAAAGGATATGGCCTCCGCATCATCAACGAGGTCGAGCAATTGGCCCGATTTGAATTTGCGGCTTGTTTCACCTCCCAAGCCCTCCGCAATGTACTTTTTGGATTGAAACCCGGCATGACCGAATTCGAAGCTGTCCAATTGATGGGCCTGAACGGATTACCCCTCTCCTGTCATTTGATGCTCTCGGCTGGCCCGCGTGCCTTTATGGGATTACCTAGCCCCTCTATGCGCAAAATCGGGCGTGGCGAGCCTTTCACAATGGCCTATGGCGTTTGGGGCGCATTGAATGCCCGTGCGGGGTGGGTGGCTGAATCCGCCGCCGAACTCCCTGCCGACATTCAGGATTATGTCGAGAAGTTGGTCAAACCTTATTTCGAGGCCATTGTCGCGTGGTATGAGCATATCGGCATCGGCGTGACGGGTGGTGAACTCTATGACATCATCCATGAGCGCATCGGCGATCCCTTTTTTGGTGTCACCCTCAACCCCGGTCACTATATCCATTTGGATGAATGGGTACACTCACCAATCTATAAAGGATCAGACATCCAATTGAAATCGGGCATGGCTTTGCAGGTGGATGTGATTCCAGCGACAGGCACACCCTATTTCACCACCAATATTGAGGACGGCATTGCGCTGGCCGGCGAAAACCTGCGCCACCTGTTTGCTACCCAATATCCCGAAGCGTGGGGACGGATTCAGGCCCGCCGTGCCTTTATGGAAAATAGCTTGGGGATTCGGCTCAAACCGGAAGTACTGCCATTTTCCAATATCCCGGCCTATCTCCCGCCGTTTTTGCTATCCCCCCATCAGGCGATGCGGATAGTGGACTAAATCAAAAGGGCGGATTCAAATATATCCGCCCTCCATAAAAGTGCTGGCGTTTGACAAATGCATCCCATTTAATTGATTTTGGTATCAGCCTTGATCAAATTGAAATAATGAACAGCCGCCATCTAACACTAACAGTGAACCTGTCATATATTCGGTGTGTGGCCCTGCCAGATACACCACAGCTTGTGCGATTTCGACAGGTGTCCCCGGCTCACCCAGCGGAATCACTTTAGCAACACGGGCGGCGTACTGCGGTTCCTCGACCAATTGACGGCCTGCCAACCCCGCTTTGACAATCCCCGGCGCAACGGCATTAACCCGAATCCCGTAATGGGCCAATTCGCGGGCCATCTGCTTCATCAGCATGTTGACCCCCGCCTTGCTAACCGTGTAAGCTGTGATTTCGGGCCACGGAATCTCGCTCACCCAACTAGAGGTGAAGATAATCCGGCCTTTGGTCTTATTGAGCACCATGCGCTGGGCGGCGGATTGGCCGACATTAAAACAACCCGTCAGGTTAATATCGAGATGCCGCTGCCACTTTTCTTGAGTGATTTGCAGAAACGGCGCGGAGTCTACAATTCCGGCATTAGAACAGACAATGTCTAATCCACCGAGCGTAGAAATCGCCGCATCAAGGGCATTGTCCACCACATCGCGATTGCTAACATCCACCTCTTGATACAGGACTCGTTTTCCAACAACGGCAACCCGATCTATCCGAGATTTGGCCTGCGCTTGCGGCACAATATCCCAGATGATGACATCTGCCCCGGCCTGTGCCAGATGCAGGGCCATTTCATTACCGAGATCACCCGCGCCGCCTGTGACTAATGCGATTTTGCCTGTCAGCATTGTGCCTTCCTCATTACCCCGCAATTTGCGCGGTAGCTTCTGGTATAACCTCCGCCGGGACTTCGGTGGCAGCAGCTTCTGTCGCTTCGGCAGTGGCAGGGACGATTTCTTCAACAGGGACAAGGCTCTGTTGCAAAAATCCTGCGGCCTGTTGAGCCAATTCCGCAATTGGGTCGCCCTCAGGAAGCGATGCGGTTTCCAGCGAGACTACGACGACAAAAACATCATTGGATTGGAAAACACCCGCCGCGATATAGGCGATGCCCGATGCAAAGACGTTCGGTTGTGGAAAATCATCACGAGTTTGGCCCTGTCCCGCAGGGTTTAGGCGAAGGGATGCCGATAGATTTTGGCGGCTGGTCTCACTGTAAAAAGCGGCGGCATCAGCAGCAGTATCAAACACCGCATAAGTGAATGTCACTTCGCTACCACCATCGGATTTGTAAATGGCCCGAACGGACAATCCGTTATTCCCAACTTCGAGCGGTTCAGGATAATTCTGGCTGGCATCGCGTTCCCATATTACGTTACCAAGCGAGAAAGTCGCTGGAAGCACCACATCAACCGCTTCGATGCGTGAGGGTTTCAAATCAGGGGTGCTATAACGGGTAATACCAGCATTCAGAACATTGATGGCTTGGCGAGCCGAGGCCACCAATGGATTTTGGCCCACGCTGGAATATACTTCGATAAAGACTTCAACAAAATAGTTTTCGTTCCGAATTAGAGCGACTGAACCGGTGGTCGTCCCCAACCCGAAAATATTCGGCGTCGGAAAATCGTCCCGCTGTGTACCTGCTCTTAGAACTGTGCTGCGGACTTCCTGAAGTCGTTCAAAATGAGCCTGTGCAAGTTCGGGCGTTTCAAATACGGCATAGGTAATCTGCATGGCACTAGCGGCTTGAGTGCGATAGAACACGCGCCTGCCAATGCCATTTTGAACATTCAGGGGAGTCTCAAACCCATCCTCGCCGCGTTTGATGTCAATTTGCCATTGTTCGGCCCCGGCAGGCATATTGACCGGAATTGAGGCGACTATTGCATCTAGTTGTGCCTGTCGAGGATCGGCAGCCTGCGTATCACCACCTGCGCCTGAAGAATCAGCCGGAACGGGAGTCGGCGATGGCGTGATGGTCGGAGGTGGTGCGGTCGGCGTGTAATCGAGGTCATCCGGGGCACAAGCACTTAAGATGACAATACCCAGCGTGGCGATGACGAATCCAATCAGGATGCGGGTGTTTTTTTTGAACTGAAACATCTATTTTTCTCCCAAAAAAGGGCAACAAATAATTTGCGCGAGATAATGGCATAAAAGACCCCGCTCGGCACGGGGTCAGATTTTTCAGCCGACTTGGCCTAGACCATCATCTCTTCTTCACGAATAATCCGCAGGCGCTCTGGTACTTCGCCTGTCATAACCATGCTGGCTACTTCTTCTTCATCTACTTCGTCTTTGTAGAAGTCTCCAACTTTTGTGCCATGACTAATCACCGTGAAACGGTCGGCAATCTGATGGATTTGGCCGATGTTGTGCGTAATGAAGATTACACTCATGCCACGTGCTTTGGCGGTGCGGGTATATTCCAAAACCTTACGTGTCTCACCCACAGACAGCGCCGAGGTAGGTTCATCCAAAATCAGCAGTTTTTTGCCGAAATAGACTGCCCGACCAATCGCGATAGACTGGCGCTCACCGCCTGACATCGTGCCGACTTCCTCATGCGGATTACGAATGGTAATCCCCACGTCAGCAAGAGCCTTGCGAGCTTCTTCGCCCATTTTTTCGTCATCCAACAGGCGAAATGGACCAAAACGTTTAGTCGGCTCTTGCCCCAACCAGAAATTACGCGCGATACTCATCAGGGGCACCAAGGCAAGGTCTTGATAGACCGTCTCAATTCCTAATTCACGTGCCACAAAGGGCGAATCAATATTGACGGGACGACCTTCGAAATAGATCTGCCCACGTGTAGGGGTATGAAATCCAGTGAGAGTCTTGATCAGGGTGGACTTGCCCGCACCGTTGTCACCCAACAGCCCGACAATCTCCTGCCGATCTACATGAAAATCTATCCCTCTAATCGCTTGAACACGACCAAAGAACTTAAAGATGCCCCGCATATCCACTAGGGGGGTATCATTTGACCTTCTATTGCCCATTTGACCTTCTCCCCGCTAGTTGCGAGACCGCTTCACGGTATTGTTCAAGACTACGGCGATAATCATAATGACGCCGATCACCCCTTGGAACATGCGGGAATCCATACCCACCAAGACCAAGCCTGTGCTCAACATACCGAAAATGAGTACCCCTAACATCGTTCCAATGATACTGCCATAACCACCCGTCAGGAGCGTGCCCCCAATTACGGTCATAGCGATCACATCTAGTTCCCAAGCATCGCCTTTGAGGGGATCAACACCGGGGTTGCGTGCTACTTCCATGATTCCCGCAAGGCCTGTCAAGAATGAGCAAAGGACAAAATTTTGCACCTTTACGCGATTGACATTGATCCCCTGTGCGCGGGCTGCTCCACGATTTCCACCTACGGCAAACACACTGTTGCCATAACGGGTACGGAACAAGATGACTTGGAAAACGGCCGCCAAAATGACCCACCAAGCAATCGCGTTTCGTAAATTGGCTTGATCGGGAATATTGAGGTGGATGAGACCACGAGTGACCTGTTCGCCGGTAAAGCGCCACTGACCATTTGCGACATCAAAGAACCCGATTCTTAGTGGGCTATCTACATTGCCAAAAAGGTCATAGGCTGTTGCAAACAAGAACGCAATCAGCAAGCCGAGAATTACCGAAATGCCAATATTCAAAAGTCCACGTTCACGAAGATATGCTGACATGGGAATGGAGTCAACTTTTTCGCCAGCAGCCACAACTTGTTGCCGCGCCAACCGGTATTGCCGGAAAGTAGCGAGGGCCAAATGAACAAACGCAAGACTCGTAATGATGACCAAGATGGGCAGGGATTCATCGGGACTGCTCAGGCTTAGCTTGAGGTTATAGACCTTTATGATCAATGAAAAGACCACAATCCACAGAATGGCAATCGTCACGCCAGTGGGAATGCTATACGCCTCACCCGGTTTCGTTTTGCGCCATGTCGGGAACAGATTGATCCCAGCAATCACCGCTGCCCCCGCCAGACCAAGCACAACGGCCAGCCAAAAATCACCTTTGCCCAGCGTAGCGCCAAGGTGTACCCGATCCAAATGATAATAGGCAACCAATGAAAGCCAAGCAAAAACGATTGCGAGAGCAGCGACCGACATGATTGACCAGATCGTCACACCCAGCGCAAGCACTGACCCTATTTCGCGGTCTTTGATGCTTGCCCACGATTTCTTTATACGACGCCAATATTGGGGTATCGCTTGGGCCGCGGTGACCAGAATGAACACCGCTCCGGTTATGGCGAGGGCAGCAATCGCCCATCGGCTAATCTGTACTTGTGGAAACTCAGCAGGTGGAGGGAAATAATCACGATAGCGCAAAATACGCCCGCCACCAATAAAGACCAAAGCAATCGCGCGGTAGGCAAATAATGTACCCAACGTCACAATAAAGGAGGGTATCTTCGTGGAGACCAACAAAATACCGTTGATTAGCCCCATAATACAAGCACAAATCAGGGCTAGGATCGCAGCAATGACGGTGGGTTGTTGTTCAAAACTAAGTGGGCCAATACCCTGAAAACCTTCGCCCATAAAGATCATATAGGCCATTGAGGTTACACCCAACACCGACCCTACGGACAGGTCAAATTCGCCCGAAATCATCAGGGTGGTGATGCCAATAGCAATAATGCCTTTGGTAGCGTTATTGCTCAAAATAGAGGCAATAGAAGTGGTCTCCAGAAACAAATCCGATGCCATACTAAAGCCCATCAGGATTACGACCAAGCCGATGATCGCACCCGCACTGGGAGACTCGGCAAGCTGAATACGCAGGCGTTGATCAGGGGTATAGCTCGATCCTTGGACAGCGAAACGATAGACAATGGCACTGATACCAAAACCCGCAAAGCCGATGATGACACGTTCAAGGTTCAAAGTATCACTTTGGGTGGTCCCCAAAATCGCGCTCATGGCAACAGCAAAGCCAACCAATAGACTGACAAATGCCATCCATTGCAGCCATGCCCAACTTGCCTTCTCGCGCTGCGCCAAACCCCACGCCGTGCGCAATGCGCCAATTCCTAATAGGCCTGCCCCAATGGCAACAGCCCATTCATTAAAGTTGATATCACGACGGCTGATATTGGCGCGATCCCCGAGGGCAATCCAACCCGTGAAAATCATGATTGTCACAGCCAGATAGGCTAGACCTAACACACCCATCATAAGGGTGTACAACTGCCCGGATTGGGCATTTGAGTCGCGGTTTTCAAAATATGCCTGCATTTTTTGACTCTTCTAAAGGCCCAAATTTTTTATCTATTAAAGACGGACGGAGCACTAAGCTCCGCCCGTTAACCACTCAAAATCTGAAATTACGAATTAACGATAGCCAGCAGCCGTCAGTTCGATGATGGCATCAACATTGCTACCATCAATGACGCCGGGGCCGGTCAGGATGTCGCCGCCGGGGGCGAGGGCATAACGGCTGTTCAGGTATAGCCACATAATGGTTTCAAAACCTTGCAGGTAAGGTTGTTGATCAATCGCCTGCAACAGATACCCGTCCTTGATCATCTGATAGATTTCAGAACTGGTGTCGTGTGTGGTCGCATAAACTTCACGCGGGGAGCGGCCAGCTTCCTGCAAATACAGATTGAAGGCGCTGGAGGGGTTGGGGCCAAGGAAGAAAGCGGCATTGGTATCGGCATTGGCAGTGAAGTAGTCAGCCAACACGCCTGCGCTCTCGGTTACGTCATTGCTGATGGTCAAACCGTCTAGCGGAATGCCAGCTTCTTCAAAGACGCTGCGGACACCCGCGCAACGGGCTTCCAGACCACTGTGACCGACTTCTTGGATGGGGCACACACCACGGTTGATGGTTACACCATCGGCAGCGGCTTCAGCCAAAACGCGGGTACCATTGGAACGTCCACCGAGGAACTCATTCGCGCCAATGTAGAACAGAATCGGCAGGGATTGGTCAGTCCCAGCATTGGGGTCGGCGGTGTTGAAGGCAATCACGGGAATGCCAGCTTCAGCAGCGCGGCCAACGGCGTCACGAATGACTTCGGGGTTCGGAACCGTCGTGCCAATACCATCGGGGTTAGCAGCGAGTGCGTCATCCCAATAGCCAGCCATATCGTCCACATTGTCGACGGGGTCAGCGAGCCATGCACAGTCGGCATCGAGGATAGTGCAGGCATCTTCCATACCCTTGATTACGACGATCCAGAAGGGATTACCAACGCCACCATGTGAAACCATACGGAACACATCGGTGTCATCTTGGGCGCTCGAGGCACCTACTGTGGCAATCAAAAGGCCTACAACTAACAAAATAACAGGGGCAATACGTCTAGCTCTACGCATTCTAAAAGTTCTCCTTGCGGACTAAGGTGTATATTTTTTCTGGGCGTAACTAAATATAGTCGGGGTTTTCTACCGATGGAGCACTCCTCCTAGTAATTAGTTCGGCCTCACAACAAAATTCTTGTAGACTGGGAAATCATCAGCTACACTGTATACTATATACTAATCTTGGAAATTTTGCACAAATTTTTTCTCAAGCCAAATTGTAAAGATTTTGTCAATGAAAATTCGCTTCCTCTTAAGGTATTCTTATTTACCACCTCTGTCGTGCTATTCATCCCGCCAGATAAATCCATACACCCAGTTTAAAGGAGCTTAACAATGGCTAATTATGAACCGCGTCCCGAACACAAATTTACCTTCGGGCTTTGGACTGTTGGCAATATCGGACGCGACCCGTTTGGGCTACCCGTTCGCGATGCGCTGTCTCCCCACGAATTAGTTCACGTGTTAGCAGAGGTAGGGGCCTATGGGGTCAATTTCCACGATAACGACCTGATCCCAATTGATGCAACGCCCTCGGAACGTGACCAAATTTTGAAGGATTTCCGCGCCGCCCTCAACGCAACCGGCCTTAAAGTCCCAATGGCAACCACAAATCTATTTACTGACCCGGCCTTCAAGGATGGGGCATTCACATCAAATGATCCCAATGTACGCGCCTATGCTTTGCAGAAAACCATGCAGGCAATTGATTTGGGCGTATCTTTGGGCGCTGGTGTCTATGTTTTTTGGGGTGGGCGTGAAGGCACCGAAACCGATGCCAGCAAAAACCCACTAGATGCCGGCAAACGATTCCGCGAGGCGCTTAATTTCCTGTGCAACTACATCAAGGATCAAGGCTACGATTTAAAGTTCGCATTAGAAGCCAAGCCCAATGAACCACGCTCGGATATTTATTTACCCACTACAGGCGCGATGCTCGGCTTTATCGCCACACTCGATTACCCTGAAATGGTTGGTGTCAATCCCGAAGTCGCCCATGAACACATGGCGGGTTTGAATTTTATGCACGCCGTCGCTCAAGCATGGGACGCGGGCAAATTGTTCCATATTGATCTAAACGACCAAAAATTCGGGCGTTATGACCAAGATTTCCGCTTTGGGGCTGATATGCTTAAGCAGGCATTTTTCCTCGTCAAGTTCTTGGAAGATGTCGGGTATGCAGGTAGCCGCCATTTCGATGCCCATGCCTATCGCACCGAAGATTTGGCGGGGGTCAAGGATTTCGCGGTTGGCTGTATGCGAACCTATCTGATTTTGAAAGAAAAGGCGCAGCAGTTTAATCAAGACACCGAAATTCAGGCGCTTTTGGCGGAAATCAATGCCGATAACGGACACTTTAACTATCTGTCAGGTGGTTATAGCCGCGACAAGGCCAACCGTTTGAAGGGGGAATCTTTTGACCGTCCTGCCCTCGGCGCACGCGGATTAGGCTATGAACGGCTCGACCAGTTAACTGTTGAAGTGCTGTTGGGTGTGCGATAATTATGCACTACCTGCTTGGCCTCGACATAAGTACCACCGGGGCAAAGGCGTTGCTGATTGATGAAAAAGGGGATGTGGTGGCAAGTCACACCACTCCCCAACCCATCAGCACCCCCAAGCCATTATGGAGTGAGCAGAATCCTACCGATTGGTGGGAAGGCATGGTGCTGGCGATTCGGGCGGTCTTGCAGAAAACCAATGCTGCCGACTCGATTGCCGCGATTGGCCTGACTGGGCAGATGCACGGGTTGGTTTGCCTAGATCGTGATGGTAATGTTCTTAGACCCGCCATTTTGTGGAACGACCAGCGAACCCAAACTGAATGTGATTGGATTACCGAGACGATTGGGCCAAAACGCCTAATTCAACTGACCGGAAATCGCGCCCTCACCGGTTTCACCGCACCCAAAATCATTTGGGTACGCAATCACGAGCCGGAAGTCTATAACAAAACCGCGCATGTCCTGCTTCCCAAAGATTT
The DNA here is from genome assembly GCA_041753455.1 of Anaerolineae bacterium. Taxonomy (GTDB): domain Bacteria; phylum Chloroflexota; class Anaerolineae; order Aggregatilineales; family J027; genus CFX10. The sequence goes on along the minus strand of JBGSUK010000017.1, from coordinate 256,368 downwards.
CATCCGCTACAAATTGACAGGCGACTATGCGGCTGATCTGGCGGATGGGGCGGGTATGCTGCTAGTGGATGTCGCCAACCGCCGCTGGTCAGACGCTGTGTTGACTGAATTGGATATTCCCGCCGAATGGATGCCGACGTTATATGAAGGCACACAAATCACCGGGGTTATCAACTCAGCCGCCGCCCAATTGACCGGCTTAAAAGAAGGTACACCTGTTGTGGGTGGTGGTGGCGACCAAGCAGCGCAGGCATTCGGCGTTGGGGCAGTTACCCCCGGTGTCATCGCGCTGACTGTTGGCACGTCTGGCGTTGTATTTGCGCCACTCGGTAGTTATGCCTATGAACCCGAAGGCCGCTTACACGTTTTTTGTCATGCCGCACCCGGCCTATGGCATTTTATGGGAGTGATGCTCTCCGCCGCTGGCAGTTTGCAGTGGTATCACGACACACTTGCGCCAGATACCAGCTTTGACACGCTCATTAACGAAGCCGTCAATGTCATCCCCGGCAGCGAGGGACTGCAATTCTTACCCTACCTGACAGGTGAACGCACCCCTCATCCCGACCCATTGGCACGTGGTGGATTTATCGGCCTGACTGCCCGTCACAACCGTGCCCATCTAACTCATGCAGTATTAGAGGGGGTCGCGTTTGGACTGCGGGATAGCTTTGAGTTAATCAAACAGAGTGCGGCAGGCCGTGATATTCGACAGGTACGGATTAGCGGCGGCGGGGCCAAAAGTCCCGTGTGGCGGCAAATCATGGCGGATATCCTCAATGTACCATTAGTCAGCGTTGAGGCGTTGGAAGGGGCGGCTTATGGAGCAGCTCTACTGGCGGGCGTTGGCGCTGGAATCTGGGGAGATGCGCAACAAGCCGCTTCGGTAGTACATTTAGGGGAAGAAACATTACCGGGTGCAAATGTGAGCGCGTATGAACAGGCTTATCAAATCTACCGGACGCTGTATCCATTACTTGCAAACACATTTAAGGAGTTGGCAAATTGAGCAGAATCCAGATTGCAAATGCTCCGTGTTCGTGGGGTATTATCGAGATTGGGCCAAAGGGAGAAACCGTTGGTTATGCCCAAATGCTCGATGAGATGCAAGAATCGGGCTACGCCGGAACGGAACTGGGCGATTGGGGGGTAATGCCCACCGACCCCGCCAAATTACGTTCGGAGTTAGCTGCTCGTAACCTTAGTCTAATGGCGGCTTTCGTGCCTGTCGCACTCATCCATCCCGACAAACATGCCAAAGGTGAAGAAGTTGCTCTTCGCACCGCCGGATTATTGGCTGCCACCGCAGGCGAACAATGTTTTATTGTTCTGTCCGACGATAACGCCGCCGACCCTAATCGCACGCTGAAGGCCGGACGGATTGAATCTCAAGACGGCTTAAATGCCGACCAATGGAAAATTGCCGCTGACGGAGCGAACCGCATCGCACAGGTCGTCAATCGTGAAACGGGCTTACGCACGGTCTTTCATCACCACTCGGCAGGGTATGTTGAAACCCCAGCAGAGACCGCGATGTTTTTAGAATTGACTGATCCGCAGGTAGTGGGCTTGTGTTTTGATACGGGCCATTATGCCTTTGGAGGTGGTGATCCGCTGCAAGGATTACGCCAGCACCGTAGCCGGATTTGGCATGTCCACTTTAAAGATTGTGAGCCAAATGTCGCGGACCGTTCACGCAGCGAAGGCTGGGAGTATTTCAAGACAGTTGGCAATGGAGTCTACTGCGAATTAGGCAAGGGGATGGTGGATTTCCCGGCAATTGTTGCCGAGCTACGCGGCACTAACTACGATGGGTGGATTGTAGTCGAACAAGATGTGCTGCCGGGCATGGGTGCGCCACTAGAAAGCGCCAAACGCAACCGCGAATATCTACACAGCATTGGGCTGTAAGGAGAAAATCGGATGAGCCTCAAAGTCGGTGTGATTGGTGCAGGGCGTATCGGAAAACTGCACGCCGAAAATTTAGTTTATCGTGTTCCCGATACAGAAGTGATTACCATCGCGGATGTAAACAAAGCAGCGGCAGAAGATACAGCCAAACGCTTAAAGATTCCTGCCGCAACAGGTCGTTACCAAGATATTTTGGAAAATCCAGCGGTTGAGGCGGTGCTAATTTGCTCCTCCACCGATACCCATTCACAAATCATTGAAGAATCGGCGGCGGCAGGGAAACATATCTTTTGTGAGAAACCAATTGATTTTGACCTCAAACGCATTGACCGCGCCCTCAAAGCCGTTGAAAAAGCGGGTGTAAAATTGCAGATTGGCTTCAATCGCCGATTTGACCCAAATTTCCGTTATGTACAAGAACAAGTAGCAGCAGGCAAAGTCGGCGAACCCGCCATCTTGCGGATTACCAGCCGTGACCCCGCACCACCTCCCATCGAATATGTCAAAGTATCGGGCGGCATCTTCCTCGACATGACCATTCATGACTTCGATATGGCTCGCTTTCTAATTGACAGCGATGTGGTCGAAGTCTATGCGGTTGGCGGAGTAACCGTTGACCCGGCGATTGGGCAGGCAGGCGACGTAGACACGGTTGTGATTACGCTGAAATTTGCGAACGGGGTCATTGGCACGATAGATAACTGCCGTCGGGCATCGTATGGCTATGACCAGCGGGTCGAGGTGTTCGGGTCGGCAGGCTGTTTGGTTGCCGCCAACAACACACCGCATAATGTCACCTTGAGCAATGGAGACGCGGTAATAAACGCCAAACCCTTGTATTTCTTCCTAGAACGCTACAACGAATCGTTTATCGAGGAAATGCGCCAATTTGTTGCCGCCGTCACTCAGAACAAACCTGTGCCTGTTACGGGGCGCGACGGGCTAATCCCGGTTATGATGGGATTAGCGGCACAAAAATCGTTGCGCGAAGGCCGCCCAGTCAAATTGAGCGAGATAAGCTAATGCGATACACAGCAGAAACGATGTTAGTGCGGGCCAAACCAGACCCGCACTTTTTGAATAAGATCACCGCCGATGAAGCCGGTTGGGAATATCTCAATATGGAAGTCCGGTGCTTTTCGGCGGGGCAAACATGGCAGCACGATACTAGTTCCAATGAAGCCGCGCTTGTCATTTTGGGTGGTCAATGTCGTATCGAGTCGGTGCATGGCACATGGGATAAAGTGGGTCGGAGGCCGGATGTATTCAGTGGAATGCCTTATGCCGCTTATTTTTCCCGCCATACCAGCTTCCAAGTGACCGCCCTAAGCGATGGGCTGGAAATTGCACATGGGTGGGTCAAAACCGATGAAGATCATCCGGCCCGTTTGATTACCCCCGACGACTCACCGATCGAAATTCGCGGCGGCAATAATGCGACGCGCCAGATTAACGGCATCATTCCACCCGGTTTCGATTGTCACCGCCTCATCGTGGTCGAAGTCTATACACCGGGGGGTAATTGGAGCAGCTATCCGCCCCACAAACATGACGTGCATCGGATAGACGCACAGGGCAATATTTTGGAAGCTGACCTCGAAGAAATCTACTACTACAAGTTAGATAAACCAGAGGGGTTTGCATTTCAGCGAGTCTATAACGATAGCCGAACGATTGATGCCGTCATGACCGCGCAAAACGACGATATTGTGCTGGTGCCGGAGGGGTATCATCCTGTCAGTGCGGCCTATGGTTATAACTGCTATTATCTCAATATTTTAGCAGGGTCGGCCCAGTCGTTAGCCAATGTGGATGATCTGGCTCATACGTGGGCCAAGACCACATGGACAATGCAAGACCCGCGTGTACCTCTTGTCACTCATGCGATGGAAAGGTAGGTGCAAATGAGCGATCATGCAAACCGCACTTATGATCTTTTGACAATGGGGCGCAGTTCGATTGACCTATATGCCAATGAAGTAGGGGCGAAATTTGCGGATATTCAAAGTTTCGCGGCCTATGTCGGTGGCTGCCCTACCAATATTAGCGTTGGGACACGGCGTTTGGGAGTCCGTTCGGCCTTGCTGACGGGTATTGGCGAAGACCCCGTTGGAGATTTCATTGTCAATTTTCTAAATAAAGAAGGCGTCGAAACCCGCTATATTGTGCGGAAACCGGGCAAACGGAGTAGCGCTGTCGTTTTGGGCATTGAGCCACCCGATAAATTCCCACTGGTCTACTATCGGGATAACTGCGCCGACATCGAACTGACGATTGATGATGTCATCGCAGCCCCGATTGCTGACAGCCGTGCCCTCGTTATTTCGGGAACGGGCCTTAGTAAAGAACCTAGCCGCAGCGCCACGATCTTTGCCGCCGAATTGGCAAAGGCCGCTGGCACAACCGTTTATCTGGATATAGATTTTCGACCCGACCAATGGCACGACTTGCGGGCATTCGGTGTGACGATTCGCTCCATTCTACGCCTCGTAGATGTGGCGATTGGCACGGAGGATGAGGTAAAAGCGGCCATCTTGAGTGAGGCCAGCCAAGTTACCGTCAAAGACCTCCAAGTCTCTGGCGCTGAAGTCCAAGGGGATGTGCAGCAGGCGATCCGAACCTTGTTGGCCGGTGGCCCACAAGCGTTGGCAGTCAAACGCGGCGCACATGGGGCAGCCATTCATCTTGCCAATGGCGAGGTAATTGATGCACCCGGCTTCCCAGTCGAAATTTACAATGTATTGGGGGCGGGCGATGCTTTCGCTAGTGGGTTTATCTATGGGCGGCTAAAAGGTTGGGATTGGTATCAATCGGGTCGAATGGGTAACGCGGCAGGTGCGATTGTTGTTACACGACATGGTTGCGCGAATTTTATGCCGTATGAACAAGAGGCGCTGGATTTTGTCAAGTCGCGTGGCGGATTTTAGGTAAAGTTAGTCTTTGACCGCAACTATAATATCTTGCCAATCCACAACCCCTTCGCGCCCCGACCAAATGCCATAACGGATGGGTTCTTCGATTCGCAGGCCATATTTTGCATACAGTCCCCGGATGTGGGCTTCATCGAAAGCGATGGCCTCTTCGGGGACATGTCGATTTCGCGCCCAAAATTCAGCGGTGCGATATTCCATCGGAATTGGATTTTTGCCTGCTTCAATCAACTGGCGTGATTCGTCATTCAACAAGAAATAGGTAATCAGGCAGCGCCCGCCTTTTTTCAGCATCCGTGCAATCTCAGCCAGATAATTTTCTAATTCGGCGGGAAGCATATGGGTAAACACGGAGACGAGAAAGACCAAATCAAAGGTTTCAGGCTCGAACGGGAAACGATAATCAGCCGCCTTGCCATGCCCTTTGGGGTTATACATCTTGTTGTAAATATCAATGAGTTGAAATTGGAAATTGGGATACTCTGTGCTGATGTGCTGCTGGCACCATGCGATACCTTCCGGCACGATGTCCATCCCCACGTAACGCCCCTCGGCCTCCAAATTGTGGGTTAGGGCCAATGCCATGCGCCCGATACCAGAGCCGATTTCAAGAACGGCGTTGTTCGGCTGTAAATGACCCAATTCTTTGAAATAGGCCACAAACGTCTGCCCGGCTATATCAAAATGATTACGTAGGTCGTGTCCGGCAAACCCATAGATAAACGCTTGGGAACGTGAAGGCATCGAGGGATCGATTCGCCCACGGGCATTATCCATCAAATCTAAGGTGCGATAGTAAAGTTTGGCGGTGTTTTGCCACAGAAAATAACGTGCTCTGCCGGGGATTAGGCTGCGGACGATCCGTTTCATAAATGCGTCACAACTCCGAAATTAAGAACCAGCAGGGCTTCAAATGATGACCGCTGCTGGTTCTGCTGATTTGGTGGGCCTAGAGGGATTCGAACCCCCAACCAAGCGATTATGAGTCGCCTGCTCTAACCATTGAGCTACAGGCCCATCTCACTTAAAAGTATACTGGACTCTTTTTTAATTGCAAAGCCAGATTTTGGACTATTGTGTTGGCACGGGTGGGATACGCCATTCGACAAAGCGCCCCAATTGACCATTCGCATCAATCGCGGCTACCCCAACGGTTTCATACAGTGACATCTGTGCCCACGTAAACCCGCTTTCGGGGGTGGTAAAAATCTGGTTATAGACCGATGACCCCGGAAACCGCAGGGCGACTGCGTAGGCCGTTGCGCCGGGGACAGGTGTCCATTCTAAGCGCCACGTACTAGTATCAATTCGATAATCCTGAGGGGGATTCGGGCCATCAGTTAGCACCAGCATCGTCGCCAACGCCAACTTAGTGATGCGCCCCAAGTAAGCCGGATCCACATCATCGGCCCGGTCACGAGCGTTATGTTGACGGCTGGGATCGTCCCGATATTCAATCATACGAATAGCGGATATCCCTTCCAAATTAAAACTCATATGATCGCCCCAACGTCCTGAACGGTCAGTCGTTGCCTCAACTGTCACATTCATCTCACCTTGCATATACGCACGCGAGACCAATTCCATTAGGCGAGCTAGTTCACGGGAGCTAGATTCGGCAGGCGGCTCGGAAAACACCCGCATCTGATTGTCATATCGTTCACCGTTTGGCCCAGTAGCGCTTCCCACCATATCCATTGTCAGGGCGGCCTTGATATCTAGACTATTGTCTTTTAGATATTTTACAAACGCTGTGCTGCCAAAACGTGGTTCAAATTCCTCACCAGCAAACAATACAAAAATCACCGTCGCACGGTGATAACCCTGTGCCATAATACGGGCTAATTCCAAAACAACCGACACCCCTGAACCGTTATCATTCGCGCCGGGCTGATACAGGTCGGCACTCGTCACCGAGCTATTGTTGATCGTATCGTAATGTGCCCCAACGACAATGACACCTGCCGACGCATCCAAACCCGGAAGCACCATAAATATGTTGTCGTTTGTAGCGCTCAACCCGCCATAGTTAATCGAAAGGGGTTGGGTATAAACATCAATCTGTTTGTCGGGGTTAGTCGCCTTGATTTCATCGAATCGGCCTTTTAAGTAGAGAGCCGCTGCATGGATTCCTTGATTGGGTAAGGGGAGTCCCAAAGAGTGGCGGTTTTGGAAGTTCTCCATTGCATAAATGGTGTTCATCATGCGGTTATTGTCTACATACAACAGCCAGTTTGCCACCGAATTGTTGACTGGCACTTCCTCGTTCACATCCGCTGGCAGTTCTGGCAATACCGGAGGTGCTTGAATGGTGACAGGACCGGGTGCGCCAAGCGTTGGTTGATTGGTGGTGGTCGACATAGGCTGACGTGGGGCCAAAGTCGGCGGGTCTTCTTCAGTGAGCGAACAAGCCAATGAACTGCTGATAAGCATGGCAAGTACCAGCAAGACCGCAGAAACTTTGTAGAAAGTGGATGGATTTTGATTCATAACGCCTGAAACTGACCCTACTTAAGATAATGCAACATTGTAGCATGTGTATCTGCATAAAACAGCGTCCGCTTTGTTGACGCTTGGGTGACTATTACGTCGCAGCAATTCAAGTATTCACACCACGATCGCTTTCCGCTACAATGTGTACCAGAAAACGCATTTGGAGGCATACAAAGTCATGGCAAAGAAAAAGAGAGACCGCAGCTGGATTCGCTTGGTCAGCACCGAAAGCAATCACGTTTACTACACCGAGAAAAACAAACGTAACGACACGGGCCGCATGGAAATCAAAAAATATGATCCCACCCTGCGCCGCCATGTTGTCTATCGTGAAAGCAAGTAGCCGCCAGCAAGTTTTAGAAGGGCGGCTTTGCAGCTACTTACTGGGTCGCCCCCTCTAATACTTTCATTGCGGCGTTATGCCCCGGAATCCCACTGACCGCACCGCCGCGCTTTGCCCCTGATCCACAAATGAGAATATTTTCGTAGGCTGTTTCGACACCCCATTTTCCAACCCATGCACTCCCATTTTCGGCAAAAGGCCACGACAGCGCCGTATGGAAAATGTTCCCGGTGGGTAGTTTCAATTCATGTTCAAGATCAAGCGGGCTTTTTGCTTCGATGCAAAGCTGACCATTCGCATCCACCGCCAAACATTCCTTTAGCGGTTCATCCAGATAGCGATTAATCCCCTGTATGTATTTCCGCATGATGGTTTCACGCAGTTCGGCGTTGTTGGCTTCATTAAACAGCCGATAGGGAATGTCTAGTCCAAATAACGTGAGGGTTTGATACCCCTGTAATTCCGGCGACAAAATGGAGGGGTCGGTCAGTGAATGGCAGTACATTTCACCCGATACTTGTTCTGGAAGCTGACCCATTGCAGCTACCCGATGATGTTCCTTCATCGCCTCGTAACCTTCATCAATATGGAACGTTCCGGTGAAAGCATCGTTTTGAGAATATTGGGTCGCCTTCAGTTTAGGCAGGCGCTTGAGCAGCATATTGATCTTGAAGACCGCCCCTTCATCAGCATCCTCAATGGGTAGCGGGGTCGGCAATAGTTCATTTAACACCTGTGGGGCGGCGTTGACCAAAACATAACGTGCCTGCACTGTATAGGTTTTATTGTCGTGCGTATAATGCACCACCGCTTGGGGTGCGGTCGGCTCTATAGCGATAACTGGAGCAGATGTCAGGATTTTCGCGCCATTTGTTTGGGCTACCCGTGCCAATTCATTGGTTAACGCACCCATCCCGCCGACAGGCACCGTCCATTCACCCGTTTCATTGCCGACGAGGTGATACAAAAAAGTGCGGTTTTGCCGCAAGGTGGGGTCATGCGGATCAGTGGATACGCCAATCTTGCCATCGGTGAAAATTACCCCGCGTACAAGGTCATGTTCAACATTATTCTCGATACCAATTCCCAACGGCTGTTCAATGAATATCTCCCAAGCGGCTTTTTGTTCGGCCGATTGGCATTGGGCTTTCATTACGTCGTGGCTGACCATTGGGGCTAAGACTGTGGGCCAGATAACTCGTGCCAATTCACCTACTAAACGATAGAAACGGCTGTACCCGATAAAATCACTGGGGTGGATACCAAACTGGGCAAAAGATTGCCCCGTAAGCGCCAGCGAATCGTTACTAACCAGCAAGGCTTTATGTTGACCATTATCAAAGGAGGGGGTGAATGACCCGACCGAACGACGGCGGGTTGAGAAATTGAGCTTCAAATCTTGCACAATTTTTTGAGGCAGAAGGCTCACTAAATAGGCATATTGCGACAGGCGGGCGTTCATGCCAGCAAAAACTTGGGCTGAAATCGCCGCGCCGCCAACCACTGATTTTCGTTCCAATACCAACACAGATTTACCTGCGCCAGCGAGGTAGGCTGCCGCGACAAGGCCATTATGCCCCCCTCCCACAATCACGACATCATAAGTGCCTTGCATCATAGATTTGCCCCTTCTGGTGAGATTATTTGTGAATGCGGGGGTATTTGATTGGCCCAATAGACCACCCCAACCATGACAATCATGCTTATGCCAATGAGTCCATACGCGGTACTAATGCTGCTCGCATCTGCTACCACACCTAAGATCTGTGGCCCCAAGAAAATCGCCAAGCCTGCCCCGAATGAAATGCGTCCGCTGGCCCGATCTGTTTCCTGCGGTGTGACCATGCTGATTGCCGTAGAAAGGGTCAATGGGAAACCATTTGCAGCCCCTAACCCGACCACAAACAGACCAATCAAGCTAATCGCTGTTGTTGGGGCTAACCAAAACGGCACAAACCCAATCAGCAGCAGTATATAGGTCATCAGCAACAATTGTTTAACCGGAATACTGCGTGATAGACGACTGCCTATCACGCGCCCAATCAACATGGCTAAGAAAAACACGGTCATCATCGTGGAGGCGGTCGTGGCCTTTAATCCCACGTTTTTTTCTAGGAAATCCGCCCCCCAAAAAATAATGCCCCATTCAATAACTGCCCCGAGAAAAATCACCACCCAATAGGCCCAAAAAGTAGCAGGTAGTGGTTGATGGGTTCGGGTTTCCTTTTTAATCACCTGTTGTGAGGGGGGAATTTCCACGCCCCGCCACCACCATGCGGCCAGTCCCCATGCGACGATGCCGACGATCAGCGCCATACGCCAACCGATGCCAATATCCTCAAATGTGCCCACTGCCAAAGGTGCCAAGACAGCTGATGCGCTGGCGGCAATATTGGATTCCGTAATGGCAATGGCCCGTTTTTCGCCATGATGATCGCTGAGGGTTGCCTGAATCGTCACTAACAGCCAACCGGATGTAATACCCACAAAAAATGTGCTACCAATCGTCAAAACAGGATTATGTACGAGCAAAAAAATGAGCGTAAAAACGATACTTGAGGCACCACCACCCCAGAACACCCAACCTCGTCCATAGCGACGAGACAAGCGATCCGCTGTCAATCCAGAGGCGACCATCCCGATGGCAAATGTGCTTAGGTGCATTCCGGCGACGCTGTAACTTAGGTCTAGTTCATCACGTAGAAAAGGGATAAAAGGCCCACGTGTAGAAACCATATAGGAGAAAAACGCCAACATAAAATAGGCTAACCACGTAAAGCGATCGCGTACAAACGTGGCAGAAGATTCCATTTGCATAGTTGCTCATTTCGGAAACACAGCTTAGAAAAGACAATGCGAAGTTTGATTATAGCTTGACAGTACAAGATGCGGGAAGAATAATCTCTCCAAATACTTAGATGATTTGGAGATAATTCTATGACATCCCCTCTGCGTGTTGGTTTGATTGGTTGCGGTGCGATCGGTCAGATCATGCATATTCCCTATTTAGTGGATTATGATGAAAAATTTGAATTGGTGGCGCTCTCAGATGCCTATGCCCCGGTTTTGGAGGCCGTCGCGGATCGTTATCATATAACCAGACGTTATACTGATTGGCGTAAAATGCTGGCGCAGGAAGATATGGAAGCTGTCATCATCTGCCACAGCGGATCACACCGTGATACCCTATTTGCCGCGCTGGATGCAGGTAAACATATCTTTGTGGAAAAGCCCATCACGTGGAATCTACGCGAAGCCAAAGAAGTCGCGGCCCGTGTCGCTCAATCAGACCGGGTGGTACAGGTCGCCTATCACAAACGTTATGATCCCGCCTTCCACTATGCCCGCGAACAAGTTCAACAGATGCGTGATATTGGCTTAGTTCGTGTCACAGTATTGCATCCCCCCAATGAAATGGGACTTTCGCCATTTCGTATCCGGCGCGGCAATGGGTTAATTGATGATGGGCATCAGTCCGTTATCAGTGTCGAGGAACAGGTCAAAGCTCAGTTGGCAGCATTTGCGGGCGGTAGTTTGGTTGGGTTGGTAGATGAGGTACTTGGCCCACGTAAAGATGATCCCACCTTGCGCTTAGGATATGGAATTATTGTGGTAAGCATGATTCATCAGGTGTACACCATGCACGGCTTTTTGGGGGCACCAGTGCGAGTTCTTAGCACCGATATTTGGCGGAAGGGCCTATCTATTCATTCCGTTGTCGAATACCCCAACGATGTGCGTTGTACCTTCGATTGGCATTTCTTGGGGCATATCAAAGATTATCGTGAAGAATACGCCTTCTATGGCAATCATGACCGCGTCCTGTTCCAATTGCCGTCGCCCTATTTGAAAAATGCCCCTAGTCCGGTGATTGTGCAGGGCGGGGATGAGGAATTATCGTGGGAAAAGCGCGTAATTGTGTCGTATGATGAGGCATTTCGGAATGAGCTTTTATCCTTCTATGAGAATGTCCGACACAACCGCCAACCCGCGACGGCTGTGCCAGAAGCTCTTCAACACATGGAGTTAATCCAGCAGTTGATTGATGCGGCGCGAGGCTAAGTAGGCGTCTCAGTAGATTCAGCCTCAGTTGGTGCTTGGCGGTTTTTGCGGAGGACAGGCACAAATTCGTAACCTAGCCAGCCGACTGCAACCACCGCCATGCCCACCCCCATTAACGGTAGTGCATCTGTCCGTTGTTCACGCAATTCATCCCGTTCAACGGAGGCTTTGAACAGTTCATAGCCCGCATTGAAGCTGTCTATTTCAACTTTTTGGCCGGAATCAATCAATTTTTCGGCTTCATTGTCACGTAGTTTCAATTCGGCATCTACATATTGATAAACACCGTAACCCCCAATGGCAAAACCGAGCAATATCATCCCGGCCAATAAGTATAGGCTAATCTTGTTTTTCATTCGCAAAATCTTCCAATCTAATATCTGTAGTGATCTACCACCAGTACACGGGTTTTGGTGGGTAGGTTTGCCTTATCCAATCTCACCTCATAATGACTAGCGAAATCTATATCGTCGTTTTCGAAATAGCCCAAGAAACGATCAATCCAATAAATGTTACGCAGTTTATAGGTCAGGGTGCGGAAGTGCATCGGAACAACCAAGCGCGGCTGGATATGGTCAATCACCCTTTTGAGTTCATCCAAGTCAATTGTGGGATGTCCACCTGCAAGGGCAAGAAATACATCTACGCCTTCGAAAAATTGGAGTTGCTTTTCGGAGAAGGTATTCCCGACATCGCCGATATGCCCGATTTCAATGCCGTCCACCTGAAACCGATACATGCCGTTTTGGTCAGGATCATGTTCCAGATGATCGAGGGCTTCCATCGCCTCAATCGCCCGAAACGTGATACCCTTGACAGTGCGTGCCCCGCCCCGCTGCGCGATGTCCAGAGCATTGATAATGGTGGGCTGACCGGGAATTAAATCGCCCCGACAATGAAAACTATCGTTATCGGATGACATAATCACGATGTCAGCTTCATCCCGCACCGTAGGATAGCCCGATGTTTCCGGTGTATAGGGGTCGGTGATGATTTTGGTTCCATCATCGGCGGTAATCAAAAAGCTAGCGTGCCCATACCATTTCAACTTCATGGCTTAGTGCCCCCGCAGTGTGGATAGAACATCCAGCGTCATCCCAATTACATCACGATTCGGCAATCCAAGCACTTCGAGCATGAAATAATCAACGCCACCCGCAACAAATGCCCCCATTTGCTCAACCACTTGCATAGGTGTGCCGACAAAAGCATTGTCTTTGGTCCATTTGCCCCCACCAAGTGCCTTCGCTTCGGCCTCAGTTTTACCCACCGCCAAGCGTCCAAACCACGTTAGGCGGATAGATTTGGGATCGCGACCTATGGCTTCACAATGCCCATGCAAAATCTTGACGCGCTCAAAGTAATTGGCATAACCCGCATCGGGCAGGTTCCACATATCAGCATATTTCGCCGCTAATAAAGTGGTTTTCTTGCCCCCACCGCCAACCAGAATCGGAATCATGGGTTCAGGCTTGGGTTCACAATAGGCATCTACCAGATGGTAATGTTTGCCCTGATAGTTGACCTTGCCGGGTTGTGACCATAGGCGTTTGAAAATTTCCAGCGTATCTTCTAGCTGCTCGACTCGCACACCCGCCGAGGGGAAGGGATAATCATAGGCGCGGTATTCATCTTCTTTCCAGCCCGCCCCAATCGCCATTATCAAACGTCCATTTGTCAGGGCTTGCAGGGTGGAGGCCATCTTCGCCATGAGTGCAGGATTACGATAGCTCTGGCCCAACACAATCGGCCCAATCTCGAATTGAGGCCAACGCGCCGCCGCAAAACTCAGTGCCGTCCATGCTTCATAGGTCGGGTCGTCGTCCCAGAAAAAATGGTCGGTCATCCATAGGCTGCGAAAAAAATCCTCAAAATGGGGCAAACTGGCATCTAGATCGGACAGCCAGTGCGAAATCTGACCTTTTGGGGGGCCAGCCAACATGCCGAGTCCAAAGTCTATCATTTAGCCCTTCCTCATTTTTTTCGACTCACCAAGCGCATGAATATCCAGATAATGCAACCACCCACGCGCCGTCAGTTCGCCATATTGGTTATGGAGCACTCGCACAGCATCACTAACATTGGCTTGTGATAGTGCTTTGGCAAGCACAATGGTTTCGCCGCGAGTAGTCTGAAAAACGGCTTGCAACTGCGCCCATGACGCATCGCGGGCTGGACGATACCCATTATATTCATCTTTGATCAATGATTCACCCTGCATCACGCGCAACCGACGCTGTCCCCACCGTTCGATGCCGATGATATGGGTCAATACCCGCCGATTCCATTCGCTATCGCCGACTTTGGCAAAGTGTGATTCGATTTTCCGGCCAGAGGCCTCTAATTTTTCTGCCAACTCAATCAGCATTTTTGCACGAACAGGGCGCTCTAGTAATAGTTTTCCGCCAATTTCCCAAAACCGTTGCATCAAAAACCTCCGTATCAGAGAACTTTGTACTTAGATAGCAGGCTTTCGGAGACTGCGATGCAATATACAAATAAGATACAAAACCCGTGATGGAAAGCGGCCCACCCATGAGCAAGCCGCCATTCGATGACGCAGGCTCAATGCCTCGGCCCAGTCTCTTAGTTCAAACTACCCCTCATGGGGGGTAATCGTCTCCAATGGTTTGTGATTGCCAAAAATCGGCTTGGGGCCATTGCCCGGTGCAGCCCATTTGACGCCGTTCACAATCACCTGCAACACCTCTTTTTGATAATAGGTCGGGTAGGTTTCGTGACCGGGACGGAAATAGAAAATCTTGCCAAGTCCGCGCTGATAACAACACCCACTACGGAAAATCTCACCCCCTTGGAACCAACTGACCAGAACCAATTCATCCGGTTGCGGGATGTCGAAAAATTCGCCATACATTTCTTCGCGGGGGATTTCAAAATATTCGCCTAAGCCCTCGGCAATGGGGTGGTGTGGCGCGACGACCCAAATCCGTTCGCGTTCATCGGCTTCCCGCCATTTCAAATCGCAGGTGGTGCCCATCAGTTTTTTGAAGATTTTGGAGTGATGACCGGAATGTAAAACAACCAGCCCCATACCATCTAGCACCCGTTTTTGAACACGCTCGACAATCTCATCACTGACTTCTTTGTGCGCAATGTGCCCCCACCACGTCAACACATCGGTTTCCGCCAATACCGCCTCGGTCAAGCCGTGTTCGGAGTCATCAATGGTGGCGGTGTTGACCGAAAATCCTGCTTCTCGCAGCGGTTTGGCAATCGCGTCATGCAGCCCGTTGGGATACATGGCCTGTACTTTCGGGTTCTTCTTTTCGTGGCGGCCTTCGTTCCAGACTAAAACACGTAATGGATTAGACATTCTTTTTCTCCCTTAGTTTGCTTTCACCGGAGCGCCACCTTGCGCTGCCGAGGCTTGAACCGCATCCCATAATTGTGACATCCGCAGACCAATTTCAGGCGGGGCGGGGTTTGGAATTTTGCCGTTGCGTACCGCCAAGAACTGCTCCCATACACCCATCGAAGCTGGGACAGGCACTTCTTCAAATGTGTCGCTACCATGTTTTTGCAGCAATAGACGTTCGCCCCATTGACCCGTGCGTACAATCCCTTTGGTGCAAAATACGAAAATTTCAGAGGCACAGGAGGGGATGGTTTCACCACAGGCCGCAATTGTGACCATCGCGCCGGATGCCAGCTTGCCCATCACTGTTGCGCGGGTATCCACCGGACGATTATTGTTATCCAGCCATGCCGCCACCTCGGTGAAATCTTCTCCTGCAATATCGGCAATGGTGTTGAGCATATGCGCCCCGGTATCAAATAAGAAACCGCCGCCCGATAACTCCGGTACTTGTCGCCATGTCCCGGCCACATTCGGCCCCCAATTTTGCCAGACCGTGCCACTGATAGTCAGGATTTCACCCAATTCACCCGCCCGGAGCATTTTGTCGAGAGTGCGAATTTGGGGTGAGAGGCTGCCCTGAAATGCCACCACCAACAGCCGTCCGGTGCGATCCCGAATTTCAATCAGGCTTTCGGCTTCTTGCGCATTCATCACCATCGGTTTTTCCAGCAGCACATCAATACCCGCTTCCAAACACAGCTTGGTCTGGTCATGGTGATAGGCGTGGGGGGTAATGATAAATGCCGCGTCTAATTTCCCATGATATTGGGTGACCAGTTCCTCTAAAT
Source organism: Anaerolineae bacterium (assembly GCA_041753455.1). GTDB lineage: Bacteria > Chloroflexota > Anaerolineae > Aggregatilineales > J027 > CFX10. Next base: position 240,462 of record JBGSUK010000017.1, on the reverse strand, counting down.
CCGGGATATTCGGGGGAACTTTGACGCCAACCGCCTTAAACAATTTCGCCGTTTCATCATAGGCTTCTTGGGAGGGGTCAGACATTACCACAACCTCGGTGGTATCCGCCATTTGCAACATGCGTTTGATGTGACTGCGGGCCATACCGCCAACCCCAATCATCACCGTCCGTACAATAGCACTCATAAATTTAACGAATCTCCTCGACGGCCCAGTGGTCGCCCATTGCCCGTCGGCCTTTCGACAAACCTTCCCCTTCAGAAATCTGATAAATCAGGTCGGGTCGTTTCAACATTTCGGGACGTAGGTCTACCCCTAATCCCGGCCCTTCTGGAATGGCTAAATGTCCATCCACGACCTTTGGTGCAAATTCGCTCATGATGGGGAAATAGGTCTGATAAAAGGCTCGCACGGATTCTACAAAATAAAGGTTGGGAATGTGTGCGCCGAGGTGCATACAGGCTGCATGACAGATTGGGCCAGCGACGTTATGCAGCACCAATGGCACGCCAAACGCCTCTGCTATATTAGCGATTTTCCGGGTCTCCGCAATGCCACCATTCCACACTGGATCGGTCATTACGATTTGAGAGACGTGCTTTTCCAGCCATTCGCGTAACTGCCAGCGTGTCATCAATAATTCTGAACCAATGACTGGAATGGACGTGCGGCGTGAAAACTCGCGGATTTCATCGGGATAGACTGGCGACATTACATCTTCCAAAAAAAGGATGTTATACGGTTCGAGGGCACGGGCAATGCGTTCCATGCTGACTCGGTTCCAGCGGAAATGACATTCGATGCCGATTTCCATATCTGTCCCAACAGCGTCCCGAATTTGACGGACGGCGGTCAGGCCTTTTTCGACATCGGCTATGCTGATATATTGCCCGAATGACCCCTCGCTGAATTGATCGAAGGGCCAAATTTTCATCGCCCTGATGCCATCCGTCAGCAGACTTTTCGCCAATGCCTCAGCATCCTCATGCCATGCCGCGTAATCTTGAATCGGGCCAAAGCCGATACAGGTATTATAAGTTGGCACTTTTTGGCGGGTCTTGCCGCCGAGCAAATGATAGAGGGGGGCATTGTAATGTTTGCCCATGATATCCCACAGCGCGACCTCGATGGCAGAAAGCGCACGTGTTTCCGCCCCGGCATACCCGTGATACATGAGGTTGTCCATGACAAAGCGCCATAGACCCTCAATATCGAGCGCATCTTGACCCAGTACCAGCGGTGCGACGGTGCCATGTAGTGCTCCTTTTGCGCCGGGGATTTTATCTACTGTTTCGCCAAGCCCGATGAGACCAGAATCGGTGTGGACACGCACCACCATCAACCGGGGATATTCCGCCCATTGTAAAGATTCAATCGCAGTAATTTTCATAGTTACCTATTTTCAAGAATCAAGTCCATCACTTTTCGATAATCAATTGCTTCGTTGTAATACCCGCATAGCGAATCCCATAATGCCTTATGCGGTTGGGCATCAAAATGATAGGCAATTACTTCACGCAGGGCCTCCATCAACCCAAGATTTTCCTCCTCTTTAAGTGCCGCCAGCGCAAAGCTACTTGAACGGCTAATCCCTGCCCCACAAGCGACCAGTACAATTTTGCCAAGCAATTTTTGGGAACGGACAAATTCGATGCCTTGAACCAGCAGGTCTAGTGGAATCGGTTCACCATCTTCGACTGGCAAATACAACGTCGTGATATTGGGTTGCTCGACTAACTCGGCTAGTTGCAGCATCGCGCCGATGTTGTGCAATTGCAGATAGTCCAAATCACGGGTATCACGGTATTTGCCAATGTAGAGCCATGAGCGAATCTGATCCATATCAGACCACTTTCACAGTATTGATAAGTGTTCCAATACCCTCAATCTCGATTTGCACCACGTCCCCTGCTTGCAACGTGAATTCACCGGGAGGGACGACACCTGTACCAGTCAGTAGTACCACACCTTCGGGATAGGTATTGCTGCGACCAAGATAATCCACCAATTCAGAAATGGTGCGTTTGATGCGCGAGGTATGCACCGCGCCTTCAAAAGCCACTTCACCCTTCCGCCGAATATGAATATGAATCGAGGTGTCAAGCCAATCGGTACTTGCTCTGAGCAGAATCCCCGGCCCCATTGCACACGACGCAATATAGACTTTGGCTTGCGGTAGATAGAGGGGGTTTTCACCTTCAATATCGCGACTGCTCATGTCATTACCAATCGTAAAACCAACGACTTCCATTGCCGGATTGATGACAAGGCCTAATTCCGGTTCTGGCACAGACCATGTGGCATCGCGGCGAATCCCGACCCCAGCGTGGATTCCCACCACCCATCGTCCCCGCGCCTTAAAGAATAGTTCGGGGCGTTCAGCGCGATACACACGAGCATACACATCCCCGCCATCTACCGCTTCTTCTTGACGGGCCATTTTACTGCTTTCGTAGGTCACCCCGGCAGCCCATACATCTTGCTCATCTACTGGTGCTAACCAATGTGGCTTGTTTTCGGTAGGGGTATTTTCAAAAATCACGGCAGGGAAGGTCAAGAGACTAACACGGCCCGCCTGCAAGATTTCTTCGATAGCAGCTTCGGCACGGCCCACACTCGATTTGAGCCATGCGCTTAGGCTTGGATATTCGCTGTGGACATCATGCACGTTTTCATTAAACCGCACTCCCAGCCGCGTACCATAATCGGGATGGAAGTAGCGCACAAGTAATGGATCGTTCATCAAGTTTTTTCGCTTTCTAATCTTGGGGTTGTTCACCTTTGGACGACAACCCGCCGTCTACTTCATAATTCGAGCCTGTCACAAAACTGGCCTCGTCCGATGCCAAAAACACAAACACACTGGCGACCTCTTCGATCGTTCCGACCCGCCCAATGGGGTGCATCTCATCAAACTGCTGGCGTAAATATTCTGGCCGGGACTGTGCCGCCAAAAACTCGTGCAGCATCGGGGAATCAATTGTGCCGGGTGAAACTGAATTAACCCGAATCCCCAAACGGGCATAATCGGTAGACATGGCACGGGTTAGGGCAATTAATGCGCCTTTGGTGGCAGAGTAGACCGCGATTCCGGGTAGGCCACGAATGCCGGTGACACTTGCCATATGGATGATGCTGCCTTGCCCCATTGCCAGCATATCGGGGATCACGGCGCGGTTGCATAGATAGGCCCCTCGCAGATTCACGGCTATACAGCGGTCAAAATCGTCGGGATGCAGTTCATGAATCCGACCAGACGGCATCACAGCGGCATTATTGACCAACACATTAATTGGGCCAAAGCGTTCTTTTAGACGAGACACCGCCTGATTTACACTCTGCTCATCGGTGACATCCGCGCCGAGAGCGATGGCCTGACCACCTGCCGCCTCAATTTTATCCACCACTGTTTGACAGGCTCTTTCGTGCAAATCCAATACGCCAACTTTCGCCCCTTCTCGGGCAAATCGCACCGCAATACCATGCCCAATCCCGCGTGCCGCCCCCGTTACAAGGGCTATTTTGTTATGTAATCGCATAAAAAGTTCCTCTTTATTAAGTAGTTATTGAATTAACCTCAATCCAATGGCCTTCTTGGTGACTCTTGATAGCTGCCGACAAAATGCGCTGAATTTTTGCGCCCACCTGAAAATCCGGCGCAGGCTGTTTATCTTCCACAATCGCCGTGATAAACCCACGTGTCATGTTATCTTGCTCGCGGAATATATCCCGATAGGTGTTATGCACGGTATCACGCCGCGCCCCGGCCCAAATACGGTCGGGGATTTCCAGCGGCTTGACCTGTCCTTCACCAATCCGTGCCCCGGATACCATCTGCACCGTCGCCCAATCGGTATAGCTATAGAGCGTGCCGCCGGAGCCATGAAATTCCATGTGGTGGGTCTGTCCAAACGGGGTATCCTCATAACATACCGCGCTGACCTGAATCACCCCGCTGGCTCCATTTTCAAATTGCAGCGTGATAATTGCCCCATCATCCCCAATTTCATAGGGCTTGCCATCTGGGTCAGTGGGTACACGCTCCACCAAATGAGTGAGATGGCAGCTTACGCTTTTGACATCCCCATAAATCATCTGCGCGATATAAAAAAAGTGTGTGCCAATATCGCCGACCACGCCTGCACCAGATTTACCCAAATCGAAGCGCCACAGGTATTCGCCATTGCGGGCATAGCCTGTGTAGTAACGCATATTGAGATGATAGGGGCGCCCGATATAGCCGTCGTCAACCAATTCTTTGAGAAAGCGACTGGTCGGCATAAATCCATAGGTGAAGGGCACAAGGGTCTTGAGGTTATTGGCCGTCGCAAAATCTGCCATTTCTTTGGCTTGGACATAGGTCAAGGCCAGCGGTTTTTCGCACAGCACATGTAACCCTGCTCGCATGGCCTCCATCGCAATCGGATGGTGGCTGTCGTTCGATGTGGAGATCACCACCGCATCCAAGCGCCGATCTTCAATCATGTCGTGATAATCGGCATACACATAGGGGATATGCCAGCGTTCTGCCATATGTTTGGCTTTGGTCAAATCACGGCCACAAATCGCGTCAATTCTGGCGTGGGGGTGATTGGCAAGCGCGGGCAGGTGCATCGAATCTGCCCACCAACTGGTTCCAACAATGCCCACATCTACAGGGTCGGTCATGGTTCTACTCCGTTTTGCGTTCGACGAAATCAAGCGAAGGTGAAGGGCTGATGGCAGTCCACCCACCATCTACCACTAGGGTCTGTCCGGTCACTTGGGATGAGGCCGGGGAAAGGAAAAACAGGGCGGCGTTGGCAATATCCAGCGGAAAGGCCGGACGCTGGGTCGGGGTCACATGCCCCCAAACGATTTCATAATTGGGATCGTCGGCCAGATTACGCGGGGTGACGGTTGCCCCCGGCGCGACAGCATTCACCGTGATGCCATAAGGGGACAGCTCGACCACCAGATTTTTCGCCAACATTTCAAGGGCAGCTTTGGTCATGGCATAACCAGCGATATAGGGGATAGCTTGATGACCCGTGACCGACGACATAAATAAGATGCGTCCACCGTGTCCGGCCTCACGCATATGTCGGGCAGCGGCTTGGGCAAGGAAAAAAGACCCGCGCAGATTGACTGCCAGTACACGATCCAGATTTTCGGGCAGGTAGTCAAAAAAATCGCCCCAAACGGTTAGTCCGGCATTCGCGACTGCCATGTCCAAGCGCCCAAATTGATGGACGGCTTCGGTTACAAGGCCGCGTGTTTGCTCCACATCGGCAACATCACCCCCAGTACCCACACAGACCCCGCCTTCCGCCGCGATTGTTTGAGCCGCATCACGAGCAAGAATCCCATCCACATCATTTAACAATACTTTTGCGCCGCGCAGTACCAACTGGCGAGCGATTTCATAGCCAATGCCAACGCCAGCACCCGTCACAATGGCGGCCTGCCCTTCAAAAATTTTTTCTATCATAAACTCTTTGCTCCTAAAAGGTATCGCAGGTTATTATACTGAGGAGTTTACCGCTTCAAAAATTAGGGAAAAATCTCATGCGATGGGTTCGATTTGATACTGAAAAAGGGTCACATTTTGGTTTATTAGAAAATCAGAGCGTTCTTTCTACTTCGCTTACATGGTCTGAAATCTTGGCAGGTGAAATCCGCAGTCCAAAAGTCGAATATGCCCTCGGCGCATTTCCGCTGCTGGCCCCAGTTGAGCGCCCCGGCAAAATTATCGCCATCGGTCTCAATTACATGGATCATTGCCGGGAAACCAACACCGAACCCCCCAAGCGTCCTTTGATCTTTACTAAATTTACCACCGCGATGACCGGCCCCAACACCCCAATTCAATGGGCGTCAGCGCTGACCGAGCAAGTAGACTATGAAGCTGAACTAGCGGTCGTAATTGGCAAAACAGCTCGGCATGTCTCCGAAGCCGAGGCCCTCGATTATGTCTTTGGCTATACCTGCGCCAATGATGTCAGCGCCCGTGATCTGCAATTCAGCGATGGGCAGTGGATACGGGGTAAAAGTTTGGATACTTTCTGTCCGATTGGGCCAGTGTTGGTGACCAAAGATGAAATTCCCGACCCACAGACCCTTGCCATTCGCTGTATCTTGAATGGCGAACATGTCCAAGAGAGCAACACCAGCGAGATGATTTTTGGGGTAGCCCATCTGATTTCCTTCGCTTCGCAAGCCTTCACGCTTGAACCCGGCGACATCATTTTGACGGGGACACCACATGGAACAGGCGCCTTCCGCAATCCTAAGTTGTTTATGCAACATGGTGATCGGGTCGCGGTGGAAATTGATGGCATTGGTAGATTAGAAAACACCTGCGAAGTCCTATGACCGAATCTATCCTGCCGTCCTTAGACGATATTCTAGGCTCATCGCAATCCGTCCAAGACACACGCATCTATGGTCAAGGCGCTGAGGGCAAACTGCCTCTGACTGAAGAGATGCTGCTCAATGAACCGAGTGGCAATCTATTCGGTTTGACCCTCAACGTCGGTATGGGTTGGAATCCCGACGATGTGGGCCGTACACCATATTTAATTCTCAGCACGCTTGGTGGTCTGCGGAGTGAAGATGGACGGCCTATCGCGCTCGGCTACCATACCGGCCATTGGGAATTGGACGCGCTGGTCAGGGCGGCGGCTGAAACCCTGCGAGAGAATGGAGCACTCCCATTCTCTGGTTATGTCAGCGACCCTTGCGATGGGCGCACACAGGGTACTACCGGCATGATGGACAGCCTGCCCTATCGCAATGACGCGGCGATGGTCATGCGGCGGTTAATTCGCTCCCTACCGACCCGCGCTGGTGTTTTAGGCGTGGCGACCTGTGATAAAGGTCTACCCGCAATGATGATGGCCCTTGCTGGCTGTCACGAGTTACCGGGGGTAATTGTGCCGGGGGGTGTGACCCTGCCAACCGCTGAGGCCGAGGATGCGGGCACGATTCAAACCATCGGCGCACGCTTCGCACATGGCATGATTAGCATAGATTATGCTGCTGAGATGGGCTGTCGGGCGTGTGGTTCGCCGGGGGGTGGCTGTCAATTTTTAGGAACGGCAGCTACTTCACAGGTTGTCGCCGAGGCGTTTGGAATGGCTTTGCCGCACAGTGCCCTTATTCCATCCGGTGAAACCATATGGCTGGATATGGCCCGACGTTCGGCGTTGGCTCTATTGAGACTTGCCGCCAACCAGATTTCACTTGGGCATGTTTTAACCCCCGCCGCGTTGGAAAATGCTATGCTAGTACATGCCGCATTCGGTGGTTCGACCAATTTACTGCTGCATATACCCGCCATCGCCCACGCCGCCGGGTTAAACCTACCCACAGTTGAGGATTGGACACATGTCAACCGCCGCACGCCGCGCTTGGTAGATGCTCTGCCAAATGGCCCACGCAACCACCCGACGGTACAGGTGTATATGGCGGGAGGTGTGCCAGAAGTCATGCTGCATCTACGCGAAATGGGCCTACTTAATTTGGATGTCTTGACTGTCACAGGCGAAAAACTTTCGACGGTCTTAGATTGGTGGCAACATAGCGAACGCCGCCAAATCGTGCGGAAAATTCTTGGGGCAGGCAATCAAATTGACCCTGATCTAGTGATTATGAATCCCGATATGGCACGACGCGCTGGGCTCACGAGTACCGTTGTTTTCCCAATTGGCAATATTGCGCCGCAGGGGGCAGTCATAAAAGCGACCGCGATTGACCGTTCCGTGATTGGGCCGGATAATACCTATCGGCATCGAGGCCCTGCCCGTGTGTTTACTTCTGAACGAGCTGCCGTCCGCGCCATTAAGGGCCAAAGTGAACACCCCGTCCAAGCTGGCGATATTGTGGTCATGATCGGCGTTGGGCCATCGGGAACGGGTATGGAAGAAACCTATCAAGTCACCTCCGCCCTCAAATTTATCCCTTGGGGTAAAACGGTCTCGGTGCTGACCGATGCCCGATTTTCTGGCGTCTCGACCGGGGCATGTATTGGGCACATTGGGCCAGAAGCCTTGTCGGGTGGGCCGATTGGAAAGTTGCGCGATGGGGACATCATCGAAATTGTGATTGACCGTGAGAACCTCGTCGGGCAAATTAACTTGGTTGGCACAGATGGACAAGATTTATCCCCCACACAAGCCGCCGATTTATTAGCCAAGCGTGCCTCACATCCCGAACTACGCCCTCATGCGCTTTTGCCCGACGATACCCGCTTGTGGGCCGCATTGCAGGAGGTCAGCGGGGGAACTTGGCGCGGTTGCCTTTACGATACAGATCTTATTATTGAAGTTTTGAAAGCCGGGATGCACGCACTCAGCCAAAATCCCGCCCAATCTGAAGGAGTCACTTATGCCGATTAGTGGGTATCATTTTATTGCTGGCACACCTAGCGCAGAGGGGCATCAAACTTTTACGAGCGTCAACTCGCGCACCAAGACTCCCGGCGATGTTCAATTTTTTAACGCTACCCCCTCTGAAATTGACCGCGCTGTAACTGTCGCTGCTGAGGCGTTCAAGATCACGCGGAATTATCCCCCAAGGCTGCTTGCTAGGTTTTTGGAAGCGGTGGCCTATGAAATCGAGGCGTTGGGTGATGAATGGCTCAACACCGCCGATATGGAAACCGGGCTTGGTTTGACCCGCCTGACCGGAGAACGCGCCCGCACCGCTGGACAGCTACGTGCTTTTGCCAATTTGCTGCACGAGGGGTCATACGTCGAGGCGATTATTGATACTCCAACGGCGGACCGACCTGGTATTCGGCGGATGCTGTTTCCGATTGGGCCTGTGGCTGTGTTTGCCGCCAGCAATTTCCCATTCGCTTTTTCGGTAGCGGGTGGAGATACGGCGTCGGCGTTTGCGGCAGGCTGTCCGGTCATCGTCAAAGCCCACCCCGGTCATCCCGCCACCTCTGAATTGACGGCCCTTGCCATCTACCGCGCCATGATTCATTGTGATATTCATCCCGGCTTTTTCTCGTTGTTGCAGGGGGATACCGTCGAAGTTGGGCAAAATCTAGTGAAGCACCCACTCCTCGAAGCAGTCGGATTTACGGGGTCGTTACGGGCCGGACGTGCCATTTTTGACACGGCGGCGGCTCGCCCCAAACCCATTCCTGTGTATGCTGAGATGGGCAGTATCAATCCAATGGTGATTTTGCCGGGGGCGATAGCGGCGCGGATGGAGGGGGTAGCGGAGGGTTTTGTCACATCGGTGACATTGGGCGCAGGCCAATTTTGCACCAACCCCGGACTTGTTCTGATGATAGATAGCCCTGAGGCACACCAATTTATCGAATTGGTCAAATCGAAAATGGAATCACGCGCCCCCGGAGTTTTGCTGAATGCCAGTATTGAATATGGCTTGGTGAAGGCTGTGGTCGCAACGATAAGCCATGCCGCTATACAAACGCTGACCGGAGGGACACCCAAAGAGGCTGAATGTTATTGTTATCCCAATACGGTGCTGACAACCCATTCGCGTGATTTTCGTGCCGACCCTGCCCTGCAAACTGAGCATTTCGGCCCGGTGACGATGTTTGTTGTCTGCGAAAGTATGACCGATTTGTTGAATACCATCCCAGCACTACATGGTAATTTGACCGCGACAATCCATGCTGAAGAAAGTGAAATGGGTTACGCACGTGAAATCTTTAACTTACTACGCGAAAAGGCTGGGCGACTCATTTTGAACGGTTTTCCAACAGGGGTGGCTGTTGTTCATAGTATGCAGCACGGCGGGCCATATCCGGCCACGACTGCCCCGGCGACCACATCTGTTGGTACAACCGCCATTAAACGATTCTTGCGTCCAGTCGCTTTCCAAAATCTGCCCGATACATTCCTACCAGAGGCATTAAGAAATGCCAATCCGTTAAGCATCTGGCGGACAGTCAATAATCAACTTACCAAAGAGGGAGTTAGCTAGGCATGAATTACCGAGAATTAGGGCGTACCGGATGGAAAGTATCCGAAGTCAGTTTTGGGGCATGGGCCATCGGCAGTGCGTGGGGGTCAGTGAACGATACCGACTCGCTGGCGGCCCTGCATCATAGCATTGATCTAGGCGTCAATTTTATTGATACCGCCGATGTCTATGGCGATGGTCACAGCGAACGGCTGATTGCCAAATTACGCAAAGAACGTTCCGAAAACATCTATGTTGCCACCAAAGCAGGACGACGTCTACCTGCTCAAATAGTTGAGGGCTATAGCCGCGAAAACTTGAACGGATGGGTCGAACGCAGTCTAAAAAATCTGGAAACCGACTGCCTTGATCTGCTGCAACTCCACTGCCCTCCGATGGAAACCTATTATCACCCCGAAATTTTCGGCATCTTGGATGATATGGTGCAGGCGGGCAAAATTCGTTATTACGGCGTCAGTGTTGAAAAAGTCGAAGAAGCCCTCAAGGCGATTGAATATCCGGGTGTCCAATCCGTCCAGATCATCTTCAATATGTTCCGTTTCCGCCCCAGTGAACTCTTTTTTGAGCAGGCCAAACGGCGCAAAGTTGGCATTTTAGCGCGTGTGCCACTCGCCAGTGGGATGCTCACTGGTAAGATGACACGCAACAGCCAGTTTTCATCCGACGATCATCGCACCTTTAACCGAAAAGGAGAAGCCTTTGATATGGGCGAAACATTCTCCGGCGTAGATTATGAAACGGGTTTGCAGGCCGTCGAAGCATTACGTAGTATTCTCCCCGGCGGCGCGACAATGGCCCAGTTAGCCCTGCGCTGGATTTTGATGTTTGACGCCGTGACATGTGTCATCCCCGGCGCAAAATATCCCGCGCAGGCCGAAGACAATATCAAAGCATCGGCCCTCTCACAACTTACTGAAGACCAAATGGCGAAAGTCCGTGCGGTCTACGATCAATACGTCCGTGAACAAGTGCATCATCGCTGGTAACGTAACCACCATCCTGCGCCAATTAGCAGCAATCCAGTCATGGCAAACCACCCCCTTTGCCATGACTGATCTATAATCGGCGACCACGCTGGGAAGCGATCATCCAGATAGGTAGTCGTCAACCGCCGAACATGCCCCCCATCCAATTGCAGCGCATAAATGTCCCATGTATCGGTGCGAAACGAATGGGACGAGGCGAATACCACCTGTTTGCCATCCGGCGAAAACTGTGGATCCCAGTCAGACAATGGGCTTTGCAACACCCGCTGTTGCTCCGATCCATCGGGCCGCATTCGGTATAAATCAACATCCCCTCCACGATCCGAAGCAAAAATTATCCATTCTTCGTCTGGTGACCATGCCGGGGATGAATCCGTGCTGGGTCCATTGGTCAACCGTCGTTCGTTGGTGCCGTCTGAATTGATGGCAAAAATATCTACATTACTCTCGCGACGGGCTGAAAAAACAATCTGCTGATTATCTGGTGACCATGAAAAAGACCATTCTTCGCCTTCACTAGCGGTGAGCTGCAAAAGATTTCCGCCATCCATACCCATCCGAAATAAATCAGTTTCACCACCGATTTCTCCCGAAAAGGCAATCCATTGACCATCGCGCGAAATGGCCGGCGACCAAGCCTCTAGCCCCGCCGGGGTCAATGGCTGAAGGTAACTCCCATTAAGGCGCATCCGATAAATCGAGGAGTCACCATTTTCGTTACGGGTAAATACCAACCACCGTCCGTCGGGTGACCAAACCGCCCCCCAATCATTACCCGGTCGAGTGGTCAATTGTTTAAGCCCGGTGCCATCAGGGCGCATCAGGTAGAGTTCTTTGTCCCGATTGCGGCTAGAGGTAAAAACGATCCATGCAGGTTCGGCGGGTTGGCTCCGTGCTACTACCAAAGTCGCCGTCAATAAAAGCAGTAACAATCCAGCAAAGCTAAGCCCAATATACAATAAGTAGCGCATCTCGAATTATGTTCCTGTTGACGCCGTTCGTTGTATCCACATCGTCAATGCCGTTTGATGGCGTAATCGCTGCGATAGTACCCGCATCATCTCTAATGTAACCTGTGGTTTGGCATATAGGAGCGTAATCAGGTCTGCCCGTTTCAAATAATAGACAGTTACGTTGTCCAAACACGTCACCGTCACGGTTGAAGGTTCGCTATCCAAGATTTCCATATCGCCAAACGCATCCCCCACACCAAATGCCGTGATTATGGTTTGCTGATGTTGATCGTCCGAGACACTGACAACCAAGTTGCCCGCTGCTGTAATGAATAAGGTGTCACTTTTTCCGCCTTGATGAATCACCTCATCCCCAACATCAAAATGACGAACACTCAGCAATAGGGCCAAGTCAACCAAATCCTCATCCGCAAGCCCATTAAACAAAGCCCCTTGATGCAAAATACGCTTTCGATCTTCTAATTCAGCGTGGGGGACAAGCACTTGGCGTTCATTTAGCTGAATTAAACGGGCTAATTGTGGCTGTTCGGCAGTGAGTTGATTGTCGAGTTGTAGCCATAGATTGCTTTCTTCCGAAGGTAGCACACTTCGCAGCCAAATCCATGTATATAGCCCCATACTGCCACGCAAAACATCCAATTGCTGTTCAGTGGTCTGAAGCTGGCGATTGAGCGTCTCGACCAATTTCGGGTTTGGGCTCAAAGCTATATTTTTTCGCAAGATGCCACGTTGGGCCTGCAATGTAACATAGCGTTGGATGAGATTAGTACGATTTTCACCAATCGTCCCGCGATGTTGAGCCAGCAGTTGAGCCATCACTTCTGGATTACGGGTCGCTGCTAATTCACCCGCGCTTAATACCCCCGACAATTCGAGCTGAATTGCTTGGCCCTCGCGGTCAAGTGTCCGCCGCATAATGACGATAATAACTACGACACTGCCAAGACCCATGCCAAGTGCTGTGAGCAGCAATTCCGCACCCGACAGATTCCGCACTACAAAGTTGAAACTGCCATGAATCAACATAACCAATACAAGACTAAGCAAAAATCGGTTGATCCGCGTGCGATTAGGAAACGGCAAGCTGGCCCCGGCAACAGTACCCACGATCGCTGTTGTGAATCCATGCACAAGGCTGATTGATAGGGAGCGAGTCATCGCCAATTGCAGTCCAGTATCGGGATTATTGATGACATACGTAATGTTCTCGACAATCGCAAACCCGATCCCAATTGCAAAACCATAGGCCATCCCGTCGGCAGCATAACGCAGAACCAGACGTCGTACCAAAATAATCAGAAACGCACTTTTGAGAATTTCCTCGATAATCGGGGCTGCAAAATAATTTAGGCCTTCAATTGTTGCTAGGTTACGGTCAAGCATAAACCGATGTACCCCATAGGCAACACCGAAAACCAAAATCCCCCAACCAATGGATAACCATAGAACCTCGTGACGACTCGCTGCGTAGATTTCGAGAAGGTGTACTAAATAAAGAAAGAACAGCGGAATCAATACGCCAAGCAGATATGCCATATACATAGAAACACTCGAATAAATCCCTTTAGTAATTTATTTCACTATAACATTAAATGGTGAGAACAACTAAACATGCTTGATACCACCCCGGATATAGGCTAAAGTTTGTCCAATTGCATCACATAATCAGAATACACTGTCATGAAACGCACAACCTCGGACATTACAGCCGGGCATTTTAGCCCACTTAGCACTGATATTCGTTTTTTGGGCAACCTATTGGGCAGCATCATCCGGGAACAACACGACAATGATGCCTTTGAGTTGGTTGAGGTTGTCCGGCAAACAGCCAAGGGCCGTCGAAATTTTGAACTTGGCGCATCAGAAGAACTAACCACACTCATCAACACCCTAAATCTTGAGCAGCGGCGTGTTCTCATTAAGGCGTTTAGTAATTATTTCCAACTCATCAATATTGCCGAAGACCACCAGCGTATCCGGATTCTGCTCCAACGAGAACATGAAGAAAATCTGACTGAATCCATAGCGGAGTCTATCCAAGCCCTCCACACACACGGCCTTACCGCCGATGAGGTACGGGCGGTATTGGAACAAATTTCGGTGCGGTTGGTCTTGACGGCACACCCATCGGAGGCCAAACGCAAGGAAGTTCTCGTTAAGCTCCGGCATATTGCTCAACTACTGGCCTCGAAAGAACAGCATACTGTTTTGCCACGCGAACAGCGCGCATTAGAAAAAGCGCTTGCCGAAGAAATCGAAGAACTGTGGCAGACCCAACCGACCCGTGCCTCCAAAGCAACGGTTGCGGATGAGGTAGATTTTGGCCTGTATTTCATCACGTCTGTCATCATGGATGTGACGGCTTCAATCTACGAGGAACTTGAAGCGGCCCTTATCCAATATTATCCCGGTACCGATTGGTCAAATCTGCCCGTCCTGCTGCGTTTCGCCTCGTGGATCGGCGGTGATCGCGACGGCAACCCCAATGTGACCCCCGACGTGACATTGGATACCCTAAAAACCCTGCGAGAAGCGGCCTTAGAAGTCTACCTGCAAGAAATTGAGTTTTTCCGCGAACACCTTACCCAATCTGTTGAGGAGATTGGGGTATCGGAGACGCTGGTTGAGTCGGTCAATGGCAACGGGAACAGCAAATACACCGGGGAGTTTTATCGCCAAAAAATGGAATCCATCTGGTGGCAGCTAAAATCAGGAGTCTATAAATCGGGTGATGATTTGTTAGAAGACCTAAAATTGGTGCAGACCAGCCTAATGGAAAACAAAGGTCATCGGGTGGCACGTGGGGTTCTCCAACGGTTGATTTCAACAGTGCGGGTATTTGGCTTGCATCTAGTCCCACTGGAAGTACGCGAAGATGCCCGTCTCCATGCCGCTGCCCTTAACGAGATTTTTCATCACTATGGATTGGAGCGCCATTATTTGGAACTACCCGAAGAAGAAAAACAGTTTCTGCTCTCGCGTGAAATCGCTAATCCACGCCCTCTGTTTCCGATCGAACTACCCTTTTCGCCTGCCACCAATCGCATGATCGAAACATGGCGCATGATCGCCAAAGCACATCGTCTCTATGGCAAAGCCGTAATTGATACCGTCATTGCCAGCCGCAGCGAAGCCCCCAGCGACATTCTAGCCATGATGCTGTTTGCCCGTGAAGTCGGCATTGATGCCGATGTGGATTTAGTACCTCTATTTGAAACGATTGACGATCTGCATAACGCGCCGATTGTTATGGCGACCTTGTTCCAAAACAGTGCCTATCGCCAGCACGTGGAAGCGCGTGGAATGCACCAGCAAATCATGTTGGGTTATTCGGATAGCTGCAAAGACGGGGGCTATCTGGCTTCCAATTGGTCATTATACGTGGCCCAGCGTGAATTAGCCGATCTGTGCAAACTGCAAAATATCAATCTTGAGTTATTTCATGGGCGTGGTGGCAGCATCGGACGCGGCGGTGGGCCAACCAACCGGGCCATTTTGTCGCAACCCCCCAGTTCACTACATGGTCGTATCAAAATCACTGAACAGGGCGAAGTGATTGCCTATCGTTATGGCAACGCCGAAATCGCTCGACGCCATTTACATCAAGTGATGAACGCAGTGATATTGGCCTTTGCCGTGCCGTCTCAAACACCGATCGAATCCCAATGGCGCGAGACCATGCACACATTATCCGAGATGGGGCGCGACGCCTATCGCAAATTTGTGTTCGAGACGCCTTCCTTCCTCGATTATTGGCAGCAGGCCACCCCCATCCGCGAATTGTCGCTGATGCAAATTGGCTCACGACCTGCCAAACGTCAGCAAGGCGGTTTTAGCGAAGTACGGGCTATCCCTTGGGTATTCTCATGGATGCAAAGCCGCGCTATTATTCCAAGTTGGTATGGTTTGGGGCACGCATTGGAAAATTACATGCAGCAGACGCCAGACGGCCTTGCCCAACTGCGAAATATGTTCCAAGTATGGCCTTTCTTTCGGGCGCTGATCGAAAACGCTCAACTCGACCTTGCCAAAGCAGATATGGGTATCGCAGAATTGTATGCCTCATTAGTAGACGACAAATCCCTTCGAGAAGCGGTGTTTCAAGAAATCAAAACCGAACACGCCCGTGCTTGCGATCAGATTTGTCGGATATTGGGTCTACAAGGCATTCTGGAAAATCTGCCTGTCATGCAACGCTCTATCGAACGGCGCAATCCTTATGTTGACCCACTCAATTTTATTCAGGTCAGCCTGCTGCGTGATTTACGCCGCCTTGCCCCTGATCATCCCGACTTTGAAGCAACCTTGAAGGCGGTGCTGTCCACAGTCAATGGCATTGCCGCCGGCATGAAAACCACTGGATAATATTTGACATGAACGAACCACGTATCGAATTTGAAATTACGGGCATGGCACATGGGGGCAGTGCAATAGGGCGGCACAACGGCAAAGCCATCTTTGTCCCCTACGCCATTGTTGGGGAAACCATCGCGGCACGGATTGTTGAAGATAAGGGTAATTTTGCGCGGGGGGAACTGGTTGAAATCATCACCCCATCCGAAAATCGTGTTGACCCGCCTTGCCCTCATTTTGGCAAATGCGGCGGCTGCAACTGGCAGCATATCCGCTATGAAGCCCAATTGGAATTCAAGCGCCAAATTGTGTCGGATCAATTAGCCCGTATTGGCGGCATCAAAAACGCGGTGGTGCATCCCACCATCGGCAGCCCCGACCAATGGCGCTACCGTTCGCATGTTAATTTTCATCGCACCTATGACGGACAACTTGGCTTTGTCATGACCGATGACCGCACGATCACGAAAATCAACGAGTGCCACATTATCCGCCCTGAACTAAACGGCCTGTTCGAGCAGTTGACTGATATGGGCCTCCAACCGGAACAAAAACGGGTACGCTTGCAAGTGGGTACGACCTCCACCGAACTATTGGTAGCAAGCAACGTGGGCGACGAGACAGGCGGCGATGAAACCCGCACCATCATAGGCACTGGCAAAGTCCATTACACCATCAAAGACTATACATTTGAAGTCTCAGCGGGCAGTTTCTTTCAGGTCAATTTGCCCCAAGCTGAGACACTGGTCAATCTTGTGTTGGAACAGTTGGCCCTGCAAGGTACCGAGCATGTGTTGGACTTATACAGTGGAGTGGGTCTATTTACGGCCTTCCTTGCGCCAGAAACCCGTAAAGTAACGGCTATTGAGTCCTACCCGCCTGCCGTCAATGATGCCAAAATCAATTTGAGCCGATTTTCCAACATTAAAATCCTGCAAGGCACTGCCGAACAGCTTTTAACCCGCTTTTTACAGGGGCACTTCGACGCCGCTGTCATTGACCCGCCGCGTGCTGGCATGAAACCCGCTGCGCTGGATCAGTTGATTAAGTGCAAACCGCGTAAGCTAGTCTATGTCTCCTGCGACCCGGCAACCCTTGCGCGTGATGCCAAAAAGCTCGTCGGGGCGGGGTATCGTTTGATGGATGTGCAGCCAGTGGATATGTTTCCACAGACTTATCACATCGAGTCGGTTGCGACGTTTACCCGCTAGGGCATATGTCGTCATTTTCGCCCGAAAAAGCCTTTCACGTGACAGTCGGATCATTACCTATTTTATTGACCCTGCCTCATGCCACGCCGCTTGAGCAGTCATATGCCGCCGAATTGCATGAGCGAGTGCGTGGCTTAAAGAAAGCCGAGGGGGGCTTAGTTGAAATCACGGAGCGATTTAGACAGGTCTGCCGTTCAAAAAAAGGCACTCCCTATGTCCTGATTGCGCGGGTACATCGTTCACGCATTGATTTTAGTCGCGGCAAACAAGTGGTCGCAGGTGAACACGCCTATGATGATGCCCGCGCCGAGCCGCTATATGATGCCTTTGAACAGGCCCTTGTTGGCCTCGCCCAACAAATTACCCACGCTAGCCCAGCCGCCTTGTTGCTGGATTTACACGGCTGCCGCAGCCGCGATACGGATATTTATCTCGGCACGCTCAACGGTAAAACCATGACCGCGAATGGGCATCCGGATACGCTGCGCGATCGGCTACACAATTTGTTGACCCAACGTGGGTGGGCTGTCGAACCAAAACCCGGCACGCCCGAAATCAAATTTGCCGGTCGCTCTGACAGCATTATTGCACGGCATAATCTAGCCAAGCTGGCGGCGCAACCCGGCAATTTTGGTAGCCTACAAATCGAGATTTCCCAGCGGATTCGGCTGCACGCTGGGCCTAATCAGCAGTTTGCTCACGACCTAGCTGAAGCCGCCTTAGCCTTACTGGATTAATTCATGTTAGAGGCCGAAAACCTGATTTTTGAATCCTACAGCCGCGTGACTCCCTCTTTGCACGGCTACGACTCGGAGACACGCAATCTAGCAGGCATCCAACGATTATTTACCGAAGCTAATCTGCCCTTTAATCTTGCTCCTACGATTACGGTCACAGGCAGCAAGGGCAAAGGCTCGACCTCGATTTTTTGCGCGGCACTCTTACAAGGCATGGGTCACACCGTCGGCCTGATGACTAGCCCTAGCTTTTTGAGTGTACGCGAACGGATTCGGGTCAATGGGCAAGCAATTCCCGAAGCGACCTTTGTCGAAATCATGGATGACCTCGCCCCCACCATCCGCCAGATTGATGCCGCATTGCCCTCCAATCATTATCTCAGCCCGACCGGGTTATTTTTGGCTTGTGCCATACGCTATTTTATGCAAAGTGGCGTCACTGCGATGGTGTTAGAAGTCGGACGTGGGGGACGTTTTGACGATGTACGCCTCATCGAAAATCAGGTGAGCTGCTTTACCCCGATCATGGCGGAACATTTGGACAAACTTGGCCCAACTGTCGCAGATATTGTGTGGCACAAAACGGGCATCATCAAGCCCAATAGCCTCGCCGTGAGCGCCCCACAAATGCCAAGGGTAAGCGAACAAATTCAGCAAACATGCCATCAATTAGGGGTAAGTTTTCAGCAGGTTGGGCGGGATGTTTTGTTCGAGCGGTGGCACGAATCCAATATTCAGCGGGTGGCAATCAACACGGATACCTTTGAACTCTACACTCCTGCGATTTATCAGGCAACCAACTTCGCAACCGCCTATGCCGCCGTTTCAGCTCTACAAGTCGGCAATATTCATCAACCCACCGTGACCAAAATCAGCAGCAGTGTTCGTCTGCCGGGACGATGTGATAAGGTCAGCGATATGCCCTTAGTGCTAGTGGATGGGGCAATTAATCGGGAGTCCGCCGAGCAATTCCGCGATAGTGTTCTCTCGTTCAGTCATGCGCCGATTATTTTAGTAACTGCCTTGCCACATGACAAAGACCATGTCGGCCTGCTCGAAACCCTCATGCCACATGTCGTCCGTACCCTCGTCACACAGGTCAGCGCCCAACACCTGCATTTTACCGACGCAGTGGCGGAAACGGCCCGCCAATTTTCCGCTGATGTCACGCATCAACCCGCCGTGTTTGAAGCCTTTACCCAAGCGGTTGAGATGGCAGGCGAGGATGGCACGATTTGGGTGGTCGGTACACAGTCGCTGGTGCGCGATGCTCTGCAATTTTGGCGGCAAGACCTCGAAGATTTGATTTCCTCGAACCCAGATACCAATTGACGGGTAAATAGTCTAGCCGAGTCCCCAAACCGAAAAAACCTTTTTTTAGCAAGGATAAACCATAATGCGAAAGCGTTTTTGTTTGGTGTGCTTGGTTCTGTTGGTATGCCTCGCCGTCGGAATGCCCCAAGCGAGTCAGGGCCAAGATGATCCAATTCAATCATTGACCTATGACGGTCTTGACCGCACCGTGTATGTGCATGTGCCGCCTTCCTATACCGAAGGCCAATCTATGCCATTGGTGCTGGTGCTGCATCCGTTTGCCTCGTCCGGCAAAGCCATCGCCGCGCTGACTGGCTTTGACACCGCCGCCAATGAGCAGGGGTTTATTGTGGCCTATCCCGACAGCCATGACCTGCGTTGGGATGATGGTCGCAGCGCCTATTCACCCCTCCCCGAAACGGATTCAGTAGATGATCTGGGTTTTATCAATTACCTGATAGACGAATTAACCGCGACCTATGCCATAAATGAACAGCGGATTTATCTAGTTGGGTCGGGCAATGGGGGATTAATGGCCTATCGGCTGGCCTGTGAATCGCCTGAACGATTTGCAAAAGTCGTTATCAGCAGTGCCCTCCTATGGAATTACCATGAAGAACTTTGCCCCACCACCACCACCGCCCCAATTTCAATGCTAATGATGGTCGGCGGCAACGACTTTTATTATCCGTTGGAAGGCCGCAATATCAACACAGATGATTCTACACCTCCCTTGCGAGTTCAAAGTATGGGGGGTACGCTGCGCTTTTGGGGCGAACGGAATGGCTGTGATGTAAATGATTTTGAGATTTTCACCGAACCCGACATCCGCCTCTATCAAAACTGCAGGAATGAAACATCATTGGCCTTTCTTTCCATCGAAAATGCAGGAAATAACTGGTTACGCAGCGTGGGCGAGCATCACCTCAATCAATTTGGCGTAGATTACACCCAAATCGCCGTGCGCTATCTGTTCGGGTCGCAAGCGGATGAAGATTGGCAAGCATTGGCTACCAAGATGAGCACCCAAGCCATATCACCTGAAATATTGGCTCGCAACTACACGGTATATGTCCCACCCACCTACGACTCGTCCCATCCAGCGGCGGTGGTAATGGCGCTGCATGGTCGGCCTGATACCGGGGTAGGTTTTGCCTATTTATTGGACCTAAACCGTGTGGCTCGCACCGAAAACTTTATAGCGGTCTATCCGGACGGTATAAATCAGGGCTGGAACTACACCCTCGATTTTCCCGGCTATGGCGACAACGAAATTGATGATGTTGGCTTTTTGCGCACCCTAATCAACGATCTGACGCTGGATTTGAATATAGACGCTCAAAGGGTCTATTTAACGGGGTTTTCAAACGGCGGATTCATGACCCAAGCGATGGCCTGTAAAGCCTACGATCAATTTGCGGCCTTTGCGGTGATTGGGGCGACGGCCTTCCCCGGCTTTGAGGTTTTTTGTACCGAGACTCCATCCATCCCAATGCTATTCATGCACGGCACTTTGGATGAAAGCATCCCGTGGGACGGCTTGCGTCAACAAGGCCAATGGGTAACGTATCCAGTATCTGAATCGCTGGGATTTTGGGCGGTGCATAACGCCTGCGATCCCAACCAAGTAGCTATCACCGACCTTCCGGTGGTCGGAAATTCACCCGGCACATCCGTAAGAATCTATGAATTCAAAGGGTGTGCGGACGAAGACAATATCACTTTTTATGAGATTGATGGGGGCGGTCACAACATCCCCGGTGTTCCGGGCCGACTCGATGCCGAGCGATTTGGGGCAGTCAACATGGATATTGATGCCCCCACCGTCATCTGGGAATTTTTGTCGCAGTATACGCTTGACCCGCCAACTCAATAGGGGGTCAGTGCCTCACGGGGGATAGGAGAATAGGTCTTGCCTCCATCCAACGACCATAATAGATGAATGCGCGAATAATAGGCGGCATCCAAGAGGCCTACTTCAATCGGGTGCCGCCCTGCTGTTAGCTCTAACATAGTGGTGATAGGTCTATCATCGGCACTACCTACTAGGACGGATACCCCATCTATCCGAATTTCACCAACCGTTTGCGCCCGTAGGCCAATCCCATACACCCCATCCGCCGGAATATTCAAAAAACCTATCCAAATGACCGTATAGGGGCGAAGCATCGGTAATTTGTGAAAGTAAACATCCAAAAATGGGTCAATGCGCTCAAGGGCAGGTGGCCCTACCCAATCGGTATTCGCATAAAAGTAGCCATGAAGTCCATTATTGGTCACCGGAGCATGATACAACATCCAAGTCGGCACAGTAGTTCGCACCGTGTAATCCCGCACCTCCCATTCAAGTCTTTCGCCGGGTGTGATCTGGATTGCATGATTGCCCTTTGCTAGTAATCGTTCGTCACCCGACGACCACACCGCACCATCAATCATCAATTGGCCTTCGCTGAAAAACCGATATTGGCTGTATTGCGGTGCATACAAAACGCCAGTGCCATCCTCATTGAGTCCCTGTATCGCAGTAATATCCGCTGGAGCCAAATCAATCACGTACATTACCGGATTATGGGCCAATTCTCCGCGTACCCCATAATCTGCGGGTGTGATTGTCGTGAACTTGCCATTCGGGTAGAGGATTTTGGCATACTCAAAAACAAGCCGTTCAGCGCGATGCAAAATAAGCGTGGTTGGCCCTGTTGGCGATACGACCCGCAGGGGCAGTGTATCCGGAAAATCTATTTGGGATGACTGCTGTTGATAATTCGGAACAAGAAACGCCATATTGGGTTCACCAAATACCAATGGACTCACATAAATCCTACTATCGGGCCGATCTCGCATCACTTGAGCCGCAATCGTTGATCGCGTCGAATAGCTCAACCAAGCATCTATATCACGGGCTTGCTGCTCAAAGTATTTGTCGTAATTCAGATACAGCGTAGTCGCCAACAGAATACTGAGCGAGGCAATCGCTATGGGGCGCAATTTGGCTTTAATGAGAACATGCCCAATTTCTTCAAGGGTCAATGCCGAAAAATAGGCAATTGCTGGCATAACGCCAATCGTGCGCAAGCCTTGTGGCGCTTCAAAATGCACCGTCAAAACACCAGACGCTAAACTACTTACAAACAATCCGCCAAAGAACCATTCCTCAGCATGATTGAGGCGACGTAGCGATAATCCCATGCCTAATACAAATACCACCCCAGTGACCATATCCACCATTGGGTCATTGGGCAGATTATGGCGACCATTGTTATCTCCCAACACGTGGAACATAGCCAAGTGTTTATCAAGGTTGATGTCTAACACGTCGTTCAAAGATAGGCCAAGACGATTTTCCTCCCGAAAAACCGTGACTTGTTCGCTGCGACTGGTATAAACCTCAGGTTCTAGCCTATAAAAGACGAGCATGGGCATAAAAACCAATAGGGCCGTCATTGATCCAAAAGCTGTCATGAACAACGCCTGTGGTTTCCACCAACGCCACGCCAACAATCCATAAATAACAAGTGGCACCAGCGCGAAACGAAAGGCGGCGTAGAAATAAAGTCCCGTGCCTACTGTTAGTCCAGCCCACAAAGCATCACGCAATTGCCCATAACGCACCATACGCATCAAGAAATAGAAGGTCAACAAGGTGAAAAAACAGGTTTCGACCCCGGTCATGGCAATCCGGCTAAAGGTGATACTCCACGAAAAGACCGCCATAAAAAAACCCATCAGAAGGCCAAACCAGCGTCCGCGTAGCAAATCACCCACCAAAAAGGCACTGATGACGGCTGCTACACCAAAAAATACATGCACCAAACGCGGGCCAGCCACATTTGTTTCAC
Source organism: Anaerolineae bacterium (assembly GCA_041753455.1). Lineage (GTDB taxonomy): Bacteria > Chloroflexota > Anaerolineae > Aggregatilineales > J027 > CFX10. The sequence continues at coordinate 217,102 of JBGSUK010000017.1, read as the reverse complement.
CAAATAGCCGGAGACCTTCTGTATAAAGCATTAAATGGGGATAGGTGATGTTTGGGACAAAAAACGGGCGATAGCTGCCATAGTTCAATATTTTGCGAGCATCTAGGAGGGCCAATGCTTCATCGTACCAGATACCGCTCGGAATATCGGTGAGTTTATAGACCCGCAGCAATATCGCCACAATCAATAGTGGCTGTAAAAATGCAATGGTCGTCTGGTCAATGACGATCTTTTTGGGGATGGCACGGGTCAAAACAACACCGCCCCCAATCCAAAATGCGACCCCCAATAGAAAATCGTTCCATGTGTCTTGGGAAGGAAACTCACCCGACGAAGTTTCTAGGAATTCCTGTCCAGCCGAAAAAATCAAAACGATTCCAAAAATCAGGCCGATAATTCCTACTACCCGCCGCCCGCCGCCCGCGATCCCCAATTGGCGTGTCTCAGGTTCAGGATAGGGTTTGGATGGCAAAATAGGGGTCAATAGCATCATCAGGAGGTTCGCCAATCCCAACCAGCGCAATCCACCCCAAAGACTCATTTTGTCAAATGCTAGATGGGCCTGATAACCAAGAAGCAGCACCATCAGCAGCACACAAATTGTCACCCATTGGTTCTGTTGTGCCTTTTTTAGGCTTTTGGTGATTTGGCGAAGATTAATCGGGGGTCGGCTCATGCGAACTATTTCCTGTTAAGGGATGTCAAGATTTCTAGCGTAGCGTGTAGATGCTCTATACTATAGGCGATGTTAGCGAGTATGACTGTAAGAAAATCTATTCGATTTTGCACTGCGGAACTGATGGATGAAACAAAACCGACATTATTGGATTGTTTTGGTTGGGATTCTGATTCTAGCGGGATGTTTACGCTATATTGGAATCAATTGGGATTATTACAGCCACAGTCACCCCGACGAACTATTCCTGACCGCCGTAGTGTCGAGGATTGGTGACCGCAGTGAATTACTCGAAAATGTTAAGGAGCGCTGTGCGGATGACCCCCGCCGCCATGCCTACTTCAATACCCGCTGTAGCCCCCTCAACCCAAACAACATTAATGAAGGCAGCTATGCCTATGGCACCTTGCCGACTTTTATTGTCTATGCAGCAGGTGAATTGGCAGTAGAAATTACCGGGGACAATATTTGGCGAACATTTGACGGCATCCATCTTGTTGGACGCTTCGTGAATGTGATCGCCGATGTCCTGGCAACCCTGATGGTATTTGTGATTGGGCGGCGGCTTTTTGGCATCCGAAGCGGCCTGTTTGCGTCCATGTTGTATGCCGCTGCTGCCCTGCCCATTCAACTGGCCCACTATTGGACAGTGGACACCATTGCCAATCTATTTTTCCTGATTGCGCTATATGCCGCCGTTGCCATCAGCCAGCGGGGTCGTTTATGGGCCTTTATGCTATTCGGGTTGGCGGTTGGGCTTGGCGTAGCCTCGCGTATCAACATCGCAATGGCAGCAGGTCTAGGGCCTTTAGCCGCCTTGATCTATCTCCGCACCTTCTATCTGCAAAAACCCAATGCCTCGCGCAGAACCCATCTTTTCCAATGGGTGCGTATTGCCGCACTGCTGGTCATCACCGCGGGAATCGGCTTTTTGGCGTTTCGGATTGCCCAACCCTATGCCTTCAAAGGGCCAGATATATGGGATTTGCAGGGCAATGAAAAATGGTTCGATGACATTAAATATGTCTCGAAATTATCCTCCAAACAGGATGATGGCTGGCCTCCATCGCACCAATTTGTCGGGCGAATCTCATACCTTTTTCCTTGGGCCAATATCGTACTGTGGGGCATGGGACTATCATTAGGTATTTTGGCAACCATTGCGCTTATTCAAGCCATCAACAAACAAATTCATCAGTGGGAATTATCACCCCAAGTGACCCTGCTCACCGTGTGGGTGATTGCCTATTTTGGCTGGCATGGTCGGTTGCATTACATGACCATGCGTTATTATTTGCCGCTATACGGTGTCTTGTGCCTGCTGCTAGCGTGGTGGTTGATGCAAATTCGACCACGCTGGTCAGTGCGCTTAAGCAAAATTGCCGTCTTGGGTACATTTTTATGGGCTTTTGTCTTTACAGGGATTTATCGCGCGCCACAGACCCGTGTCGAAGCTGCTCGCTGGATTGACCAGAATATGCCCGCTGCGGTCACCGGTATTGGTGAGGACGGTACTTGGTATCACCTAACGCCGGGACGTGGGATGCGCTACCGCATGGTTACGTATTACAAACCCGAGCCAACTTTTGGGCAGGTGTCCTACGAAAGCCGTCCGGTCAATATCCAAGGTGAGGATACGATTATCCTGAAACGCCTATGGCTACGTTGGATTGAACCCACCCCCATTCGTGTCAATCTACAATTGGTTGCATTAAACGACGAAGGCGTCGAAACCGAATTGCTGCTTGCTTTTGATGCCGCCAGCGAAAATCCCCACGAGATGCGGATAGATTTACCGCCGGATAAACAAATCGAAATCACGCCGGGGAGCTATCGTTGGAAAATGACGGTGGATTGGGATACCGACGCGCCGATGATTCACGTCGTCCCCGCCATTGAATACATTAACGTTTCCAGCCAACTCTGGAGTATTGGGGCGATTCAGTTACAACCGGTCGGTCGGGCCAATGTCATTCGCTATGCCCTGACCGACCCAAATTATGCGTTTGGCTTCATCCTCAAAGAGGAAGATCAAGTGCTGAAAGGGCTTTACCTTGCCCATGCGATTGGTCTACCGAGTAGCTTGACCCTCGAAATCGAAGACCAAAAATATACAGCCCGCTTGGCGTCGCAGGATTCCAATTCCAGCCTGCTAGGTGAAGGACGGTATTTCGCCTTTGATAAACCGATTCGCATCCCACATGATACCGCCATCAACATCACATCCACCTATCCACTGTGGTTTACGGGTACGACGATTGCCAGTGAGGGTGAATGGGACTTCTCGACGCCAACCCGTGTTTGTTTTGAAGCGGGTAAAGTCACGTTAGGCTATTTCCCACCAGAGCAATGCCTGAACCGGAGTGGCTATGATGAAGAATGGTATACCGAACTGCCCCTGCAAGTGGTCGAGCATGATCGGCCCGAAAAACGGCAATGGATGACGGATGTATTGCTATTGGCAGATTACATGACCATCAGCACCAATCGGATGTATGATGCTCTGACCCGCAATGAAAAGCTCTATTGGTTTACCATTGATTATTATGAAGACCTGTTTGGTGACAAACTGGGCTATGAACAGCTTATCCGTTTTGATTCCCTCCCTAGTTTCGGCCCAATAGTCATACCGGATCAGGTCTTGCCAGATTGGCATCTGCCGAAGTGGATGAATGAATTGGAAGCTGAAGAAGCCTTCACAGTTTATGACCATCCGACCATCTATGTGTTCCAGAACAAGGGATTTGAAACCAGCGACATGACCGCTTTTGTGCCGTATGTGGATGAGCGCAACCGCATTGATTTGGAAGATGCCGCCGACCCCACCTATGTTGCACCAGCAAAAGCACCCCGTAACCGTGAAATCCAATTGCAAATCGGCTTATTTGCCATTGGCTTCGTTGCCATCAGCTGGCTGGCCTTCCCGTTAATGTTCGCGCTGTTCCCATCATTGCCCCTGCGCGGCTATGGCTTGGGGCGTGGCGTCTCATGGCTACTGTTGGCCCTTGTTCCATGGTGGCTGACTGCTGCCTTCAATGTGCGTCTGTGGACACGTTTAGCCCTTATCGGTTTTGTCGCGGGGTATCTGGTGTTGATGCTGATTCTATTCATCCGTCAGCGTCAGCAAATTTGGCCCTTCATCAAAGCCCATTGGCGCGGCATGGTCGCCCTCGATTTGGTTTGGCTGGCGGCTTTTGGGCTAGGTATTGCCATGCGTGGGGTTGATCCCGATTTCTGGCATCCTTGGCTTGGGGGTGAAAAACACATGGATTTGGCCTATCTCAATGCCGTCTGGCGTACAGGTCAATTTCCACCGCCTAGTCCGTGGCTGAGTGGCTTTGAAATCAATTATTACTATCTAGGTTTCGTAGTCGCCGCCATGCCGCTTAAACTATTCGGATCGGCTCCCGAATACGGCCCAAATCTCATTCTGGCAGTCTTCTATGCCACCATTTTGACCCTTGTCTGTAATTTACTTCTATCAGTCTTGGGCCAAGTTGGGCGGTTGCGCTGGCGGATCATGCTGGCGGGCCTAGGTACAACATTAGTGATGATCGCGGGAAATTACGGGGCATTCGATTTGGTGATTCAATCCATCGCCAATATGCCGGCGCATCGCTGGTATTGGTATCCGACCCGTATGATTGCCGAATCGAAAAATGGCGGTGGGGGTATCATCACTGAAGTGCCCTTTTTCTCGTTTCTGTGGGGCGACTTCCATGCCCATCTGTTTGGCTTACTACCTGTGACCATTCTGCTCACCTTGCTGTGGGTCACCTACAAGCAGCGGGCATGGTGGCAGGTCATGGCGTTGGGCAGTCTCATCAGCATCATTTACATGACCAACACATGGGATATTCTGGTCTATGTGCCGCTGACCCTGCTGGTGATTTTGTTGATTAGCCGTTTTACTCAGCGCTTACCTCTACTTCTGGCATTATTTGCCATCGGCGCGGTGATAACAATTTGGCCCTATTGGCAGCATACCACGCTCGGTGAATATGGCAGTATCGCACGATGGGAAGGCCCACGCTCTATCCTGAAGCCCTTCTTGCTGACATGGGGTGCCCCGCTGATCGTGATGCTCATCTGGCTTGTCCATCGTGTCAAGGCTATCGCTTTGTCAGAGGCGGATGCGCCGGTTGAGGTCGGGTTGTTCATCTTGGCTGTGTTACCCGCTTTGCAGGTTGGGGGTCAGGACGGTACTTCCGTTTTGCTGGTCACTATTCTGCTATTGGCCCTGCTGCTAGCCCTGCTGGATCGCAAAAACATCGCGTCGCATTGTGGGGTAGCATTTTTTGCGGTTGGCCTATTGGCGATTGAGCACGTGGTCATTGTTGGCGACATTGATCGGATGAACACAGGGTTCAAGGTTGCCTTCCAGCTTTGGCTGTGGGCGGGTTTATTGATTCCCGCCCTGCTCTATCATATGGTGCATCAGCGCCGCGCCTATCTGCTGACGGGGTTTTCCGTGCTGATCTTGCTACCCGGCCTCATCTTTCCCTATAAAGCCCTACCTGCACGTGATAAGGAATCGTATACCAAAGATTTCACACTCGACGGTTATGACTTTATGGACGTAATGCCCTATCCGCTGGAATCGGAAACTATCAGCATTGCCGACGATGAGCCATTAATCCGTTATATACGTTCACATATCAAGGGCTATCCGGTTATTGCCGAACTCTATACGGGTGAATATCGCTGGAATACACGCATCGCCAGTTATACGGGTCTGCCCACCGTCATGGGATGGGGCAATCATATGCGCCAGCAGTTCCCCCATCAAATTGAGGAAATTGAACGACGTATCGGCGACATTCGGCTGTTCTACACGACCACCAGCACCGACTTGATATTAAGTTTGATACGCAAATATCAAATCCAGTATATTGTGTCGGGCGAATTGGAACATACCATAGACCGAAGTGGTCAGTTTTCGATCCTACTGAGGCTGGTCACGTCGGGGCATTTGTCGGTGGAATATCAAAATAACAACACATGGCTGTTTAAGGTGGAAAAAACAGAATGATGCAGCGTGTCGGGTGGCTTACCGATATTCACCTCAATTTCTTATCGTTGACACTGGTAGGTGAATTTGTAGAAAAACTGAGCCATCAAAAAGTGGATGCTTGGTTGATTAGTGGCGACATCGGAGAATCCTATACCCTAACAGCCTACCTCAAAATCATGGCGGTAAAATTACCCCAACCTGTTTATTTTGTGCTGGGTAATCATGACTTTTATCGGGGTTCAATTTATGGTGTGCGCGATGAAATCAAAGAGTTGTGCCTCCAAAATTCCAATTTGCACTATCTGAATGCGCTTGAATGCGTGGCACTCACACCCACCGTTGGGCTTATCGGGCATGATGGTTGGGCCGATTTGCAGTTCGGTAATTTCGCTGGGTCTGACGTTTGGATGAATGATTATGTTCTGATTCGAGAGTTAGCTGGTCAGAAGAAGGTCGGCCTGTTGCCGCGAGTAGTATCGCTGGCGGATGAAGCAGCTCAACATTTTCGGCAAATTTTGCCGCGTGCGTTGGAACGCTTTGCTCACGTGGTGGTCGTCACGCATGTTCCCCCATTTCAAGAGGCGTGCTGGCATGAGGGTCGCATTTCAGATGACAACTGGCTACCGCATTTTACGTGTAAGGCCGTCGGGGACGTGTTGCGCGATATGATGGTGGCCCACCCACATCGGCAAATGACGGTGCTGTGCGGGCATACACATGGTAAAGGGGAGGCCCATATCCTCCCCAATCTGCGGGTCTTAACGGGCGGGGCTGAATATGGCAACCCCACCATCCAAGAGATCTTTGATTTTACTCCTCAGTAACAGCAAATTCGCAAGTACCTGCACTGATTATGCAGGTTGCAAGCGTTTCTTCGCCGCGCCGAACATAAAACACCGTGTTGCCATTGGCGGTTGTCCAGAAATGGGAACTCGCTGCGCCCTGCAAAATCCACCCTAACGAGTTGCGACATGGCGATGGATTCACGGCCTCAACACGGGTGACCAGTTGAAGGCAGGCATCCGGGAACACCCGCCGCAAATCATCGAGCGCGACATTAGCAGGCAACCACTCGGTTGTTGAAAACGCGCCAAACGAATCGCCCTCGAATACCAAATCGCTGATATTTTGCTGGAACGGCGAAATATTGATCAGTAGAATCGAGTCCTCGCTATAGACCAGACGGATTTGCGGTTGGCTAGGTAGGGTTGGCGATGGGGTGGGGGTTAGTGTTTGAGCGAGTTCCGCAGGCGTGCAGAAGGGCTCCACGATATAGATTTCCCGTTCGCTGCACGATAAATCACGCACCAAGCGATTTTCACTTACCCACGTCTTTAATTCCTCGAGTGTGTCAATGCGCCATTGGATAATGCTGCCATCATCCGAAGCCGAAAAGGCCGAGCGTCCATCGTAGCTGAAGGTCACATGATTCACCCCGCCGCGATGCCCTTCGAATCTTCGGATTTCCTCCCCCGATTCCAAATCCCACAGAATGACTGTTGTATCCGTTGAGCCAGATAGGGCGGTTGCTCCATCAGGACTGAAAGCGACGCTGTTAACGGAGGCGATATGACGGCGGAAACGGCGGACTTCACTGCCCGTTGCCACGTCCCACAAGATCAGGCTTTCATCCGATGACCCGGACAATACCTGTTGTCCATCCGGGCTAAACGTGACGCTATTGACCGCGCCAAGGTGCCCTGCAAAACGTTGGACTTCTGCACCTTCCAGCGTCCACAACACAATCGCCCCATCCGCACTACCGGACACTATCTGTTGTTCATCAGCACTAAGAGTAAGGCTAAGAATCGCGCTTTCCTGATCAGTGATTTGGCGGATTTGCGTACCCGATACAACATCCCAAAGGATAATCTGACCATCTTCACCACCTGATACTAGATGGAAGGCACTGTTCTGCCATACGATACTGTAGACCGCTCCAATATGACCGGTTAACTGGTGAATGTGTTGGCCTGTTGCCACATCCCACACAATAATCTCGCCGTTATCCGAACCAGAGGCCATCAATCGGTTGTCGGCGTTAAAGGCGGCGGTCAATACACGACCCGTATGCCCTTCAAAACGGCGGAGTTCCGCGCCGGTCGCCACATCCCATAAAATCAGGCTGTGGTCATCTGCCGCCGACAACATCCATTGGTTATCCGCCGAAATGGCGATGTCTTGCACAGCACCACCATGCCCAAAATTGGCAAATCGTCGCAATGGGGTCTCATTTTGGGAATCCCATACTAGCAGCACGCGGTTTAGCCCACCTGCGAGAATATTGAATCCTGCTGGTGTAACCGCCGTATCCATTCCAAAAATCGCCTCTGTGGTGGGGTCTTCATAGCGGTGGAGTATCTCGCCTGTGTCGCGATCCCATAAGATCAATCTACCATTTTCACCTGCTGATAAAATCTGTGTACCATCGGGGGAAAATTGAGCGCGGGTAATCGGGGCATCTTGACCGATAAATGCACGAACGCGGCTCGCGGTTAGAATATCCCACAGCACCAGCGTCCCATCTTTTGAGCCGGAGAGGATACTGCCACCACGCGGGCTAAATTCCGCACTGGTCACCGGGCCGCCGTGTCCCTCAAAACGAACGACTTCCTCACCCGTCGAAACATCCCACAAAATCAGACTACTGTCTTCAAATCCCCCAAGTGCCTGCTGACCATCTAGGCTAAACGCGACCGCATAGACTTGACCTTCGTAACCTTCAAAACGCCGAATTTCGTCGCCTGTACGCAAATTCCACAGAATCAACAACCCATCTTGTGAGCCAGTCAATCCAGTTTCACCGTCGGGGCTGATTGCCACACTGGTCACAGGGCTGGTATGGCCCTCTAACTGCAGCACGATCTGACCCGACAACACATTCCACCAAATCGCCGTCGTATCATCTGAGCCAGTCAAGGCAAACTGTCCATCAAAATTAAACTTGATACTGGTGACTGGGGCGGTATGACCAACCAAACGGTTGATGACCTGCCCGGTCTCAATAGCCCACAAAATCACTGAGCCATCCAGCGAACCTGTCAATACCGTGCGACCCTGCGGGCTAATGGCTAAATCGCCATTTGGCGCACCTCGTCCGCTAAACTGCTCTGTCACTCCGCCGGGGTGTAAATCCCATTGCAACAGGGTCATATCATCCGCACCCGAAAAAACTGTAAGGCCATCGGAACGAACCGTTACAGTATTGATATTTGCCACATGACCACGTAGCGTATACAGCAGTGTGCCGGATTCGACCTCCCAGATTTTGAGCGTATCATCTGCTGAACCCGACACAAAACGAAGCCCATCGGGGGTAAAGGCAATACTTCGCACCCAGTTAGTATGCCCCCCAAAACGGCGAATTTCCGTCCCGGTTGCCATGTCCCACAATATCAATTGGGCATCATCCGCCCCGGTCAAAATGGAACGTCCATCCGGGCTAAACGCGACGGTCCGTACCCAGTCGGTATGGCCCACAAAGCGTCGAATTTCCCTTCCAGCAACGATATCCCACAGAACGACAATCCCTCGCCGATTATCTGTTCCATTTTCAACCGAACCCGACAGCGCCGTTAATCCATCTGGGCTATAGGCAACGCTGGCAACCGGGCCAAGATTACCGGAGAGTTTTTGGAGTTGGACGCCTGTCTCAATATCCCATAAGATCAGCGTCGTATCACCCGAACCCGACAAGGCGTATTTTCCATCAGGGCTAAAGGCCACCGAAAACACTGTATTGGTATGGCCCGTAAATTGGCGAATCTGTTCACCCGTCGAAACATCCCACAGAATAAGCGTGTTATCTTCTGAACCCGAAAGGATAGTGCGACCATCCGGGCTAAAGGCCAGCGTTCGTACCCAATCGGCGTGTCCGGTGAAGCGACGCACAATGGCATTACTGGCAATGTCCCACAAAATAATCGCATTATCGTCTCCGCCAGACAAAAGATTCTGTCCATCGGGGCTGATTGCCGCTGCCAAAACTCGTCCAGCATGTCCGATAAACTTCTGGCGTACCCCGGGGGCATAACCAACTTGGGCCAGTACACTTTGGGCCAAAGCGGAGGGCTGTTCAGATTGATTCGCCTGCAATGCGAGGGCAATGGAAAGCTGATTATCACCATTCTGAAGCGCGACCTGTTGGGCATTCGCAGCCTGCAAGACACTTTGGGCCAATTGGCGCTGAATTTCGGCAACTCGGTCTGCCGCCAGCCTGCCCGCCGATTCTGTTTGAACAATCGCGGCCTGCGTCGAGACATTATTAGCCTGTATCTCGGCCTCGCCTTGTGCAAAGGTTGCCGTTGCCGCGTTATTTCGAGCATTGGCGGCCTCGGTTGCTGCATTATCAGCCTGCACCAACGCCTCACCTTGTGCAACGGTTGCCGTCGCTGCATTTTCTTGGGCGATTGCTGCTTGTGTCGCCGCATTATCGGCCTGTACCAATGCTTCACCCTGTGCAAAGGTCGCTGTCGCTGCATTGTTTTGGGCAATTGCCGCCTGTGTCGCCGCATTATCGGCCTGTACCAATGCTTCACCCTGTGCAAAGGTCGCTGTCGCTGCATTTTCTTGGGCGATTGCCGCCTGCGTCGAAGCATTATCAGCTTGCACCAACGCTTCACCCTGTGCAAAGGTCGCTGTTGCCGCGCTATTTCGGGCGTCATTTTCAGATGTCGCGGCAATAAAGGCTTGGTTAATGGCATCCCCGCGTGCAGTCTCGGCGGCTTGGGCTTGTTGCTCAGCGTCCCCCTGTGCGACAGTCGCAGTAACCGCCGCAATTTCAGCCGTTGAGGCGCTGTTCACCGCAAAGGTCGAGGCTTGATTTGCCGTAGCAGCCTGTTGGTCAGAGATACCTTGTAGATATTGGGCGGTCTGGGCGCTATCTACTGCATCAGCACGCGCAATCTCAGCTTTCCGGCTTTGGCTAAACGCAAAAATTGTTAGGCCAATCCCCATGACCGCAACCAACACTGCCGCGATGAGGGCCAAGCCGCGATTACGATTGCGCCGACGAAGATCGGCTTCACGTGCTTTACGTTCCTGTTCAGCGGCTAAATCCACTTCGCGTTTTTGGGCGCTGGCATGGATAAAATCTACTTCGCGCTGGTTCAGGGCAATATCGCCCCCCGCCAAAAGCGCCTCATATTGCTGTAGACGGACACCCGCGACAAGATAATTGGCGTCCTGTTGATGCTCAAACCATTCTTGCGTTTCACTGGTCAACCGTCGCTGTAGTCGCAAATCTTCCCGGCTATCGTTGAGCCATTCACGCAAGCGCACCCATTGGCGAATCAACGCTTCATGCGCCACTTCGACTGTAGGTTCACGGGTCTGGGGGTCATTGTCAAAGGTCAGTAAGCGTGATTTCCCAAAAATATCAATGACCGCTTCCATGACCTCTTGCTGCTGACCTGCCACCGAAATCAGTTCGGCCCAATGGGCACGGCGGCGCGTATCTTCATTACCTTCGCCAACCGCTACCAAGCGCAGGAACATCTGACGGGTAGCGGATTGTTTATCGGCATCGAGCTCTACAAATATTTCTTCAGCACGCCGCGCCAATGCCCCTAAAGCCCCGCCAATATCGTGATAGGCTTTAATATTCAGCGTCATGCCTTCGCGTCGTTCAAACACCTCGGTCAAGGCATATTGCAGCAGGGGAAGCGCTCCCGGTTCATTGCTGACATCCCCCACAATCGCCGCGACGAGTTGAGGTTCGACAATCAAGCCGACCCGTTTGGCTGGGCCGACAATCGCCCGTTCCAATTCATCGGCGGAAAGGGGCAGTACAACTTCGGTGCGTTCGCGGATGAGCGCCCCAAATTCGGGGTATAGCAGGGGGCGGTCATAAAAATCGGCACGTAGGGTGATAATAATCTTGATACGGCTCGAAGGGTCGCGCACCGCTGCCAATAAACTGGATAAGAAATGGGTGCGTTCGGTCTCATTTTCAACCAATGTAAATACTTCTTCGAATTGGTCAATCACCAGCACCAATTCGCTGTTAGCCCCCGGCAAGACCGATTTCACCATCTCGGTCAGGCCATGGGGGTCTTCGCGCAGGCGTTTGAGCATCGCCTCATCCGCATCAACCGCAAAAGAAAGTAACTCTGTTTCAATCTGGGTGACAGGATGTGGGCCGGGAACCATTTCGGCATAAAAACTAGAGCTGTATCCTGTGATTGCGCCATCACGTAGCCTCGGAATGAGACCCGCCTTAACCACACTAGATTTACCGCTACCGCTTGGCCCGATGACCGCCAGAAAACGTGCGTCACGATGGTTATCACGCAGACGATCTAGCAATTGATCCACTAAGCCATCACGCCCAAAAAAGTCGGCAGCATCGGCTACTTGGAAGGCCCGTAGTCCTTTATAGGGATTAACGGGTTCAGCCAGCATCAACAAATTGGTGTCAATCGTAATCGGCCCGGTTGCGCCTGAATCGCGGGTGATAATAATCAAATCATCCCCGCCATCATCTAAGCTAATCGGTTTGGCAACCGATGCTGAGGCCGTCCCTAATGCTCGCCTGAAATCCGCCGCAAAGGTCAAGGTATCAGGATAACGGTCTTCCGAGTCTTTAGCCGTCGCTTTCTGAATGACCCGATTTAGTGAAGCGGGTAGCTCATCACGCAGTTCACGCAGGGCTGGGAGTGGGTCGTTCAGATGATGCAAGATTAATTCTGAGGATTGGGCATCGGCGAAAGGCTGCTTGCCGGTCAATACCTCAAACATGACAATACCGAGACCATACACATCGGTTCGTGGGGTGATCGCTTTACTGCGAATCTGCTCCGGTGACATATAGGCAGGCGAGCCAATCACCGTGCCGGGAGTATCCAGTTCGTCAGCAAGAGCTGCACTCTTGGCATCATGCCCTAGATTTTTGGCAATCCCAAAGTCCGACAAATAAGCATTGCGTTCTTCATCCAGCAAAATATTGGCAGGTTTCAGGTCACGGTGAATCACTCCGTTACGATGTGCAACGGCTAGTGCTGCCCCAATTTGGTCAAGCAAACGCCCAGCGTCTTCAGGACTCCAGAACCCACGTTTAAGCGCATCCTGCATACTGCCGCCACGCAACCAGCGCATCACCAAAAACGCGCCAGAGGGGTCACGCCAATAATCGTACAAGGGAACGATATGGAGATGTTCTAATCGGGCAACCAGTTGGGCTTCGGCCTCAAACCGCCGAATGAAATCGGGGTGATTGGCGTACTGTGGCAGGATAATTTTGATGGCGACTTCGCGTTTGACGAGCGTCTGATAGGCCCGATAAACCGCCCCAAACCCTCCTTGCCCAATACGCTCCTGTAGTTCATAACCTTTAATCGTTTGCCCGCTAAGGTTATCCATATCTGGTTTCCATCCGCACTACCATGTTAGAAGGTATAGTCTCTGCCTAGATTAGCATCATTTATAGGTTTTGTGCAAAAGCGCACCGCAAACAATAAAGGCGATTTCTCAATTAGGAATCGCCCTTAACTTTATGTCGCGTAAATAGACCTATGAATTGCGTTCTGCGACCAAACGCAGTCCGTCTAAAGTCAGATAGGGGTCAACCACATCAAACCGATCGGTCAACGGGGCGATGAGACTCACCAACCCCCCGGTGGCGACTACTTTCGCACCGCCTAATTCCGCTTTTACACGGTCAATCAAGCCCTCAGTCATAGCGACATACCCTACAACCAACCCAGCTTGCATCGAATGAACGGTATTGCGTCCAATCACTGATGGCGGCGGCACTAAATCCACATAGGGCAGTTTGGCGGCTTTGCTCACCAGCGAATCTACGGTGGCGTGAAGTCCGGCGGAAATCGCCACACCCAAAAAATCGCCCTGCGCGTTGATAGCGATAAATTTGGTCGCCGTCCCAAAATCTACCACAATACAATTGGCATTGAAGTGATCATAGGCTGCTACGGCATCGGCGATTAAATCCGCCCCCACTTGGTTTGGAAAATCGGTGCGGATATTGATCCCCAAATTTAACCCATATTGCAGCACAACGGGATTGCGCGGCGCATAACGTTCGGCAATCTGAATCATGCCGGGGGTCAGTTTGGGAACAACACTGCTGACGACCGCGTTTTTGAGTTGGGCTATATCCAGACCGGAATCAGCGAAAAATTGGCGGAAATAGGCGGCATATTCATCTGCCATACGGTCAGCAACAGTTTGCACCCGCCAAACATGTGTCCATTGCTGACCGTCGTGTATGCCAAATTTTACGTTGGTGTTGCCAACGTCAATGGCAAACAGCATTCGTTTCTATCCTTCGTAGTAGGTGTCCACTTCATCGAGGGCCGCATCCAAAATCGCCAACCCTTCCTGAAGCTGTTCTTCGGTAATAATCAGCGGTGGGGTACAGAATACATAATCCCAACGAATCATGGTGCTAAGGCCGGCCTTACGTAAAGCCGCGCCCAATTTCTTGGTCGGTTCGCTTTGCGGCAGATTAAATCCACTCATAGGGGCACGGGTTTCACGGTTCTTGACCAATTCCAACACATGGTGCATCCCTGCGCCGCGCACTTCGCCAATCGAGGGGTGTTTTTCGGCGAGGTCATTCAAGCCGCGCCGTAGCACCTTGCCCATTTCACGCGAACGTTCGATGAGTTTCTCTTGGTGATAAACTTCCATTGTCGCCACGCCAGCCGCACAAGCCAACGTATGGGCGCTATAGGTTAGGCCGCCCCAGAAGATATGGTCGTCAAAATACTTGGCGACTTCTTCGGAAACAGTCACACCACCCAACGGCACATAACCACAAGTGACGCCTTTGGCAAACGTAATCATGTCAGGATTGACCCCATAATGATTGATGCCAAACCATTCACCGGTGCGCCCAAAACCACTCATGACCTCATCGGCGATGAGCAGGATGCCATATTTGTCACAGATTTCACGGATACGCTTCCAGAAAACAGGCCCACCTTGAATAATACCGCTTGAGCCGCTGTAACCTTCGAGCATAATCGCAGCGACGTACTGTGGCCCTTCCAAAATGATCGTGTCCTCGATCAAATCCGCCAACAGTGCATCGCCTTCATCGGCGGTGCGGTCGCGGTAAATGGGGCTGCGATAGGAATAGGGGTCGGGCACATGCACGATCCAAGGAACGCCGGGTTCATTTGCCAAACGACGCGGATCACCACCTGCCGAGGCTGAGGCGAACGTCCCACCGTGATAAGCACGATACCGCGCCACAATCTTTTGGCGTCCGGTATACTGGCGAGCCAGCTTCATGGCATTTTCGACACCTTCAGCCCCGCTGCATGTAAACAGCGTTTTCTTCAGATTTCCCGGCATGACTTCCGCCAACATTTGGCCCAAACGACCACGCGGCTCAGTGGCAAGTGTCGGTTGCACGTAACACAGCTTCTCGGCCTGTTCCTGAATGGCACGAATGACATGTTTATTGCTGTGCCCAATGTTGACATTGACCAATTGAGATGACCAATCCAGATACCGTTTACCATCGGCGTCCCAAACATAGACCCCTTCGGCGCGGACGGCACTCACCGGATTGGCCCATGTGTTTTGAGCCGACCAACTGGTGAGGGTATATTCGCGATTGAGTTCAACCAGTTCAGCATGACTGGCGACGTGAGAGACCATATAAAACCTTCCTTGCTAATGTTGTTGAACAAAAGAACAATGGGCCTATATAAATCGAGTACCCATTGTTCAGAATTGGCTTATAACACAGGTGCGTGTGGGGCACGGGGGATAAATTGGCCTTGGCCTTTTTCACCCACCCACTTATCGCCGTCCACAATTTTCTTGCCACGCAGATAGACCTGCACCGGAACACCGCGCACCCGCATCCCCTCATACACGTTGTAATCTACGCGCATATGGTGGGTCTTGGCGCTAATGGTGTGTTCCTTGTTGGGGTCCCACACCACTATATCGGCGTCTGCGCCTACGGCAATGGTGCCCTTGCGTGGATACATACCAAAAATTCGGGCGGGATTGGTGCAGTTGAGTTCAACAAAACGACTGGGGCTGAACCGACCACCGTTTACCCCGTGATGCCACATGACCATCATGCGGTCTTCCAAGCCGGGCATCCCATTCGGAATCTTGGCGAAGTTGCCCTTGCCTAATTCTTTGCCGGGACGACGATAGGACGGGTCTTGGGATTCGAAGCCAACCCAGTTGCCGCCATGCTTCTGATGCCATTCCTGCCAAGGGCCTTTACCGCCTTCATACCAGAAGTCGCAGTGGTCGGTGCTAACGATTTGCAGCGTACTGTCACGTAGTGCTTTCCACAAGACTTCTTGGTCATGTTTGGTGCGGATGGGTGGCGAACAAACGAACTTCGCGCCTTCAAAACCGGGGGCAGCAAGGTGTTCTTCCACTGTCAGGAACAAATACTGGGTGCAAGTTTCGCCCATGACCGGATAGCCCAACGCCCGACCACGCTGCAAAGCTTGAATCGAGGGTTCGCAGGTCATATGCACGACATACAAAGCACATCCCGTCAAACCCGCCATCATGACGGCGCGATTGGTCGCTTCGCCTTCGATTTCCGGCGGACGCGAACTGGCATGATATTTAGGATCAGTCTTGCCAGTCGCAACCAACTGCGGGGTTAATTGGGCTTCGACATCACCATTTTCGGCGTGAACCATTACAATCATGCCGTGTTTAGCAGCGACCTGCATAGCTTTGAATAGGGTGGTGTCGTCCACCATAAACACATTCTTATAGGCCATAAACAGTTTGAGACTGGTCACGCCTTCATTAATCAACGAGGGAATTTCTTCCAACACATCTTGGCGTAAATCGGTGATGGCGAGGTGGAAACCATAATCCACACAGGCAATTTGAGCTTTCTTACGCCATGTTTTGAGGCCATCCGCCAATGTGCCGCCTTTGGGCTGAATCACAAAGTCAATGTGACCCGTCGTGCCGCCAAACGCCGCCGCGATGTGGCCGCTTTCAAAATCGTCATTGCTGTCGGTGCCGCCAAATGGCAAATCAAGATGAGTGTGGACATCTATCCCACCCGGCATTAAATATTTATCGGTGCAATCCACTACTGTATGACCAGCCCCAGAAATATCACGCCCGATGAGGCTGATAATTTCGCCTTCTACCAGCACATCGGCTTTCACCATGTCGCTGGCAGTGATAACCGTGCCATTTTTAAATAAAGTCCCCATACAAACTGCTCCTTTGAGTGAGGATACGAATTTTGAGAAAGGTGTAACTTATGATTTCTGGAAGGCGGGAAGGACATGTTTGCCATATTGCTCGACAATGTATTCTTCCTCACCGCACATCAGGTAGATGTTGAACTGGGTCACACCGGTGGCTTCCAGTTCACGGATTTTTTCGATGTGCTGGTCAATTGGCCCAAGCACCCCAAAACTGTCAATCACATCATTGGTGATGAAATCCAAGTGATCGGCGTCTTTGTCAGCATGATGGCGATAGTCATAGCCCTTGCGTCCTGCGATGTAATCCGTCAATGATTGGGGAATTCCACCACCAGTATGATATTTTTCAACTAGATCGGCTACGTGATTACCGACCATCGCCGGGAACCAGCGTGTTTGGGTACGGCATTTTTCCATATCGTCGGAAACAAACACCGGGGCAGCCGCACAAACACGTAATTTAGAGGCATCCCGTCCGGCTTCCGTTGCGGCATCGCGGAACTGGGTAATGAACCAGTTGCACAGGAAGGGGTCAGCCAATTGGATAATCAGGCCGTCACCATGTTTTCCAGCCGTCTTGAGCGCCAATGGGCCATACGCCGCAATCCAGATCGGCATGTCATAATGTGACCAAGTAAGCGTAGTGGGATAACCTTCAACTGGGGCTTCCTGCCCACGTGTCAATTTGCGAACTGTCTCGACAAACTCACCCATCTCGGCATAAGTGACGGGTTTGCGTCCCAACATACGCTGCGAGCTATCCCCACGCCCTACCCCCATGTCAATACGTCCGCCGCTGAGAATCGCAAGCGAGGCGTGCATACTTGCCGTTACTGACCAGTCCCGAATAGCCGGATTGGTCACAAATGGCCCAAAACGGACGTGTTTGGTGTGCTGGCTGGCGGCTGCCATGTACGCATAGCAGTCTTGCCACAAAACGTGCGAATCAAAAAACCACACATAATCAAATCCAGCGGCTTCGGCCTGTTTAATGAGGGCAAGGGTGCGCTCTGGGCCGATGTCACCTTTAAATGTAATTCCAAATTCCATAACTAAACTCCTGCATATTTTTGTGAGGTGGTAAATCTACGATGTTTGATATAACGAGGGCGACCAAACCGACCACCCTCGATATTTACATATGCACAAATCTGCAAATCGGTATTAGAGCCAGCGTTCAATCACGACCTTATGATCGGTGTAGAAGTGAATCGAATCTGGCCCTTGTCCGTGCGTATCACCCAAGAACGAGTCTTTTTGACCGCCGAATGGGAAGGATGCGGTGGGGGCCGCAACGCCGATGTTGACGCCGATGTTACCAGCATTCACCCGATACTTGAAGTCGCGGGCATAACCACCATTGGTCGTAAAGATACTGGCGGCATTCCCATAGCGACTAGCGTTGATTGTCTTCACAGCGGTATCGAAATCTGGCACGTGCATGATGCTCATGACTGGCCCAAAGATTTCTTCACGGGCGAGGGTCATGTCGGGCTGAACACCATCAAAGATCGTTGGGCCAACAAAATTGCCATCTTCAAAACCGTCAATCTTGATGCCACGTCCATCCAGAATCAGCTTAGCGCCTTCTTGCACGCCTTTTTCAATCATACCCTTGATACGTTCACGCGATTGGGCAGAAATGACCGTGCCCATTTGTGAGGATTCATCGAGACCATAACCAACGCGCATCCGTGAAGCACGCTCAATCAAAGTCTTCTTGAGGGGTTCATAGACATCTCCAACCGCCACAATCACCGAGCCAGCCAAACAACGCTGACCCGCGCAGCCATAGACCGACCCCATAATATTGGCGACAGCTTTATCCAAATCCGCATCGGGCATGACGGCAATATAATTCTTGGCGCCGCCTTGTACTTGAACACGCTTGCCATATTTGGCAGAAGTCTCATAAATAATCTTACCAACGTGGGTTGAGCCGACAAACGAAATTCCACGCACATCAGGGTGGGACATCAACGCATGAGCACTGTCCGCGCCACCATGCACCATGTTAACCACACCTTCGGGCAAACCCACTTCGTCCAAAATCTCAAATAGGATTTCAGCACTAAGCGGGGTCTGGGGGGAAGGCTTCAATACAAAGGTATTGCCGCAAGCAATCGCTACAGGCAAAAACCACAACGGCACCATCATCGGGAAATTGAAGGGGGTAATCGCCGCAAACACACCCATTGGCTGACGTTCGGCGGTTTCATCAATGCCGGACGAAATATCTTCGACTTTGAACCCGGTCATCAGGGCAGGTACGGAAAACGCAAATTCCACGCTTTCAATCCCACGCCGCACTTCACCGCGTGCTTCGTCAATCGTTTTACCATTTTCTTTGACAACCATTTCCACAAGGTCGTTAAAGCGCTCTTCAAGCAAATTCTTAAAGGCGTACATATAACGGGTGCGGCTAAGGATGGGTGTTTGTCGCCATTCCAGATAAGCTTCGGCAGCAACCCGTACCACATCATTCACGTCGGAAATCGTTGAATCCGGGGTTTCTGCCATCAATTCACACGTCGCGGGATTCACCACCGGAGTATATTTTTCGGTGGAAGCCTCTACCCATTCGCCATTGAAATAATTTTTTAGTTTCCTTGCCATATTGCCATGCTCCTGCAATTCACTACTGAGAGGTATTCTTAGCTGCACAAGTTGCGCCGAAAGTCTTGTAATGATACCCCTATCTGGCGCATTTGAACAAACATTAGCTTTCGATAGTTGGCGCTGATGTTGTAGAATTTGCTGCAATGATTTATATTGATTGCAGTCTACTATTTAAAATATCCTTAAACTTTTGTTTGGTAAAGTGTTGTTGACGTATGTCTACCGTACCCGATAGTCAACTCAGTACGCCTGCGCCATCAAAATTCCGCCTTGCTCTTCAGAATTTTCTGAATGGTTCGGGGGGAACGGTGCTATATTTTATAGTCATCCTGTTCTGCCTAACGGCTGGGTGGGAAGGCGCAAAGTGGTTGGGCCAAGAAACCGATTATCGGCTTGAACTCGGCCCGGTGAAAATTAACCTCAATATGACCCGCGATCTCAATATGCCCCATCTTCAAGACATCGCGGAAGCCCTTTCCAAACCCTCACAGCGACAAGGGCCACCCCTCATTGAAACCTTGATTGAAAAAGCAGCCTACACGCTCCGACTTGCGGTAATTGGATTTACGATTGGCACGGTTATTGGTCTGGCTCTGGCAATCTTGTTTGCCCACTCCCATTTGTTGGAGCGCGGCCTCATGCCCTATGTAGTCGCCTCACAGACCGTGCCGATTCTGGCGCTGGCCCCAATGGTGATTATCTGGTCGGAAAATCTGTTTGGTTCACGCGAAATCGGGATGCCCATGATTACCGCCTATCTCGCCTTTTTCCCGGTGACCATTTACACCCTACGCGGGTTGAGCGATGTTCCACCCACCGCGCTGGAATTGATGAAATCCTACGCCGCCACGCGCCGCGA
This sequence comes from Anaerolineae bacterium, assembly GCA_041753455.1. Lineage (GTDB taxonomy): Bacteria > Chloroflexota > Anaerolineae > Aggregatilineales > J027 > CFX10. The sequence goes on along the minus strand of JBGSUK010000017.1, from coordinate 196,757 downwards.
AATCCTGTGGAAGCTACGTTTTCCGAATGCCGTTCCTTATGTTTTTACCGCCCTGAAAATCACGGCCCCTGCCAGTGTTGTGGGAACGATCATCGCCGAACTGCCTACTGGTATTCAGGATGGTTTAGGCGGGGCGATTATCAACTTCGCGCAGTATTACATCAGTGGACCGTCCCGTTTATGGGCAACCAATTTCGTCACCGCATTGGCTGGTATCCTGTTTTTTGCCACCGTAGCGATCACCGAATGGTTGGTGGTTCGCTGGAAACGTCCAAGCAACCGTATTGATAGCGGGATAGACGCATTTTTGAGAAATCTTCGCCGCCTAGTGCCGATGTTGAAGGATTAAGCGGTTGGGTCTTCTATATAATGTTGTGGAAGGTGTTTTGTGACAGCAGTGCAAGATATTATTTCAATCAAAAATTTAAACAAAGAATATGTGAGCAGTGATGGCAAGGTAGTTCGGGCGCTGCAAAATATCAACCTCGACATTCACGAAGGCGAATTTATCTCATTGATTGGCCCATCAGGTTGCGGTAAAAGCACTTTGCTGCGGCTAATCGCTGACCTCATTCAACCCACCAATGGTCAGTTGACGATTAACGGGCATTCGGCCCATGAAGCCCGCGAAAAACGTGAATATGGGTTCGTTTTCCAAAGTGCCACCCTGTATGACTGGCGCACTGTGATAAAGAATGTCCAGCTACCGCTTGAAGTCATGCGCTATTCCCGGAAGGAACGCGACAAACGGGCACATGAGATGCTCAAATTGGTTGATCTAAGTGATTTTGCTGAAAATTATCCTTGGCAGCTTTCTGGTGGGATGCAGCAGCGTGTTAGTATCGCACGGGCACTCGCTTTTGAACCCAATTTGCTCCTCATGGACGAGCCGTTTGGGGCACTAGATGAAATGACCCGTGAACGCCTCAATAATGAACTTCTGGATATTTGGGGCAAGATTCCCTCGATGACGGTTATCTTTGTAACGCACAATATTTCGGAGGCGGTCTATCTGTCCTCACGGGTTGTGGTTATGTCGCCGCGCCCCGGACGCATCAGTCAAATTGTTGATATTGATCTGCCCCGACCACGTGGCCCGGAAACGCTGGATAGCAATGATTATTTCCACTACATCAATCAGGTACGTCATCTGCTGCGCGAGGTTCATGACTAGGACTATATCATGAGCGAACAAGCACTGGATATCGCAACCCCAACCACCACGCTGGAAATGGTGCAGATCGAAGTCGAAGAGTTGGAAACCCCAACCCCTCGCCCCGACTTGCGTCGAGAAGCCGCTGGCCTGATGGCCCTGTTGTTTTTGGTCATCACCTATCACATCCAACACCCCTTCATGCTGTTCCGTGTCCAATTTGGTGAAGGCTTCCGCGATGTACGTGAAGAGGGACTACAGGCAGCTATGTTCATCGCATTGCTGGCATCTAGCCTCCTATTAATCGGGTCATGGCGAAAATTCTGGGACGAGCGTGACCAATTAGTTGGACGCCTCCGCCTTGCCTTTGTCATCGGCGGCATGGCTCTCTATATGCTGCATCTCTTTTTTGTGATCTATCAGGATACCAACGTTTTTGTCAGACTCTATGGCCTTGACCCGGTGGTATTTGCCGAAGAATTACAGATGGGCAAAAAAGAAGCAGGTGAACTGGCAGCCCCCATGAAAGCTCTGCATGGCATGGCCTTATTGGGAGGCATCGGATTGGCCTCGGCGATTTATTTATGGTCGCCGTGGGAAAGCGTTCGGCGCTACACCAAATTCAACTTTGATAATAAAACTAGCTCGATTTGGCCTGTCGTTGCCAAAGATGCAGCGGCGGTGGCGGTACTCGTTTTGTGGGCCATTACCTATCTACAGTTTAATCCGTTGTGGCGACAAGAATCTGGCCTAGCCGATCAATTCCGTGATCAACAAAGCCTCATGGCATTGCTGCTGTTGTTGGCTGTGGGACTCCTGTTCATCATCCAACGCGACCTATGGTCAGACTATGCCACTACGACGGGCCGATTGCGTATTACCGTTGCGCTTGGCCTAGCGATTTTTGTGTTAACGGTTCTCGGCTCGGTATGGGGCGATTCAAATCTCATTGCTGACTATTACGATGTCGACCCCGCTGTGTATGGCAACCAAGTATTCACAGCAGAACGCATTGAACCCCTTAAAGCCGCCGATTGGGGCGCAGTGCTGGCAGGCATGGCACTGGTAAGTGTCATCTATTTATGGTCGCCATGGGAGCGCCTGCGGTTGTATGCCAAACTTCTGCGCCAAAACATCGCTGCGATTGCCACAGCAGTGCTGGTGCTGTTCGCGTGGGAGTATGGGGTAAGGGTTTTTGAAATTCAGCAGTTCTTGCTACCCAAGCCAACGGTTATTTGGGAAACTTTCAAAGAGATTTATCCCAATCTTATCGCCGGTGGGTGGTTCACCTTCCAAAACGCTTTACGCGGTTTTGCGGTGGGATGTGCAGCAGGTATTTTTACCGGGATTATTTCAGCACGATTTCTGCGATTCAGCAAAGCTGTTTTGCCGCTGGCGATTGCGGCCAATGCCGTACCGATTATCGCATTCGCGCCGATTGCCAACGCATGGTTTGGCCTGACCAGTTCCGATTCTAAAGTAGCAATTGTCGCCGTCTTGTGTTATTTTCCGGCTATGATTAGCACGGTGCGTGGCCTGACCAGTGTCGAACCCATTCAAATTGAACTCATGCGCTCCTATGCCGCCAGCCAACTAGAAATTTTCTGGCATGTTCGCTTGCCGAATGCCTTGCCGTTTATTTTTAGCGCCCTAAAACTGGCAACCACGCTGGCGATGATTGGGGCAATTGTTTCCGAATATTTCGGCGGGACACCCAATACCGCGCTCGGTTTTAAAATCAAAAATGACGCCGCCTTACTCAAAATGACCGAATCTTGGTCGGCGATCATCATGACATCCCTGTTAGGCATCGGATTTTATACCTTCATTTCTATGATGGAACGCACCGCGATGCCTTGGTATCGGTCTTTCCGCAGTGATTCCCGCTAAAGGGGATACATCGCGTTGGACAATGCTTCAAAAAAATTAGAGGAGATCTCAAAGGAGTTTGTTATGAAGCACACACGTAAGGGTCTAGTTTTATTGCTGATGCTGTGTTTGGTGGTAGTAGGCGCCTTCCGACCAAGCGCGGAACACAAGACTGCCCAAGCACAAGATTTGACCCCAGTTCGCCTGCAATTGAAGTGGGTAACTCAGGCACAGTTTGCTGGTTACTATGCCGCGTTGAATCAAGGGTACTATGAAGAAGCGGGTCTAGACGTGGAAATTATCCCCGGCGGCCCCGACATCAGCCCTCAACAGGTATTGGCAGCCGGTGGTGCGGAATTCGCCATTGACTGGGCAGGTAGCGCATTGGCTTCCCGTGAAGCCATCGTCAACGGTGGTGGTAGCGGCCCCGTCAATGTGGCCCAAATCTTCCAGCGCAGCGGTATGCGTGAAATCGCCTTTACCGACAGCGGTATCGAGAGCATCGAAGACCTCGAAGGCAAGAACGTCGGCGTATGGTTCGCAGGCAATGAACTGCCCTTGTTCGCTGCTTTGGTCGCCAATGATCTCGACCCCGAAGACCCCAATGACGTCAACGTCGTTCCACAAGCCTTCGATATGGTCGCTTTCATCAATGGTGAATTAGATGCCGCCGCCGCTATGACCTATAACGAATTGGCGCAGGTACTGGAATTTGTGGGTGATGATGGCGCTTTCCCGGTCTTCACACTAGAAGATCTGAACGTCATTGACCTAAACGAAGTCGGCACGGCCATGCTGGAAGACGGCATCTATGCCAACGAAGAATGGCTCGGTGATGAAGCCAACCAAGCCACCACCGTTGCATTCCTTGCCGCCAGCTTCCGTGGCTGGATCTATTGCCGTGACAACCCCGGCGACTGCGTTGATTACGTGTTGGCTGAAGGTTCGGCCCTCGGCGTTGGTCACCAAACATGGCAGATGAGCGAAATCAACAAACTGATTTGGCCGTCTGAACTGGGTGTTGGTCAACTCGATGTTGAACTGTGGGCACGCACCGCCGACATCGCCCTGACATATGCTGTCATCGAAGCCGCCGCTGACGAAACTGCTGCCCGTGCCGATCTCGCCGCTGCTGCCCTCGCCAGCTTGGTGGAAGCCTTCCCTGATCTCGATGTAAACGGGGCGGAATGGGTTGCACCGGAAGTCGAAATCACGCCCAACGGCGAATAAAGAATTAGATCCTTTTTTGAGGGGCAGACTAATCAACTGCCCCTTTTTGTTTCCATTATTTTCGATTGATAGGCTTGGGCAATTTGGGGACTTTTTTGCGCGGTTTCTTCGGCGGCATCTCGCGGATATATTCAAGGGCGGCGCGTGCAAATTTCTCCCAGTGATCGGCGTGCTGTGACGGAATGGTAAGCCATCCGGTCATGGGTTTGCCCGTTGCCATCGGGTCAAAGGCTTTTGCCCCCTCCAGAGCGATCGCCTCGGCATAATCTTCTGGTCTCAATTTGACCAGTAAATCATCATAATACAGCGCCGCAAACGCATAGCCACTCGCCATAAGATTCGGTGCCCCAAACATCTGGCGCGGCGTTACCTGTTCCGTTATTACCAGCATATCGCGCAATTCTTCGTAGACCTTTTTCCCGTCAGACATTCTTATTATGCTCCGTTCCGGATTTATTTCTATTTTACTTCATAATGAAAACAAATGTTCTAAGATTTTTTACCTGTCAAGATTTCGGCTATCCGTTCAACGATAACCTGCCCGACCTGTGCTTTACTCAAGAGGTCATATGAAGTGCGTCCCCCGACGGCATCCAAAATCGTTATGCGATTGGTCTCGACCTCAAAGCCTGCATCGGCGGCGGTGATGTCATTGGCGACGATAAAATCTAAGCCTTTGCGTTCCAATTTCAAGGCCGCATTCGTCAATAAATCGTGGCTCTCAGCAGCAAAACCGACCACACAGCGCGGATAACCCGACTGCTGCCGCATGGACTTGACCGCCAGCAATATATCTTCAGTGCGGGCAAGTTCCAACATGATGCCCGTCTGATTATCATCCGATTTCTTGATTTTCTGCGTAGCAACCGTCGCGGGTCGAAAATCCGCCACCGCCGCCGCCATAATCAGCACATCGGCGTTAATCGTCGCTTCCTGAACTGCCTCAAGCATTTCCGCTGCCGAACTGACTTTGACTTTCAATGTGCCTATCGGTATGGGCAGATGATCAACCGTGCTGATTAAGGTTACCGCCGCGCCTGCATCCAAAGCGGCCTGTGCAACAGCATAACCCTGCTTGCCACTTGAACGATTGGTGATGTAGCGCACCGGGTCAATCGGCTCTTTTGTACCCCCCGCCGTCACCACAACTCGCTTGCCTGCTAATGGGCCCTCTTGTGCCAATGCCTGACGGATAAGCCCTATCAATGTGGGAGTCTCCGGCAAACGGCCCTGACCAACCAATCCCGACGCAAAACGACCAACTTCCGGCTCGATAATTTGCACTCCCCGTTCGCGCAAAGTGGCGAGGTTGTCCTGTGTCGCGGCGTGCTGATACATCCCACCATCCATCGCCGGGGCAATCATCACGAGACAGCGCACTGCCAACGCCGTTACGGACAATAAATCATCGGCAAGGCCATGTGCCAATTTTGCCATCGTGTTGGCCGTCATTGGGGCAATCACCAACAAATCGGCCCCTTCGCCAAGTCCCACATGCGCAATATGGGTGGGCAATCCGCCGCTGCTATCGGCCTGCCACAAATCGGTGTAGACGGGGCGACCCGTCACAGACTGGAATGCCAAGGGGGTGACAAATTGCTGTGCCGCCTCGGTCATGATGACATCCACCAGTGCACCGACTTGGGTCAATTTGCTGGCAAGATCAACCGCTTTGTAGGCCGCGATACTCCCTGTCACACCCAGCACAATCCGCTTATTTTCGAATAGAGCGATTTTCTCTTGGGACATTCGTCTCTCCCCTGCAAGTGATAATTGGCACATTATTCAACTGACTGGCAAATTTTGCCAACCGACCCGCATCTTGTGACTTTTCGCACAATTATGGCACGCGAATGATAAGCTATGATAGAAGACGTTCATGTTCAATCATAGGGAGTGCAAGAAACATGGCGAACTCCACAGTGCCTCAAAAACCCCCGTTAAATCGGGAAGAACTACGCGACATTATTGATTTGTCCTTGTGGGCAGGCCAGATTCTATTACAGCACGGGGCGGAAACCCAACGAGTCGAAAGCACTGTGCATCGCTTGGGAACCAATCTTGGCTGCGAATGGATGGATATTTTAGTCTCCCCCAATGCGATAGTCGCCACAACCATCAGTGGCGAGGAATTTCGCACTAAAATTCGGCGGGTAGTCGGCTTACAAGTGGATATGACCAAAGTATCCGCCATAAACCGCCTCAGCCGTCGCATCGAAAGCGGCGAATTGGATCGCTTTGCTGTGCGTTCAGAATTACAGCGGATTAGCCAAATCCACTCACACTATAAACGCTGGCAGGTTGTGTTGATGGTTGGGCTAGCGTGTGCCGCGTTTAGCCGCCTGTTTGGGGGCGATACGGTAGTTTTTAGCATGACGTTTGTCGCCTCAGCCATCGCCACCTTCGTCCGGCAGGAGCTATCCCGACGGCATTTTAATATGTTCTTGGTGGTCATTGCCACCGCCTTTGTCGCCGGATTGATCGCCAGCCTGCCAAGTGCGTTCGAGTGGAGCGATGACCCGCAAGTCGCGCTGGCCTCATCGGTGCTACTACTCGTACCCGGGGTAGCGCTCATCAACTCTGCCGACGACATTATCAAGGGGCATCTGGTCACAGGCATCACACGCGGGATTTCAGGTGGGTTGGTTTCAATGGGTATCGCGCTTGGATTGTCGCTGGCGATGGAGATCATGGGGGTCAACGGGTTATGATTGACATCACAAGTATTGCATGGGAAGTCACCCAAGATATGTTCTGGTCAAGTATTGCCGCGTTGGGTTTTTCGATGCTGTTTAACGTTCCTACCCGCACCTTGATTGGCTGCGTGGCTTGCGGGGCAATTGGTCACGGTAGTCGTACTTTGTCCATCGAGCTGGGCGCAACCATTGTCAGTGGCAGCCTGATTGGGGCGGTTATCATTGGCCTACTGGGGTATCTGTTTGCAAAACGCTGGCACGCCCCAGCTACCGTGTTTACTATTAGCGGCAGCATTCCGCTTGTTCCGGGCCGGTTTGCCTACAGCACAATGTTAAGCCTGATCCAATTAAGCACGGCTGATTCGAAAACCGGCGAAAGCCTATTGGTACAAGCCAGCATCAATGGCATTCAGACGATGATGATTCTGGGGGTTATTGCCGCTGGAATCTCTGCCCCCACACTGTTTTTTGAGCGAACCCGACCTACTGTTTGAGGCCATTACTAGGGATGGTTCGGCCATCCCCCTCGCTTTTCAACGCACAACGATTTCCAAAAAGGTCGAGTTCCCCTGAACGTTGATCTGAAAAGGAATAAATTCCAAAATATGCCGCCCCGGTTGCTTGGGGATGTAGCTAAATTCGGTCGTAAAGGTACGTCCGCCGGATATATTTTCTTTTGTTTCCAATACAAAACCAAAACGGCGCATCTCAACCCGCGAGACATTGATCGGATCAGTCGCTGTGATAGAAATGATGACTGGCGATCCAACCGTGTATTGCGTCCCATTCAGCGGGGCACTAATGCTCACTTGACCTTTTTCGCCGGGGACAGGCGTTAAAGAAGGTTGTGGAGTAATGATCTGCTGGCTCGATTCGGCTGGCTCTTCACTTGGTAGCCAGCGATCAGGGTCGCTACCAAAGGCAAAGGCCGCCACACCAATGACAACGAGCAATACGGCTACCCACAGGCACGAACGAATCTGGCTGCTACGCTTCTTTTTATCACGCTGGATTTTTTGGACAACCGCCTGCGGATAGTACGGCTCAGAATTCCCTGATGGACGATACCCATAGGGAGCTTGATTATAGTCTGGCGGCGCAGACTGCTGATAGATTTGCGGCGGGCCATAAACAGGCGGGGGCATCATCGGCGGCGCACTTGGAGTTGGTAGCTGCACTCGCCCCGGATTCGTCTCACGCATGGAAGCCTGTGGCTCGGCCTTCACAAAACGTGGGGGATTTTGTTGGGCCTCCGTCGGCTGATTTTTCAAGGCGCGTTGAAAATCCTGCGAAAACTCACCTGCCGATCGGTAACGATCAGTCGAGTGTTTGGCAAGTGCCTTCATCACCACCATATCCAATGCTTCCGTTATCGCGGGGGAATATCGGCGCATCGGTGGTGGTGGATCATTCAGGTGTTTATACATCAACGAATGGGGCGTATCCGCTTCAAAGGGTGGCTTGGCGGTCATCATTAAATACATCAGAATGCCCAACCCATAAACATCGGTCAAAGGGGTGGGGTCTTCGCCGCGCCATTGCTCTGGAGCCATATAGGTCGGCGTGCCGATGACATTGCCGGTGGTCGTAAGCCCTTCGGTATTAGGTACGGATAATTTTGCAATTCCAAAATCGGTCAAAAAAGCATCATTTTTGTCATCTAATAAAATATTGGTAGGCTTCAAGTCGCGGTGAATGACACTTTGGGCATGGGCATAATCTAATGCCGACGACACTTGGGTCAACCAGCGTCCCGCCTGTTCAGGCGCAACCGGGCCATAGCGCTTCAAAATCGAAGCCAGCGTCCCACCCATAACCAAGCGTGTCACCATATAGGGATAATGACGATCCAAGCCAAAATCGAGCGTCTGCAAAATATGCGGATGCTTCATTCCCGAAGCGATACGGGCTTCCTGTTCAAAACGCTTCAAGAACACATCGTTAGTTTCCGCATTGACGTGCATCACTTTGACGGCGACTTCTGGCCCGCCAGTGACATCACGTGCGCGGTACACATCCGACATGCCCCCCCGCCCGATTCGGTCAATCAAATGGTATTTGCTGAGTTGTGAGCCGCTAAGATCTTCCATATATTGAACTATAGCATAGTGTAAAAATTCGGCCATCCCCCTATTCGTCGGGGGTTTCGGCGGTGGTGGGGTCTATGGAAATAAACTCACCGGTAAGACGATATTCCGCGTGGACTTGTTCCACCGTCGGGTTTAGCAGCAAAGGAAAAGGCCATTCGGCTGCGGCGGCCTTACTAAATTTGGCGATTTTGTTGACATCGCGAATCGTGCCCGCCCGTATTGCCGCCTGCATAAATGCGACCGCTTTCGGAAGGGCGGTAAACGCAAGGGCAATTGTTTTATGCGGTTCGTTTTGCACCGCGATCGTATCCCATACAATTTTATCCTCTGGCGTTAAGGCCCAGCCGGGTTTGTTGGGTGTTTGACGAACCAGAACATGAATGAAGCGTCCCGGTGAATCAAATAATTGTATTCCTTGCAGCAGGCCCGCCTGATTTTCGTTTTCAGCAATCGCCTGTAATCGTTCCAATGTGTTCAATTCCTCAGCATATGGCCTCTCGCCACGATTAAGCGCGATTTCGCCATTTAGCAAAGGTTCGGCAAGAATGCGGGCAAAACCCGCCCTCTCGAGGTTGCGTGGGACGATATAGGAGAACAACAAAATAAACCGACCACCGGGGCGCAGTACCCGCCGAATTTCTTCCAAGAAAAATGGCATCGTATCAAAATGATCGTGTGTCAAAAATGCCATCGCTGCGTCAAGATTGGCATCTGCGTAGTGCCCAATTTCAGCTAGTGGGGTTTCAATAAGCAGCAAATCGGGTCGCTGAGAGCGAATCGCTGATATTTCAGGAAACCGTGCAAGACACGAATCAACGTCCAGTAGGCGAAGTTCCGAGCCGCTTGGGGGGAAATGTCGAATGACCTCAGATAGTAAAGTCCGTCGGGCCGATTCCTGAAAAAATGCTGCTAAATTCATTGCCATAACTCAATAGGTTGTTTTTTTGGTTCCAATACACGATTATAGCTTGAGATTCGCGTTCACGTCACTGACACCACGATGAAAAATCTACAGACTTTCTACACTCTTGTTATGACCCAAATGCTCTCCCTCATCGGCAGTCGTATGACCGGAATTGGGGTTGGATTATGGGTTTTTGATCGCACCGGAAATGCCTCCCCGCTACTGACCACCGCCTTTTTCGCTGAACTGCCCGGCATGGCCCTCGGCAGTTTTACCGGGTTATTGGCCGACCGATGGGAGCGCCGCCACGTGATCATGTTGGGTGATATCGGGCAGGCCGTTGCCTCCTGTATATTGTTGATTAGCCTTGTGACCAATTCGTTTGAACTCTGGCATCTCTATCTGGCAATGCTGATTCAAGGTACATTTAGTGTAATCCAATCACCAGCCAGCCAAGCCGCCATTACCATGCTCGTACCAGAAAATCAGCGTGATCGCGCCAATGGCATCAAGCAAATTGGTTTCCCAATGGCGGGGGTAATCGCGCCCGTTTTGGCGGGCCTTGTCTATCGCGGCGTTGGGTTAGCCGGGGTGATTGCGATTGACCTGACAACCTTCGTGATCGCTATTCTAGTCGTTTCCCGTTTGTTCATCCCGCGTCCACCAACCTCAAAAGAAGCGCAAACAATCGGCACCCATTTTTGGCGCGAAATGGCAGGTGGTTGGCTGTTTCTGCAAAAGCGCAAAATGTTGCTGGTGATGGTTGTCTACCTTGCTTTCATCTTCTTTTTAATCAACGGCCCGTTGGAACTCGCTATTCCCTATTTCAGTACCCTTGTCAAGAATGACACGACGGTGGGCTTATTACTGGGGATGATGAGTTTGGGTGCATTTGCCGGGGCGTTGACCATCGCCATCATCGGAAAAACGCCCCATCGGCTGTATACCATCTTGCTTGGTTATTTCGTTCACGGTCTATTTTTGATCGCGTTTGGGATTGTGCGGCATCCCCTGTTATTAGGATTCAGCATTTTTATGGCGATGTTTCCTCTGCCTCTCACCGGCGCATTGTTTCACACCCTCTTGCAAACCAAAACACCCCCCGATTTGCAGGGCCGGGTTTTTGCCGTCACAGATCAACTGTTCATGTTAACTACACCATTGTCATTCTTGATCACCGGGGCATTGGTGGATCATGTGCTTGAGCCAGCGGTAAAGGGGTCGCATTGGGCAATAGTCGAGCCGCTGTTTGGGAATCAGGATGGAGCAGGCATGGGCTTATTGTTCGTGGCTATTGGCTTGTTGATTGTGATGGCGACGGCGGGTATGTGGGTACTCCGTAGCATTCGTCACCTTGAAGCCGATTTACCAAGTTATGAGACGGTTACCGCTGAGCACAGGCTCTAGGCAATTGGCCTATTTTGTTATATGATAGAACTGAACCATAGTGAGCCTTAGATAATTTTAGATACACAGGACACAATTGCAGTGGACAAGTTGCGAGAAAAACCGATCCCCTATGAAATCTGGGGCAAGGCCGACATTGAACCCAGTGCGCGGGAGCAAATGGAGCGAGCGGCCCAACTTTCGGTTTCCGTACTAGGGGCATTAATGCCAGACGCCCACACAGGTTATGGTCTGCCGATTGGTGGCGTCTTAGCAACCAAAGATGCTGTCATCCCCTATGGCGTCGGCGTAGATATTGCCTGTCGGATGCGTCTGACCATCTTTAACGTTCAGCCTTACATCCTCGACCAAAAAAAGGAACGCTTTCGTCGCGCACTGGAAGAAAACACCGCGTTTGGTGCAGGTGGCGAAGTTCATATACGCGCCGAACATCCGGTAATGGATGACCCCGCATGGAATGAACTCATTCTTGCCAAGAAGCTGAAAGGGGAGGCGGCACGACAGCTTGGCACGAGTGGCTCAGGCAATCATTTTGTCGAATTTGGGGTGCTAAAGGTACAGCATGAAATCAATGGTACAGAAGATTTGCAGGGCGAGGGATCACGCGCATTTGGCAAAATCCCCCCCGGCACCTATCTGGCACTATTAAGTCACAGTGGCAGCCGCCGCTTGGGATTTGAACTCGCCAATTATTACACCGAGATCGCCATGAATATTCACGCCGACCTGCCCAAAGAATATCGGCATCTGGCGTGGCTGGATATGTACGGGGCAGGCGCGGAATATTGGATCGCTATGAACCTCGCCGGACGTTATGCCAGCGCCAACCATGCCGTCATTCATCAGCGGGTCGCCGCCGCGATTGGCTTTGAGGTTTTGGGCGGCATTGAAAATCACCATAATTTCGCATGGAAAGAGCATCATCTAGGCGAAGATCTTGTTGTCCACCGCAAAGGCGCGACCCCAGCAGGTTTAGGCGTTTACGGCGTGATTCCCGGCACAATGATGACACCGGGTTATGTCGTGCGTGGCAAAGGCAACCCCGAATCGCTCAACAGTGCCTCCCATGGCGCAGGCCGTCGCATGTCCCGTCAAGCTGCCTACAAACGTTTTGAGTGGCCCGAGGTGCAGCAGCGATTGAAAGATGCGGGTGTTGATCTCCTGTCCGGCGGGTTGGACGAAGCCCCCGGCGCGTATAAGGACATTCGCAAGGTTATGGAAGAACAAGCCGATTTGGTAGAAATCATGGCAGAATTTACCCCGCGTGTGGTTAAAATGGATCCCGACAAAACATGGCGGCGGCGCTCCGAAGCAGTAGCCCGTGAAAAAAGCGGCAGTAAAGATCGGCGTGACAAAAAAGACAAACGCCGGGGCTAGATTTTGGTCGCAATCAACAATCCCGTTGACCACATCAGAGGCGTCATGACCAAATCATGACGTTCGATCATGTGTTGTAGAAATATCGCTACGCTGCCGGAGTGATCGTCGGCCCAATTGGATTGAGGCAGCAAATCATCCACCACATACAGTGCACCCGGCTTCAATAATCTGAGGGTTTCATCCAGATAGTAAAATTTGCCGGGCCATGTGTCGGCAAAGATAAAGTCGAAGGTCTGCCCTTCTTGAGACAACTGGTCAATGAAGGCAGACCCCTCGGCATGAAAGAACTGTACCCGTGAATCATCACTCAACGCTCGACGAGCCACACTTTGAACCCGCATATCATTATCTAAGGTCAACAGTGTAGAATTTGAATCCATGCCATCCAACATCCAACACGTTGATATTCCCGTTCCCGTTCCAAGTTCAAGGAACTTACCTCCCGGCTTAGAACGCACCAATGTACGCAGCAGTGAACCCGTCAGTGGCTCACTTGCCATATTGAAATTTAAGCCGACTGACATTGCCTCAATAACCGCCAATTGACGGGGTGGGTTCATGATAGTGGATGAGGTATTCATTTATTCGACCTTCACAGTCTCATGCACACCGCGTTCGATGGGTAGGCCCGCCTTTTGCCACGCTTCCATCCCGCCGACCAGATTGGTCACATGCTCAAAGCCATGTTTTTGCAGGATACTGGCGGCAATCACCGAGCGCACCCCGGCTTGGCAGTGGACAACATAATGTTGATTTCGATCTAGCCCCGGTAAATTGCGAACCACATACCCTAATGGGATATGCACCGCGTTGGGCATGTGAATTTCTTCATACTCGCTGTGCCACCGAACATCAATCAGCGTGGAGCCATTCTGATGCTGAGCAAGTTCTTGGGCAGTGATCTGCGGGATAACCTGCGGGCCGCTTGCCAAATCGGTTGAGGCAATCCCTACAATATTATCCACTCCTACCGCCCGTAACTCGCGTATCAGTCGGTCTGCTTCCCAATCAACGGCAATCAGCACAACGGGTTTGCTGAAATCCACCAACCACCCCGCGTAAGTATTAAAATTGGTGCTGGTTGCTGGAATATTGATCGCGTTGGGTAGATGACCCTCGGCAAAAACCTCACCGGGGCGACTGTCAATCACTAGAGCATCCGATTCCAACCATTTTTCCAGTTCGGCCCGATTGAGTTGAACAGGGATAGGCAAATCTTTGAGCAGGGTTGGGCCGATCTTGTTGACATATTTCATCCGTGCAAAATAAAACGGCGGTTCAGGCTGCTCATCCAACAACCAATTCACAAAATCATCTTCGCTCGGAATATGAAATGAGGGATTAAAACGTTTTTCGTAGCCCAATGTGCTAGAAGGAATTGACCCTAAGCCTTTGCCACATGCACTGCCTGCACCATGTCCGGGCCAAATCTGCAAATAATCCGGCATCCCCTTCAATCGCTGAATATTATGGAACTGCTGACGCGCACCGGGGATTTTTGTGCCCTTTATTCCTGCGGCCTCCTCCAATAAATCAGGCCGACCTAGTGACCCAACAAATAACAAATCGCCTGTAAAAATTCCCATCGGTTCATCAGCGGCGGCGGTATCGGTAAGTTGGAACACAATATGCTCTGGCGTGTGGCCGGGGGTGTGAATCGCGGTGATCTTGATCTTGCCCAACTGCCATGTATCGCCATCATGCAGAAGAATCGTGTTGTCATTCACAAATTGATACTTCCAATCCGCCGTCCCCATATCGCTTAGATACAAGGTTGCCCCGGTCTGAAACGCCAATTCACGGCTACCACTCACAAAATCGGCATGGATATGGGTTTCGGTCACTTGGGTAATGCGCAGACCTTCATCTTCAGCGGCTTTAAGATAGGGGGTAATATCACGGGCCGGATCAATTACAATCGCTTCCCCGGTTGCCTGACAACCAATCATATAGGCGGCTTGGGCCAGCGGTTTATCATAGAAATATTTAAGGAGCATAGAATTCCTTTTTCGCTAGATATCCAATATTAGGCCTTTTCGTAGGCTTCAACAATCTTCAGTGCCGCTTCATATTCGGGACTACCTTCTGCCGCAGCATCTAACACCTTTGTCGCCGCAAGGTATTGCTCCATCGTGATTTCGGTACGCGGCTGCTTTTTAATTTGGGCGGCGGAAAGGTCTATCATCTCTTGAGGCGTCATCTCTCCAAGTTCTTTCGTAACGGCTTCAATCTCGGTATTGGTTAAGCTGCCTTTTTCCTCAAGCGTTTTCATCAATTTATCAAAGGTAGCGCTCATGGTTTGTATCTCCCTGTGGCGGCAAGATATGGTTTTCCCATTATAACGAAAGTCACACGGCTAGACTCTCCGAAATTTTCAAAATCGCCTATAATTCAACTATTGCGTATCTGCAAGGAGAATTGTTGTCGTCATGAGTGAGCCATTTCGTTCCCGTCCACGTGTCACCCGTCCAGCGTCAAAACCGCCCGAAGCCCAACCATCCCGCCCTTCCGACGAAGAAATTATTGAAGGGGTGATTGAGGAAGAACGCGGTGTAGTGCCATTTGACCCGATGGTGTCGCAGCAAGAGCAGCAGCGGGCACAATATTATGAATATTTAGCGCGCGAAGAAGACCGCGACGACACCTCGAAGGGTTTCTGGAGCAAAGTCGCTGCACCGGGCCTTTTTCTGGTTGCGGCAGGATTGGTTGCAGGCGGGATATTTTTTACCTTGCTCAATGTGGTCGAGCTACCGAGTATTATCACCCGTTGGTGGCCTACCGTAACTTTGTTTATTTCCCTCTCTTGGTCGCTATCCGCGCTCAATCGCCGTAATGCCGCCGCTTTTCTAGGTGGGGCAGGGGCAATTGGCTTGAGCCTTAGCCTACTCCTTGATGCACAGGAAATCGCCGATTTTGGTGAAACCTTCGTCGGCCTTGTGTTGATTTCGATTGGTACGGGGGTCATCATGCGCGGGCTGCTTTTGCGACAAGCCACCGCCTAGTGTGTGAGTTCTCCAAAATTGGAGTTTTTTGATATGTAGACGGTTCACAACGGTCTATTTTGATCTTCCCTTTGATGACCCCCTGTGTTATAATCGCTTGGATGTTCTAGTAATCCCCTTAGTTGTCCTCAACAATCTAAATCACATGCTTGCAGGAGCGTCTTGTGCAATCCAAAAGCGAGTTTACCGTTCAAAATGCCTATTCCTATAATCAAGCCAGCCCCCTTCGCTGGATTATCTCACATATTTGGCGTTACAAGAGGTTGTTCCTCTCCACCCCGTTTTTCTATATCTTCAGCCATCTGATGTATGCTGGCGCTCCTCTATTGATTGGGCGTGCCGCCAACATTTTGATTGATGGTGGAACCCGCGAGGCCCTGTTATGGGCTTCACTCGGAATTTTGGCGATGTTAGTTGCCGACGGTATTTCGAATCTATCCGGCGCGTTATGTATGGAAAATCTTGCCCAAAAAGTCGAACGGGATGCGCGTGAGGAACTCTACACCAGCCTACTGGGCAAAAGTCAGGTGTTTCACGACCGCCAACGTGTCGGCGACATTATGGCACGGGCAACCGACGATGTACGCCAATTGAACGTGATGATTAGCCCCGGCATCTTTTTCATCTATGAAACTTTCTTCGGGTTTCTGATTCCCATCACATTTTTGGTCGGCATCAAATGGCAGTTGCTACTTGTGCCAGCTATTTTTGTCGTCACCTATGTGCTGTCGGTGCGTGAATATGTAGGACGACTCAATCCCGTTATTTCGCGCCAACACGATGAATTTGGGGCGATGAATGCCGGCTTGGAAGAAAGTATTTCTGGTATCATCACGGTCAAAGCCAGCACACAAGAAGAGTTCGAGCGCCGCAAGTTCCGGGCCAATGCGGGTAAGTTTCGCAATTCGTATGTACAGCAAGGGCGCATTGAAGCAGGTTATCTGCCCATGCTGCTATATGGGGTCGCGGTAGGCATGACCTTCCTACATTCGTTGATCCTGTATCGGCAAGGCACATTGGCTATCGGTGACATCATTGCCGTGATGGGTCTGATGAATGTCCTGCGCTGGCCCACCTTTGTCTCGTTGTTCTCACTTTCCCTGCTGCAAAACGGCCTAGCCAGTGGACGGCGTATCCTTGAAATCATCCAAGCCAAGACCGACCTCGACGAAAATACAGGTGGGCATAGCAGTGAAGTGCAAGGCGAAATCGTGTTTGATGACGTCAGATTTGCCTTTGGTGAAAACATCGTCCTCGAAAATATCTCGTTTAGCATCCAACCCGGTCAGACGGTGGCGATTGTGGGGCAAACCGGGGGTGGCAAAACGACCCTCACTCAATTGGTCAACCGCACCTACGATGTCACGAGTGGCAAGATTCTGATTGATGGTGTGGACGTGCGCGAATGGAACTTGACAGCCCTGCGTTCGCAAATCTCCAAAATCGAGCAGGATGTGTTTCTGTTTTCGCGCAGTGTTGCCGAAAATATCGCATTCGGGAATCCTGAAGCCACCCAAGAGCAAATTGAACAAGCCGCCCGTGAAGCCCAAGCCCACGATTTTATTATGTCGTTTACCGAAGGCTATCAAACCAAAGTTGGCGAGCGCGGCGTCACCTTATCGGGTGGTCAGCGCCAGCGTATCGCCTTAGCGCGGGCCTTTCTCAGCAACCCACGTATTTTGATCTTGGACGACTCAACCAGTGCGATTGACAGCGCCACTGAGGATGAAATCCAAAAGGCTATCCGTCGGGCGCAGCTAGGCCGCACCACCCTGTTGATTACGCACCGTCTTTCGCAGATTCGCTGGGCCAATCACATTTTGGTGCTGGATAAGGGTAGATTAGTTGCCAGCGGGTCACATGATGAACTACTGCGTAGCTCTGTCCACTATCGTCGAATTTTTGCGCGTTATGACATGGCACTGCCACCACTGGAAAATCTGCCACAGGCTGTTTAAGGGAGAGATTGAAACATGGGCTTTATTCTGGATGGACTGGAAGCCGAAGAATACGACCGCAGTTACAATGACCGCCAGTTGGTCAAACGGATTGTGGCCTATTTTCAATCCGAACGCTGGCGCATGTTGGGTGTGTCGGCGGTGATCGTGCTGTCGTCTATTTTTTCGACCCTCCTGCCAATTTATATTTCGCGGGTCGTGGATGATCTAGACCGTGACATCACCAATAGTAATTTAGCCACGATCTCGGTTATCGTGACAGTATTGGGCATCCTTGCATGGGCATTTAACGCCGTCCGGCAGTGGTATTCATCCGAGGCGGTGGGCAATGTGGTGTTACGGCTGCGTGAGGGTGCTTTCGACGCGATATTGGCCCGTGACCTATCGTTTTATGATACCTACCCTTCCGGCAAAATCGTCAGCCGTGTTACCTCCGATTCGCAGGCTTTCGCCGATGTGGTCATGCTGGTGATGAATCTGCTCAGTCAATTATTGCTGATTGTGCTGCTGATCGGCTATCTGTTCCTCGTCAGCGTCGAGATGACCCTGATTACATTGGCCCTTGCCCCGCTGATTATTGGCACAGCCGTGGCCTTCCGTAAGGTGGCCCGCGATACCGTCACCCAATCCCGACGCATTTTGGCGGAGGTCAGTACCCACGTGCAAGAAACGGTCAGCGGGATTGGCGTCGCCAAAACATTCCGCCAAGAACAGGCCGTCTATGAGGATTTTCAGGATGTTAACAAGCAGTCCTATCGCATCAATCTGCGACGGGGTTATGTCTTTAATGGCATCTTCCCGATTTTGAACATTCTGGCAGGCATCGGCACAGCGGCATTGGTCTATTTCGGCGGCCTGAATGTGCGCGATGGCTCATTAAGTGCGGGCGACTGGTATCTGTTCATTCAAGGGTTGGCGCTGTTCTGGTTCCCGCTGACCGGGATTGCGTCATTTTGGAGTCAATTCCAATTAGGACTGGCGGCGGGTGAACGGGTTTTTGCGCTCTTGGATGCCGAATCCAAAGTAGTGCAGACGGGTGATACTAAACTCGACTCCATGCGCGGCGAAATCCGTTTTGAGGGCCTTTATTTCGGCTATAAGGAATCCGAAGAACGGGTCTTGGAAGATTTTTGGCTAACCATTCGCCCCGGCGAGACACTGGCGCTGGTCGGGCATACGGGGTCAGGCAAAACCAGTATCACCAAATTGATTGCCCGTTTCTACGAATTCCAACAGGGCAAGATTTTGATTGATGGGCATGACATCCGTGATCTCAATTTAGATACCTTCCGCGCTCATCTAGGCATCGTCACCCAGACGCCATTTTTATTCGATGGCACGGTGATGGAAAACATCCGCTATGGTAAATCGGATGCCACCGATACCGAAGTTGAACAGGTAGCACGGCAGGTCGGTGGGGGTGATTGGATTGACAGCTTGCCCGATGGCCTAAAGAGTCTTGCGGGTGAACGTGGCGGCAATCTCTCGATGGGTCAGCGACAATTGGTCGTTTTGGCGAGGGTGCTGTTGCAAAACCCCTCCATTTTGATTTTGGACGAAGCCACCGCCAGTATTGACCCCCTGACCGAAACCCTGATTCAAGAGGGTTTGGAGGAGGTATTGAAAGACCGCACTTCAATTGTGGTAGCCCATCGGCTTTCAACCATCAAGAACGCAGATCGGATTATTGTGCTGCGTGAGGGCGAGATTATCGAAGAGGGCAACCACGAGGCACTGTTGAAAAAAGGTGGGCATTATGCCGAGTTGTATAACACCTATTTCCGCCATCAGAGCCTTGAATACATGAACATCCACCCCGAAGACTGGTTCAAGTCGGCACGGGCAACGGCGTAAATTCGATTATCATGGTAGAGGATGACAGTAAATAATTTCCGAGGTGAGCTATGACCGACCATGTGATTACTGTAAGATTGCCAGATGCTGTTTTTGACCCCATACATCAAATCGCCGAAGCACGAGCGCAACCTATTGAGCAGGTCGTGTTAGATCAACTCCGCTCCGTCTTGTCTATTCCTCTACCTGATTTACCATTGGATGAAGAATCGGAATTGATTGCATTTAAATTCTTGTCCGATGATGTCCTGCGGAATATTGCCCGTGAACAAATGCCTAAGCGCGACCAAGACCGAATGCAAATTCTCATGGATCGCAATAACTTTGGCACGATTTCGCCCGAAGAATACGAAGAGTTATCCCAATTTGTGGAGCGTGGGCAGCGATTAATGCTGCGGAAGGCATGGGCGGCGGGCGTATTGATGGAGCGAGGTTATACCATCACAAGTCAGGATATGGCAGCAGACAATGAGTGAATTGTCTTGGGCAGAAATCGTTCGTACCGTCCATTCACGGGCGCATGGTTGCTGCGAATACTGCCAAACATGTCAGCGCGTCTGTGGTCAATCCATGCACCTTGAACATATAGACCCACAAGGGGGAAACCAACTCGACAATCTATGTTTAGCTTGCCCTTCATGCAATCTAAGCAAAGCAAAGGCGACTTCAGCTATTGACCCCGAAACGGGCCAAACAGTCCCCCTCTTTAATCCGCGTCAGCAAATCTGGCACGAACACTTCAAATGGGACGATGATGGGGTAATGATTCTCGCCAAAACCCCAGTAGGACGGGCAACGGCGGTTCGTTTGAAGCTGAATATCGACCGTGTTGTGACTGCACGCAAGGTCTGGGTCAAGGCTGGTGAGCACCCACCCAAATAAAGGAATGCATATGGATCAACAACACATCTCCGGCTGTCTCATCGGCATGGCATTGGGGGATGCCCTCGGCGCGGAAACCGAATTTCTGAATGTCGAAGGCATCCTCAAAAAATTCCCGCCACATGGCCCCCAAGCCCCCGAAGGCAATCCGGCCCTTGTTACCGATGATACCCAAATGGCGATCGCGGTGGCTGAGGCGATTATTGCTGCTCCAAAACCTCTTGAACCCAACAGCCTTGCCCAAGAATTTCGCCGCACTTTTTTAGCATGGTACAACAGCCCCGAAAATAATCGTGCTCCCGGCAACACCTGTCTTGCTGCCTGCGAAGAAATGCTAAAAGGCAAATCGTGGTTGGAGGCGTCACAAATTAGCTCCAAAGGCTGCGGGGCCAATATGCGCGTCATGCCCGTCGGGGTATTGGATGTGGATGCCATCACCCGCGCAGGCATCGCCCAATTGCAGGCCGCCATCACGCAGGACACCCTACCGGACTCGCCGCCGCTGATTTGACGGCCTTTGTGATCGCGGATTTGGGTAATGGAGGTACACCCCGTGGGCTACCCAAACGGGTGCGCGACTATGCCCTCTCCCAACGTGAAAACTATCATGCCGATTGGTTGGGTGAGTTGTGGAGTCGGGCGTTCATGCTGCCAACACCACAAGCCTATATCGCGCATGGGTGGGATGAATGTTTGGGTGTACTCGATAGATTAGATACGGCCCTCGAAAAAATGGATCGGGAAACCGACCCCTGCCTAACGACCGGAGCAGGTTGGGTCGCGGAACAAGCCTTTGCAACAGCCCTATTCTGTTTTTTGATGTACCCCGATGATCCGATTGCTGTGATTCGCCGGGCTGCTGTCACCAGCGGTGATTCAGATTCCATCGCGTGTATTGCCGGGGCGTTCGCTGGTGCTTATCATGGCATTGGGGCATGGCCCACCGATTGGTTGGAGCGGATTGAGTATCGGGATCGGATTTTGGAGGAGATAGGTAGAGAACTACCCAAAATCGCTGGAACTTAGACTATAACAAGGATAAGTTAAAATGGGTGTTGTTGTTAAAGTTCAAAGTGTTTTAATCCCTGAAGAAAGACGTTATAAGAATGATTCACGTCGATTCCAGCACGTAATGGAGCAAGCCCAACTAGATGCCATTTGCAAAGTATTCGGCTGGACGACACCTCCTTGGCAAGAACCTTATCCTTATGAAGATAGGCTAGATACCTCTATTGGGAACGGTAGATACAGTGTTCTACTCAGTCTCGCATGGGCATTAAAAGACCTTGAGAGTTATCCTCAATATGATATCCGCAACCTGATTGAAGTCGTTGAGCAAGCACGCAGATCACCATCAGAGTATCAGTATGAAGCGCTCCGTAACAACTGCAAACACTTTCCACATACATTGGATCGGAACATCTACCGCTCATGGTATTTACCCGTTGACTTTGAGTATCCTCTCTTTATAGATGCAATTCCAGAGAATTATCCAGATGACAAAGAGGAATTTTCGATTGCATCCTCCATCCAAGCCAAAACAGAATTAGAATTTTTGAGCCAAGTCACGGCCCAAATTGTCGCTATCAATGTACCAAGCTATAGCAACCATACATGGGGTAGTGTTCATGATGCATGTATGATGATCAAAAGAGCAGCAGAAGAAAGCATCACATATAAACTACCGTTTTTCATCGCTTGGTAATCTACTATTTCTCCATCAATTAAACCAACAGACAAAGCCGTTCAGATATGCTAATATATTCCGCCATTGAATAATATAGAGGATTCACATAGGGCTTATGATTCGCGTACTCTTCGTTTGTTTAGGGAATATCTGCCGCTCACCAATGGCGGAAGGCGTCTTTCAACACATAGTCAATGAGGCCGGGTTAGATGAAGCAATCTTCATAGACTCCGCCGGCACCGCCAGCTATCATGCAGGTGAACAGGCCCATAGTGGCACACGGCGCGTTTTGCAGGAACACGGCATTGACTATCGGGGACGGGCGCGTACACTTACCCGCAACGATTTTTACAATTTTGATTATATTTTGGCGATGGACGCCGATAATCTCGCGGATATACACAGCCGTCAGCCTAGTGACACCAAAGCGTACATCCGGCTGTTTTTGGACTACGCACCCGATCAACCCGAACGCGAAGTCCCTGACCCTTACTATAATGGGCGATTTCAGGAAGTGTATGACCTAGTATCGGCGGCCTCCAAAGGTTTATTGGCGGAAATACGCAAGACGCACGAGCTATAAGGACTGTCCCAATGCGCCTGCCTGTGGGAATCGAAAGTACACTGCGCGACAAATTCAATATCGTGCCCAAAGATGTGTACCCTTGTGTCGGTGGCGACATCAACCACGCCGCGCAAATTGCCACAGCCGATGGATTGTTATTTATCAAATGGAATGAAAACGCGCTAGGGGGTATGTTCACCGCCGAATCAGAGGGTCTAGAACTCCTGCGTGATTCCAAAACCCTGCGCGTGCCGGAAGTTATCGCCGTGCAGGAAGCCGAAGGCGATACCCCCGCGTTTCTGGTCTTAGAATGGCTGGAAACAGGTCAAGCGAATTTGCAGACGCCGGAGCAATTAGGTCAAGGACTCGCCGCGCTGCATCGCCAAACCGCCCCTAAGCACGGCCTCGATCATGATAATTTCATCGGATCGCTGCCCCAATCGAATTCTCAGCATGATTCGTGGGTCAATTTTTATGCTGAACAGCGCATTCGCCCCCAAATGGAAGTCGCCCGCCAAAAAGGGATGCTGCGTCCGGGGCGCGAACGCATGTTGGAAGTTTTTTTGGCTCATCTGCCAAAATTGATTCAAGATGCCCCTGCCAGTTTGCTGCATGGCGATTTATGGGGCGGCAATGTGATGATTCTCGCCAACCAGCAACCCGCCATCATTGACCCCGCCGTGTATTATGGCAACCGCGAAGTCGAGCTTGCCTTCACTGAATTATTCGGTGGATTCGCCAAACGCTTCTATGACGCCTATCACGCCGCCTATCCGCTTGAACCGGGCTATCCCAGCCGCCGCGCCCTCTATCAACTTTACCCGTTGTTGGTGCATATGAATTTGTTCGGCGGAGGCTATGCCAGTCGTGTTGATTCCATTCTCAGCCAGTATGTAGGGTAATATGCCAGATCAACCTACCTGTTCCGTCGTCGTTCCCGTCTATAACAGTGAAGCCACCCTTACCCCCTTAATTGAACGCCTCGCCGCCGTTCTCCCGACTGTCACCAGTCAATTTGAGGTGATCTTGGTCAACGATGGCAGCCGCGACAGAAGTTGGGATGTGGCATCCAGCATCACGGAGACCTATTCTTGGGTGCATGGCATCAATTTTATGCGGAATTATGGACAGCATAACGCGCTACTTGCCGGGATTCGCGCCGCTAGATATGAGCTTGTTATCACGATAGACGACGATTTGCAGCACCCCCCCGAAGAGATTTCGAAATTATTGGATAAATTAGCCGAGGGATATGATGTGGTGTATGGCACACCCATCCAGCGGCGTGACAAGTTATGGCGTGATCTGGCCTCGCGGGTGACCCGATTAGCCCTTGCCGCTTCAATGGGATTTGAAACTGCCCGCCATGCCAGCGCCTTTCGGATTTTTAGAACCGAATTGCGCCGTGCTTTCGCCGATTATCACAGCCCGGATATGATTTTGGATGTACTGCTGACGTGGGGCACCACCCGCTTCGGGTCGGTCACAGTGGAGCATCAACCCCGGCAAGTGGGAAAATCGAATTATACTCTGCTCAAACTGCTCAATCACACCTTAAATATGATGACGGGTTTTAGTACCTTACCCCTTCGTATTGCCAGCTTAACTGGTTTCGTATTCACGATTTTTGGCTTCTTACTACTGCTTATTGTAATGGGAGCCTACGTAATTGAAGGAAGCAGTGTACCCGGATTTCCTTTTCTGGCCTCGGTCATCACGATCTTCGCCGGGGTGCAGTTGTTTGGTATCGGCATTATTGGGGAATATTTGGGGCGGATTCATTTTCGCAGTATGCACCGCCCATCGAGTGTTATCCGCAATACCATCGGATTTAATTCAATTTCTCAGGGTGATGTTCAAAAATGAAACAATCGGACGGAGTCTCACTTTCGGCAATTGACGAGGAGCGTTTTGGCATCCGGGTCGCACGTACCAATCTTGTCACTACCGAAACATGGCCCACGATCATGGATTTTTGTCGGGCCAATCAAGTCAAAATGCTGATTGCACGCTGTTATACCTCCGAAATTGCGGTCACACAGGCGATGGAATGTGCCGGCAGTCTGCTGATGGATACACTGGTCGTTTTCTCACGTGACTTGGTACGTCACAAGATTCCCGACAATCCCAATCAGGATATTATCCGGCTGATGCGTCCGGGTGACGAAGATCAGATTCGCAGAGTAGCCGCCCGCGCATTCGACGGCTATTCAGGCCATTATCATGCCGACAGCCGCCTCGATAAAGTTAAATGCGATGAGGCCTATATCTCGTGGGCCATGCGTTCGTGCCTCTCCAAAGATGTCGCTGACGATGTATTTGTTGCGGCACAAGGTGATGCCATTATCGGGTTTATCACTATGCAATTAAACACTCCCGAAGAGGGCCAAGCTGTTATTGGTGGAGTTCTGCCAGAAGCACAGGGCAAAGGCTTATATCGCTCATTTCTAATTACCGGAATGGAATGGTTGTTGGCAAAACAGGCCGCGACAATGGTTGTCTCGACCCAGATCACCAATATAGCCGTCCAAAAAGTGTGGGTTCGATTGGGTTTCGAGCCGCGTTACGCCTTCTATACCTTCCACAAATGGTTTGATGACTAGCCGATGACCACCAGCTATGATGCCCAATTTTTCCCACTGTTGTTCGAGGTTGAAGACCGCCATTTTTGGTTTCGTGTCCGCAATCATATCATCCGCACCCTTGTCCAACAGATTGTGACGCCTTTACCCGATGGCTATCGCGTTTTGGAGGTCGGCTGTGGGACAGGCAACGTGCTACGTCACCTTGAACAGGTCTGCGCCAATGGACTCGTCATCGGTATGGACTTATTTGGGGAAGGATTGCAATATGCCCGTCGGCGTGTGGATTGTCCACTGATTCAAGGCGATATGCACAATCCGCCCTTTAGCGCCCAATTTGACCTCATCGGCCTATTTGATGTCTTGGAACACCTGCCCGATGATTTGCAGGTACTCACCGATCTATTTTCAATGTTAGCGTCCGGGGGAAAGCTGTTGTTGACCGTGCCAGCCCACCCATCCCTATGGAGCTATTTTGACGAGGCGGCTCATCACTGTCGGCGCTATCAAAAAAATGACCTCGCCGAAAAATTGACCAAGAGTGGATATAAGGTCGAATACATCAGCTACTATATGGCGAGTATTTTCCCGCTGGTCTGGACAGGCCGAAAAATCACCGGATTGACGAATCGAGATAAATCAATTGAAACACATCAAGCATCTGCCAACGAATTAGCTACCCGTGAACTCAAGATTACGCCCGGTCTGAATGGCTTTCTAAGAACTATCTTGATGCAAGAAACCCGTCTGATAGCGCGGCGCAAGACTCTGCCTATCGGAACCTCTTTACTCGCGATTGCCCACAAACCCTAAGCGACTATGGTACAAAAACTGCTCCATCAAATTGTATCCAATCCCTATGTTTATGACCGTGTACAGCAGTTAGTGGGGGCACAATTGGTGCGTCAAAAGTTGATAACTCACCTCCAGTCTGTCGCGCCGGATGCGGTCATCGTGGATTTAGGGGGTGGCACAGGCAATAATCGTGAGCTTTTTTCGCCGACCCAGCATTACATTTGCCTCGACAACGACCAGCTAAAACTAAGGGGGTTTAGGGAAAAATTCCCTAAAGATAGTGGCCTTCGTGCCGATGCTACCCGCCTTCCATTACAAAACAAAAGTGTAGACCTCGTGCTGTGTACGGCAGTTTCGCACCACATTCCAGACGGTTTACTAGACCCGTTTTTTAGTGAGGCCATCCGTGTGATTAAATCTGCGGGCCGCTTTGTCTTTTTGGATGCCGTTTGGTCGCCGCGCCGTTTGCCAAGTCGTTTATTGTGGCGCTATGATCGGGGTAGTCATCCCCGTACCATTGAAATGCTTCAGGCAACCCTCGCCCAACATGGCAAGATTTTGGATTGGCAGACCTTCGCCGTTTATCATCGCTATGTGATAGCGGTCGTCTCTTCATGAGGTTCACTTGAGCAAAAAAGCCGAACGTTTCGTCCTCGCCTTTATCATTCTAGGGTATCTCGTCCTTGCATGGAGCTATGCACAAGGGCCATTGTTTGAGCCACCCGATGAAGATCTGCATTATGATTACATCCGCGTGTTGGCGCATGAACACCGTTTCCCCAACCCGTATACCAAAGAATGGTCACAATACGCACAGCCCCCCGGTTACTATCTATTAAACGCGCCGATTCTGGCCCTGCTGCCCGACAACGATTTTGAAAACCGCTATGAGGTGATGCGGCAAAATCCCTATGCCGGTGAATTGGTGGACATCCCCCACCAGCAAAATCGCAATCAATATTTGCATGATAGCAGTGAACGTTTCCCCTATCAAGGCAACGACTCGGCGCGTAATGCCCAAGTTCTGCGCTGGTTTTCCATCCTGCTGTGTCTAGCCACCCTCTATTTCAGCTACCGTATTTTCCAACTTCTGTGGCCTTCGAATCCTTACCAGCGACTTTTGGCCCTCGGCATTATTGCTTTTTGGCCGCTTTATTTGCGGATGGCTGGTGCGATCAACAACGATAATTTGGTTTATTTGGTGGCAACCCTCACCATTTATTTACTATTGCGTCAAATCCAAGAGGGCCCTTCGTTTAAACTAAACGTGATACTTGGCATCATTCTTGGCGTAGGGTTGATGACCAAAACCTATACCGGATTTTTGGCATTACCCGTTGGAGCATGGGTCATCACTGACCGCCGCACATGGCGCTACGTACCTATTATTTTGGCGCTGACGATTGTTATTGGCGGGTGGTGGTATCTACGAAACATCCTCGTCTACGACAATCCCACCTTTTACGACCTTCCCCAACTAGAGGATTGGTGGGTCAAACCCGGCGGCGGCTTTTCCATGCAACATGCCCTTGATACGTTTCCACTGATTTTCCACCATTTCTGGGCACACTATCACCTGATTGTCGTTCATCAACCACTGTACATCGGCTTCTATACGGTTGGCGTCATCAGTTTCATCGGCGTAAGTTATCAAACGATGCGCTTCGGATTGAGCGTCTATCGAGAAAATTGGACCGTGGCCCATTGGAATACCTTCAAACAAGGCGCAGTCATTGGTAGCTTCGTCTTGGGGTCGTTTCTTATGATTTTTTACGTCTGCGGGACGATCAAAGTCGGCTATCAGGGACGCTATGCTCTAGGGGTCATCACCGCTATAGCTGGGCTGATGGCGCTTGGCCTAGAGGCATGGCTACCCAAAAAGATACACCGACCCTTTGCCCTCAGCAGCATTGCCTTTTTAGCCACCCTCGCCACCGTGATTTTTGCGGGCTACTACCGCACAGCATTCAATATTTTCCCCGCGCCGGATGAGATTGAAAACCCCATCGTCTATCGCTATGAGGATGCCGTTGAACTCATTGGCGTTAAGGAGATTTCGGTGGGTGGACAACCGGGGGATGTGGTTGAAATCGAAGCCTATTGGCGCGGATTACGTCCCGCCGACAGCCCCCATCTAGTGGTTTCTGTAACGGCCTTTGGTAGCACCGAACTTCGCAAACACAGCTATCCCGGCGGCGGCAATCTTTTGGCGACGGATTGGCAGGCAGGCGAAGAGTGGACCGAACGCTATTATCTGGAAATCCCGGAGGGCATCGAAACACAAAAAGTCTATCCCCTGAGCATCGGATTATTTGACCTTGTGAGTAGTGACATCCCACCCGTCACGGATGCCAATGGGCAAGAAGTGTTTCCAGTAGTTGGGCGCTTTGTGGTGCATGGCACACCTATCGCCAATCCCGACTACACATACACCCTCGGCGGCATCATTGGCCTGACTCCCGCCCGTTTGCAGCGTGCAGGTGATGAAATTACCTTGTGCATCAATTGGGTATCCCTGAAAGCCACCTCGACCGATTTCCACTATTTTGTGCATGTCTATCAGGGTGAGGACTATTTTACACAGGCCGACGGTCAGCCACGTAACAGTGAGTATCCGACAGGGGCATGGCTTCCCGGTGAAATAGTCAGTGACTGTATGGTCATCAAGGCCGCTGGACTTGCCAGCGAGAACTGGTCAATTAAAATCGGCCTCTATGATCCAACAAGTTTGCAGCGCCTCCCGGTTCAGGATCAAGCCGATAACGTGCAGGCAAATGATTGGCTTAGTTTAGCGATTGATGGCGATGGAGCGATTATTGCACAGCCATAAAGGGCTAGAATTCACTAGCGATACGTTTCAAGAAGGCCACGCTTTGTAGACGCTGCTCCAATAGATACATGATGGTGGAATGCAGCACCTGCTCCAGTTTGAAGTGATTTTCGGGGTGCAGTTTTAGTTTTTTGACCTCGGCCCATTGATAGCGCGTAAAATGGCGCAAAATCTTAAAATCATTCAGCGGTAAGCTAATCATGTACGGATGTCCAACGGCGTGGGAGGGCGATACGACCCCGCCATCTTCGGCGCTGTAAAACTGGTCTTCACGCTGCAATTCTTCGCCACTTACCGCACATTCAAATAAGGATAGGGCATACCCCATCACTTCCAGCAAGCGTAGTTCAAAATAGCGGGCGGCTAGGCGCAAATCCACGTCCAGTTCGCACAGCCACCCCAATCCCGCAACTAACAATTCATAGGCGCGGGTGTTTTCTTCGTTGTCTACTGAAAAACGGTCAATCAATTCTGCAAAAAGGTTAGCATAGGCGATGCGATTGAGGTCGTCATGCAGAGCTAAAAACGGTTCGATCAAGTCAATTTGGGTCACAATATTGAGGTTGCGTCCCTCCCCGATGACCATTTCCACGACCGTATACAGTTCAACATGTCCGGCGGAGCGAGAGGTAGGACGGCGTGCACCTTTGGCAATCGCGCGAATTTTGCCATAATGGGGAGTAAGCAAGGTCAACAAGCGGTCAGCTTCACCGAAATCAGTGCGACGCAATATAACCGCTGGGGTTTTAAAACTACGACTACGATCCGTCACTTTCGCCTACCACTCGCTGCTTATTAAGATTGGCAGGGCCAAATCCCTCCGGCAGAAGTTCTCGGAGCGTTCTCTGCATCAACAGTTTGCCGTCCGCGTCCGCAATGAGAACCACCATATCGGGATTGAATTCATTCAACACTTGGCGACATTCCCCACAGGGTGTACCACCGTTTTCAGTGACGACAACGACGGCTTTAAACGAAGTGCAACCCTCACTCACCGCCTTTGCCAGCGCCGCACGCTCCGCACAAATTGATACCGGATAAGCCGCATTTTCGACATTGCAACCCGTATAAATATCACCATTTTCCGCCAGCAAAGCCGCCCCAACATGGTAATGGCTGTAGGGCGCATAGGCCCGTTCACGAACAGCCTGCGCTTTTTCAATTAATTGTCCAATGGTTTCGGCGGGAAGCACTAATGTAGACATTTAAGACTCACTTGGCTTTTTGGTTAATGGAGGGGAAGGTAGCACTTCAACCGTTGGGTTGGTACTGGTCGTCCGGCTGTCTTTAGAATGATCGGCTGTATCTTCCATCTGTGCCATAATTTTCTTAACGTTGACACGCCGTATCCGTCGGCCCGTTACCGACAGAATACGAATGACCACCTGATTCGCCGTAATCTCATCCCCCGGCACCGGCACCCGCCCCAGTTTTTCAAAGATGTAACCGCCGAGTGTATCACTTTCCTCGGTCGGAAGCGAGACACCCAACAGATGGTTGACGTTGTCAAGGTCTATGCGAGCATTAAAGATATATTCAGTGTCGTTAACTTCTTCGTACAGGGCCTCTTCTTTAAAGTCGTATTCGTCTTGAATTTCTCCCACGATTTCTTCAACCAAGTCCTCAATTGTGAGGATGCCCGCCGTCCCACCAAACTCATCCACCACATAGACCAGATGCGTTTTGCGTTCTTGCAATTCGATTAGCAGGTCGCTAGCTTTTTTCGATTCAGGGATAAAGTAGGCTTCGCGCAGCAGGGCTTGCAGCGATTCCGGCTTCTGCCCATCCCGCCATACTTTGAGCAAATCTTTGGCGTACAGGCTGCCTACAATATTATCAATCGTGTCGCGGTAGACTGGAATGCGTGAGTGGCCCTCAGTAATGATGAGGTCAAGCGCTTCTTCAATTGTTGAATCAATATCCAATGCCACAATATCAATACGGGGAACCATCACTTCGCGGGCAAGGGTGTCGTCGAAAAATCGGATGATTGAATAAATCATCTCTTTTTCTTCGTCCTCTAAAACACCTTCTTCTTGTCCCGCATCCACCAACGTCTTGATTTCTTCTTCAGTCACCAGTTGGCTGGAACTGCTGCCACCCAGCAACGCAGCGATGTGGCCTGATACGCGCAGAATCAACAATATCAGGGGGGCAAAGAACCGCACAAGGTTGAACATGGCCCACCCAGCAACAATGGCATAGCGTTCCGGGCGACTGGCGCCAATGACGGTTGGAATGCGATCCCCGACCACCAACAGCAGCACACTCGTCAAAGAAACCAGCCCTCCATATAACACACTGAGGCCTACATCATTTTTGGTCGCGTGTTCGATAGGGTCAACAAATGTCGCAATTATCAACAGCACGATGAGGCTGTCGAGAACGATGGACAAAAACTGATAGGTCGCCATAAGGCGCGTCGCATCTTCGCCGAGTTTCAAGGCGCGGCTAACATGTTTCTGACCACTTTCTAGGCGCTCCCGCAGGAGGCTCTTGCGAGAATTAACTATCCCGCTGTAGCCAAGTGTTAGCAGCAGCTTGACCACCAGTAGAAACAGCGCAGCGATAAGGCCAGTTGTAAAACTAATCTCCACAATAGTCCCTCTGAGATTGATCAACAATGGTACGACAGCAGAAACGAGAGCCAATACTCGACTCTCGGCGCTGAAAAGAAGTGCAGGCCGTTAAGTAATGTAAGGGGGGTTCAGTTGAAGAAGGTTCGTTCACGCTCGTCGCGTCTTGCCCTGTTAAAACCCATTGCAAAAAGCATAATTTGCCTTTGTATTTGGCATTATATCAATCCAATCCACCAGATGCAACAGAAAATGCCTTCTGGTAGCCTCGATATACGGAGCAATCAATCGCAAATCTCTCCCCCCTCTGCTAAAATTAATCATTATGATGCAACGTGACGCATTTTCCGCAAACTGGCCCGTACTGGGTCACACTTGGGCGATTGACCAGCTCCGCCGCGCCCTCCAATTTGATCGTACCCGTCATGCTTATCTCATCACTGGGCCGTCAAGCATTGGCAAAACGACGCTTGCGTGGGCACTTGCCACCGCCCTCAATTGTCAGGGGGATACCCCGCCGTGTGGTCATTGTCGAAGCTGTAAGCTGATGGCTTCCGGCAGTCACTCCGATCTGACAATGGTCGAAGCCGAACAGGTCGGGGGAACGCTCAAAATCGAACAAATCCGCGACTTGCAGCACGGCTTGGCATTGCGGCCTTATGAGGGACGTTTCAAAATAACTATTCTGCGCCGCTTTCATGAAGCCAACCCCGCTGCCCAAAACGCCTTGTTGAAAACCCTCGAAGAACCTTCTTCCCAAGTCGTATTGATCTTGACGGCGGAACACAGCGATTTGCTTTTGCCTACCATTGTATCGCGCTGCCAAGTCCTGAATCTACGTCCATTGGGCTTAGAGGAAACCGCGACCGCCCTGCGTAACTATTGGAATGTCGAGTCAGAACAAGCGACCCTCTTGGCAAGACTATCAGGGGGACGGATTGGATGGGCCATTCGGAGCATCACCGACACTACGGAGCTTGAACTGCGCCATGAGTCGGTTAATGCACTCGAACAGGCGATTGCTGGGACGCGCTATGACCGTTTTCAATTGGCGGAAGATTTAGCCAAAGACAAGGCGACCCTACTCACTGTGCTTGATATTTGGCAAACCTATTGGCGCGACGTGCTGCTAACTGTCACAGGCAGTCAGGCAGCGGTTGTCAACATTGACCATGAAAACGCCATCTACCAGATCGCGGCTAATGTCACCCCCGAAGATGCTCAACGCGCTTTAGAATCAACCCGCCGTGCCATGACCCAGCTTAGACAGAACGCCAATACGCGCTTATGTATTGAAATCCTCCTGCTAGATTACCCCTTCGTTAAGCCATCCCGCTGACAGGCTCAGCCAAATATCCCATTCTGGGTATCGAAATTACTCATGGCGATTCTGCTATATTGATTAGCAGGGTTATTCATGCTATATTGTTTTGCTAATAAAGCTACTCATGCCCGTTCCATGATTGCGGACACACGGGAGATGCTGAGTAGTTTTTTGATTCCTGTTGCATGGGGAGGTGTTTATCGGTTAGGCACAAAAAATTGCTACTATCACGCATGTTTTAAACTGCCCAGTAGCATTTGCCTCTTGATAAAACCAATAGACAAATGTGTGCTCGCGGTGGGTCATTACAAGTATCAAAACCTTCGGGTTCTCCGACCCGGAAATTACCAATATCCGCAAAAGGTTTAACAATGGCCGAGCACAATAATCTGTATCAACGTGCAATTTATTATGATGTAATTTTTGACCGCGACGTAAGCCGCGAAGTCGAATTTCTAAAAGAGGTCTACCGTAAAATCGTAGGCCGTGATCTGCAATCTGTTTTGGACCTCGCGTGTGGGCCGGGGTATCATGCCCGCGCTTTCGCCAAGCAAGGGTTTCGTTCAGTGGGGCTAGATTTGCGACCTGAGATGATCGAATTTGCCCAAGACAAAGCCTATGAAGTCGCGGCAGTTGTGGACTGGGTGGCGGCGGATATGACCAATTTCCGCCTCGATCAACCCGTAGACTTTGCCTTTTGTATGTTCGACAGCATGGACTGTCTGACAGCCAATGAGCAAATCCTCAATCACTTTCGGGCAATGGGAGATAATTTGACTCCCGATGGCCTGTATCTAGTGGATTTGAACCACCCTGCGTCCTGTTCCATCACGGTCTACGAACCATTTTGTTATGCGGGTCAACGCGGTGGTATCTCTGCCGAAATCCGTTGGGCAGGTAGTCCACCGCAAATTGATATGATTGCAGGGGTTGCCCATACTACGCTTGAAATGACCGTCAAAGATCATGGCAAGGAGTTGGTCATCACCGACCATGCCCAAGAACGGCTGCTGACCCCGCCTGAATTACAGCTATTTGCCGATCTCTCTGGCACATTAAAGATTGTCGGTTGGTATGGCGATTTTGACCTCAACCAGCCTTTTTCAAGTTCACCCGCATCCCGACGTATGATCGTCATATTTCAGAAAAGGAGTCAATAAATGAACGAATTCGACGACCACCCTAGCTCATACCTCTCGCCCAAAATCGAGGGGCGTGTGTTCCCTGAAAAGGGCGGTCATGGTGCTTTTGCCCGCGAATTGATTCGCGCCGGAGAAATTATTTCGGTCTGGGGTGGAAAAGTCATGACAAGGGCGGAAGTTGCCCAGCTCAATAATCCAGCGATAACGACACTTGCCGTCCAGATTGATGAAGACATCTTTTTGGTAACGACGAAGGAAGGTCCCGGCGATTGGGTCAACCATTCGTGCGAGCCAAATGCTGGTTTGCAGGGGCAAGTGACTTTAGTCGCCATGCGCGACATTCAACCCGGCGACGAGATTTGTTTTGACTATGCCATGACCGATGGCTCGGTCTACGATGAATTTACCTGCGCCTGTGGATCGTCTAAATGCAGGGGATACGTCAGCGGCAGTGATTGGCAAATTCCGGAACTCTGGGAACGCTACAGCGGCTATTTTTCGCCGTATCTACAAAAGAGGATAGAGCGTCTCCGCGAAGAAGAACCGGTTTCGGCTGTCTAAGAATATTCAAATGGGTTGGCATCGAATGGTCAGCCCTTCTTTTTATCACAATTGCTTGTGCAAAATACCAAATGTCGCTCAGCTACGTGATTTTGGCCCTATAATGATTTTTTGATTACCCATCCTCTCTTCTCACAAACATATTGACATTTTGCACTATACATTGATGGCATTTGTCAATATTGACCAGATTCATTGAGTTTCTGTCCCCATTTGCCCTATCATCTTTAACAATAACCGTCAACCAGCCTCGACTGAGGGTGGGTTTTATGCCCCCCAATTCCGGTTGGTTGTTCGTACCTCTTTTCACAACCCACAAAATCATATATGTGCAAAGAGCAGCGAAAATCCGGCCAACTAAGCCAAAGGAAACGGAATCAATTTGAAGACTTAGGGTTCTTTGATTATCTTTACGAGGGCAGCACCATGAACATTCCCAACATTCGAACCGACACCCCCCCCGATTCCCCAGACGGCCCAGAACATGACGCCTGTGCGCTCATCATGAGCGTGCGTAAAGGCGGCGAAAGCACCTACGGAACACTAAAACGCGCGATCCACGCCCTAAGCCACATGGGCCACCGCACTGGCTTTGTAGAAGGTGAAGGCGACGGCGCAGGCATCCAAACCGATATTCCCCGCCAATTATGGGGAAAGAAGTTGAGCCAAGCGGGTTTGCGTTCGTCTATCGCCACCGATCCGCGCTTCTGGGTAGGTCACTGTTTTATCCCCGCGCATGAAGATTGGCGTGAAATCAGCGAAATCCTAAACATCCATTTCAACGACGCCGGCCTAAATCTGCTGATTGCCGAACCCGGGCCAGTGGTGATGAACGCTTTGGGTCGCCAAGCCCGCCAAAACGCCCCGTTGTTTATCCAGTTAGCAGGTTATGGGGAAACTGCGGATGTGGACAATGTTCTATTCCGTGTGCAGTCGGAAGTCGAAAAAATATTACCGATTCATTTCGCCTCGCTGAGTTCACATATCGTCGTTTATAAAGTACGTGGCTCAGTCGAAGTGCTGCCTCGATTTTATCCGGATTTGCAAGATCGCACTTATTACACAGCAATGGCTCTATGTCATGCCCGTTATTCGA
The DNA here is from genome assembly GCA_041753455.1 of Anaerolineae bacterium. GTDB lineage: Bacteria > Chloroflexota > Anaerolineae > Aggregatilineales > J027 > CFX10. Next base: position 161,174 of record JBGSUK010000017.1, on the reverse strand, counting down.
CCAACACGGCCTCGAGTTTTGAGCGTGTGCAGCCTTTCCCATTGATGGGGCACAACGGCGAAATCAATACCATTAGCCGTTTCCGCCAGGAGGCCGTGCAGATTGGGGCGGAACTTGACCCCAACAACTCCGACTCGCAAGATATTGACCGCACCCTGCAAACCCTCTGTGCCAAATATGGCCTAAGCGTTATCGAAGGTCTCGAAATCCTGTTCCCCCCCGTTCCCTTTGAAGTCGAAAATATGCCCAAACCTTTGCAAGCAGTCTATAACCGTCTGCGCCAATCCTACGGGCCATATGCGCAGGGGCCAGCCGCGATTATTGCCCGCTATGCGAATATGGCGGTGGTCAGTGTAGACGCCCTCGGGTTGCGGCCTTTATGGTTTGTTGAAACCGAAAAAGAATTTATCTTTAGTTCAGAACGCGGCGTCGTGCCGCTTGAAAATATGATGCGTGACCCGCGACCATTGGCCCCCGGCGAAAAAATGGCCGTGCGGCTCAATCGTGGCAAAAGTGTCGAAGTGTTTGACCATGCCGAAATCCGTCAATATGTCATGAAACAGGCTTTTCAGCGCGAAGTGCCCCAATTTGCCGAGCGTTATTGGTCGGATTGGAGTAGCTATAGCGTCCCCGGCGAGGTTCGTCCACGCGGCGGAGATGGCGGCGGGCACCCCACATCGCTGACCCAAGCCGAAGTTGCCGTAGATACCGCCTTGATGGAAGTTGTCACCATTGCCGCAGCGGTCGAACTGCCTTGGCAATATGCCCAAGCCCGTACAGTGGATGCGGTGGTGCTGGCTGCAACGGGGTGGAATCGTGAACAAATCCAAGAAATCGAATCAGTGGTAGATACCAGCGGCAAAGATTTGGTTGGCTCATTGGGACATGACGGCCCATTAGCCGTCTTGAGCAAAAACCGGGTCAATGTGGCGGACTTTTTCAAAGAAACTGTCGCCGTCGTCACCAACCCCGCCATTGACCGCGAACGTGAAGCCGAAGCCTTTTCAACCCGCATGATTGTTGGCGCTCGTCCCGCCATTGGTGCTGCCCCTCATCCTGATGATATTCTGGTCGTCTTGGAAACGCCGATTTTATCAGGGGGGCATCCAACGCTAGGTGATGCGGAGTTGGTGCGCTCGGTTGCTGAACCCTACGGTACATTGAGCATCGAAGACCTTTTGGAGCGATTCGGCAGTCACGTGGCATGGCTCACCCTCGGCCTGTACCCCGGTGAAACCACCAACGTCGCGATCAACCGCCTAGCCCATGAAGCCGTCAATGCCGTGCGCTCGGATGTGCAGTGTCTCGTTTTGGATGACACCCAGACCGTTGAAGAAAATCTCGGTTGGCTTGACCCCCATCTGGCGGCAGGTGTCATAGACCGCACCCTACGTGAAGCCGACGATGATGTCAATTTACGCCGTCGGGCTGGGATTGTCGTTCGCAGTGCTAGCCTCCGCACCCTGCACGATGTCATTTTGTTATGCGGGTTGGGTGTAGACGCCGTCAACCCCTATGCCATGTATGTAGTAGCAATCGGCGCAGACAAAAAATCCAAGACGCTCGTCGGGCAAGAATCCATCAAAGCCCAGCGCACCGTTTTGAAGAATCTATCAGCCGGTCTCGAAAAAGTAACCTCCACCATCGGTTGCCATGAACTGCGCGGCTATGGTCGCACCTTCAGTAGCATCGGCCTTGCACCCAGTGTAGCCGGCATGATGAACACCCCGAATTATTTTGGCAGTGAAAAAGTCGGCCTAACATGGGAACGCCTTGATCAAGAAGCCGCTATCCGTGCTACTGAACTGCGGGGTGAGGCCAAAGCCCAGATTGCCCGCGTAGACCGCTTCTATCCCAAATTCTGGAAAAAAGCTGAAGCGGTGGCGCATGGGGAAATGTCACTCGATGAATTTATCGAGATGTATCGAAATCTCAAAGCAGAAGTCCCGATTGCGCTGCGCCATGTGATTGAGATCAAGCACCTGACCGATAGCATCCACCCTGAACAGGTAGAAATCGGCGTGGATATTCATGATATGCCCCTGCTGATTAGCGCCATGTCATTCGGGTCGCAGGGTGAATTGGCCTATCGTGCCTATGCCGAAGCCGCCAAGCGTTTGAATGTCGTGTGCGTCAATGGCGAGGGTGGTGAACTGCCCGATATGATGAACCGCTTCCACAATAATCGTGGTCAGCAGGTCGCATCGGGACGTTTTGGCGTCAATGCCGAATTTTTGAACTCGGCCTACGTGATCGAAATCAAGATCGGGCAGGGTGCGAAACCCGGTGAAGGTGGAATGCTGCCCGCTTCAAAGGTTAGTCCACAGGTCGCCGAGGCCCGCCATACCACCCCCTATGTCGCCTTGATTTCGCCCTCCAATAATCACGACCTCTACTCCATTGAAGACCTCGCCCAACTGATTGAGGAACTTAAGACGGTTAATCCTGAAGCGAAAGTCTCGGTCAAAGTGCCTGTCGTGCCGGGGATTGGTGTGATTGCCGTCGGTGTTGCCAAAGCGGGGGCAGATATTATCAACCTGACCGGGTACGATGGCGCAACCGGGGCGGCCCGTCGCCATTCGCTGCAATATGTTGGCCTGCCCACCGAAATCGGCATCATTCAGGCCCACCGCGCCTTGATTGAATCCGGCCTGCGTCACCGTGTTGAATTATGGTGTGACGGCGGCATGAAAACAGGCAGCGATGCCGTTAAGATGATCTTGCTCGGTGCCAACCGCATCGGCTTTGCGACAATGGCAATGGTAGCAATTGGCTGTACCATCTGTCGTAAATGTCACGAGGGCACGTGTCATGTCGGCATCACCACCCATATCAAAACGGTGGAAGAAGCGACCGAAAAAGGCCTCAAGAGTTTTGTCCCCCGCGATTACGACATGGCGGTAGATGGAATTGTCCGCGTGTTTAATGTCATCGCTGATGAAATGCGCCGCCTGACTGCCCAATTGGGAGCGACCTGCCTGCAAGATTTGGTAGGCCGTGCTGACCTATTGGAACAAGTGGCGTGTCAGGATATGGTTGATCTCTCTGCGATGCTCTATCATATGCCAATGAAACCCCGCCTGCTCTCCGAACCCGGCATTGGTCGCCGCCTGACCCGTCCACGTAACAGCCTGACCCATACCATCAGCAATCTGATTATCAATGCCGTGCAAGATGGCGAACAAGAAGCCACCTATGAAGATGAAGTGATGGCCTACGACCGTGCGTTAGGGGCCTATCTGGCAGGTGAGCTTGTCCGCAATCCACGTATCGGGCAACGCCTGAATAGCGCCCATCTCAATTTCGGCCCATCCTCGATTGCGGGCAATGGCTTCGCGGCATGGACAACCGATCAGCTAGACATGGTCATCGAAGGCGGGGCGCAGGACGGCGTAGCGAAAAGTGCCAATGGTGGACGGGTGGCTGTGATGAAAGGTCTAAACCACAAAGGTACGCGCTTAGATGGCAGCGTCGGGAAGAGTTTTGCGTATGGGGCGCAGCGTGGTTTGCTCATTGTGCAAGGTAATGCCGATTCCCGCGCTTGTATTCGCCTATCCGGTGCGGATGTCATCTTTGGTGGCGAAATCACCGAACCCCTTGATGATTCCGGTGTCAATGTCGGCACGCGCGCCAATCTCAAAGGCTTTGCCTGTGAATACATGACATCCGGGCGAGTCGTGATTATGGGCGACCCCGGCCCGTATGCCTTCGCGGGTATGACAGGTGGCACGGTCTATCAGCAGCTTACCCCCGAAATGGGCTTTGATGAAAACACCCTGCGCCGTCGTTTTGCCAAAGGTGCAACCGTGACGATTCTAAAACTCGAAGACAGCGACATCACCCAACTGCGCGATTTGTTCGGCTACTACGTTGAAGCCCTTGAACAAACCGCCCAACATGAAGAAGCTGATCGCATTCTTGCGCTGATGGATGCCAGCACGTTGGCCCGTCGTTTTGTGAAGGTCGTCCCAGTTAAGAACTAACCGAATCAGCCTAAATCAAGACACGGCATTGTAGGGTCAAACTCGCAATGCCGTGTTTTCGTCTCAAGTCACAACGCAGTCAGCGCATCGTAGGGCAAGTCGCCAGCACATCCCTCAAATTTGTGTACAATAATCACCGATAGACTTAGATGATTACGCACGCCGTATCCCAAAATATTTCTGCGGCATTGTGTGGAGAATTGTGCATGAAAACCCGATTAGTTGTGGTCGTTATCACTTTACTGCTGGCTTTTTCTGGCATCTTGCCCGCCTTTGCCATGCCCCATCGCCAAGCCCCGCCGGAGCCAATCGCTTATGGCGATACGGTGACAGGCAGCATCAGTGAAATCCAGACCGAAGCCCGTTATGTCATTGAGGCGGTGCAAGGTGATCGCTTGGTTGCCCTTGCTTCGACGGCCACTGGTAACCTTGATCCCCTTCTCCATTTGACCTCGGTTGAGGGGACGCTGTTGGCGAGTGATGATAACGGCGGCGGCGGCACGATTGCCCAGATCACCTTTGTCGTACCAGCGAGCGCGGCTTATTTGATTGTCGTGACCCGTTCCCCCGAAGGTACAGGCAACACGACTGGCGATTTTCAACTGACAGTGACCAATGCCACTGCACCCATCGCAACCGAAAGTGCCACGCCTGTCGAAAACCTGATTCCACCTATTTCCACAACCGCCAATACTGCCCGCCTGCAACTTCTCCAATCGGGCACACCAACGCAGGGCAGTGTAGACACCAACAACACCTTTAATTTGTATTGGTTTGAAGGCACGGCAGGCCAAGAAGTCAGCCTATCGCCGGATACGACCAGTCCCTTACAGCCCTTATTGGTACTCTATCGGGCCGATTTCACCGAAGTTCTCCGCGCCCAACCGGGCCAAGTGTTGAATGCTACCCTTGAGGATAACAGCATCTATTTTGTCGCGGCGGCACAGGTTGAACCCGGCAGCAGTGGCAACTATGCCTTTACGTTTGATAATGGTACCGGTAATGCTGGCCCTGCCATTGACCGCGACTTCTTGCTCTATGGGCAAAATATCAGCGGCAGTGTCTCCAACACCACCCCCACCACCCGTTTCCGTTTTCGAGCCGAAGCGGGGGATGCCGTCACCATCAACATGAACGCTATCAGCGGCGATCTAGACAGCTACCTTTTATTGGTAGATTCAAGTGGGACGACTATCGCCGAAAACGACAATAGCGGCGGCAATGGTGATGCTCAAATCAGTGTAACCATGCCCACCAGCGGGGAGTTTTTTATCATTACCACCCGTTTAGGTCAAGCACAAGGCGTGACCACTGGCGAATTTTTGCTGGCCCTGATTTCCGATGCCCCGCCACGTTTACCCCAAGCTACCCCGCCGACCCTACCGACAGAATATGCCGAATTCCCGCGCCTTACCTTTGGGGAAAGCGCCGAGGGGGAAGTCAGCAATGCGGTTTTCCTCACCGTCTACGTGTTTGAAGGGCGGGCCGGCGATAACGTGAATATTGTAATGCAGGCTACGGGTGGCAATCTTGATAGCTACGTGGTGCTGTTGGACAATGGACGCATCCCCCTAAAAGACGCTGATGACATCAGTGAGACCAATAAGAATGCCCAACTGCAATTTACCCTACCGCGTGACGCCTTTTACGCGATCGTCGCCACCCGCTTCGATCAGGGGGAGGGCACATCGGAGGGCACTTTTGAACTCACCCTCGACCTCGCCTCGAACGATCAAGCTCCCGGCAATCCCGTTTTAGACAGACTCGTGACCGAGCGTCTGGCAGCGGGTGATACGCCCTCCGGCACCTTTGAGCCGCTGCGTTTCGCCAGTCTCTATTCCTTCACCGCCGTTGAAAATTCGCTGATAGATTTTGCCGTAACCGCCGATGGGGGTGAAATCGGCACCCTGATTCTGACCGATGCCTTCTTAAACCCCATCAGCACTTCTAATAATGGCGTCCTGTTGGCGATTCCCGCTCCGGTCAGTGGCGACTATCTCGTCATCGTCGCCCCGCAAGCTGGCCCTGCCGCAAATATCTCCGGGGGCTTCTTTGTAGCATTAAATGCTGGCGCAGGTGAATCAGATACCCCACCTGAAGATGGCAATAATGGCACTGGAAGCACGGCTGCCGCCGTTGCCATCGCCTATGGCACAACCGTGCGCGGACGTATCACTGAAGATGTCACCGCCGAACAATATGTCTTTCAGGGACGTGGCGGCGATATTGTTGATATTTCCATGACCTCCAATGGCCCGGACATCTTGGACTGCTTCCTGCAATTACTCGATGTGAATGGCGACGTCATTGAGGAAAACGACGATATTGACCCCGGCGTCATCCGCGATTCGCTCATCACCGCGACTCTACCCAGCGATGGTCAGTACACCATTGTCGCCACCCATTTTGAAGACCCGTCTGGACAGGTCGAGCAGACCTTCGGTAACTACACCCTGACCCTTGCCTATCGCGACCCCACCACCGCAGGTGTTGACCGGGAAGCGCGGGCTATCACCTACAATCAAAGCCTCAGCGACACGATTAGTACAGATACCTTCCTCTATTTCTACTACTTTACTGGGACGCAAGGCGATACGGTCACGATTACGGTGGATACAACCGAGGGCAATTTAGACCCCATCCTCTATCTCTATACCTATGATTCCGCCAATCAGCCGCGCCTATTGACCGCCAATGACGACAGTCCGCTAGGTGGCACCTATGACCCGTACATTGAATATCGTTTGCCGCGCACCGGAACGTACCTAATCGCTGTCACGCGCTTTGCCGAAACCGCTGCTGAGCCGACCAGCGGTACGTATACCATTACTGTGCAAAACTTGGGGGCAGGCTCCAATAGCCAGTAGAACGAATCGTATGGGCAAAATACTGCTAGTTATTACCCTGCTGCTGGTGATTTCAGCTTATACGCCTGCCTATGGTGATTCACATCGGCAGCAGGGCGATCAACTCCCCTTTGGCGAAACCGTGACGGGTGAGATTACCAATGACGAATTTCGCCAGTTATACACGTTTTCGGGCAATGAGGGGCAGGTCGTTGCTATCCGCATGACCCGCGTGGATGGCGACCTTGACCCGGTGGTCTTATTGATGAATACCAGCGGTATCGTTTTGAGTTACAGTGACGACGATGACGAAAACCGCAACGCCCTGATTAGTTCCCAGCGTCTCCCTTCCAATGGCACATATGTGGTTATTGCGACCCGCTTTGGGCATGAACATGGCAGCACAACGGGCAATTATGAAATCCGCATGGACAACCTCGGCGCAACCGCGTCCGATGGCTCAAGCCTGCGCTTAGGCACATCCATTGTGGGCGAGGTTACCAACGAACGGCATGAGGTCATTTACACCTTTCAAGCCAGTCGCGGGCAGGTCATCAATATCTATATGAAGCGCACTAGCGGCAATCTTGATCCCTTGATTGATTTGTTTGATGCCAGCGGCGGCTATCTTATCAGTGGAGACGACGATCCCAATGCGTATGGCAGCCTGAACGCCGCGATTTTGAATTTCATGATTCCTAACAACGGAAACTATATTATTCGCGCCACTCGTTGGGGGTATGACGCCGGAACTAGTTCAGGCAGTTTCCTCATCGAACTCACCGAAATCCCACCCGAAACCTTAGGGACACGCCCCGCCAATGCCCGTTTTATGGCCTATGACGACACCGTAACCTCGCAAATTGACAATGAAATTGCCATCCGCTTTTTCCAATTTGATGCCACACGCGGGGATGTTATTTCAGCCGTCGCCAACCGCGAAACAGGCAATATCTCCCCCCAACTTAGCCTGCTCTATATGGATTTGCGACCTATCAGCATAGGCACAACCGGTTCGGGTCAAGAGGAATCGCGCATTAGTGCGACCATCCCCGAAAATGGGCGCTATTTGCTGGCCGTCTCGCGTTTTCGTGGGGCCGAGGGTACATCCGAGGGCGAATTTTCACTGACCCTCATCGGGCGGCAAGGTATCGGCGGCGGAAATGCCCTTGAAATCGTCTATGAGGCTCAAGTAACGGGCATTATTGACACGGCCCACGCCTCCGAAACCTATATTTTTCTGGGTGAGGAAGGCGACCTTGTGACCATTACCATGCAGCGACTCGATGGCAATCTTGATTGTCTGTTGACCCTGCAAGATGCAACGGGCAAGCAGTTGATTTTTAATGACGATATTGAGCAGGGCGTGGTGCAAGATTCGAGAATTGCCCGCTTCCGCCTGCCTGCCGACGGCCTCTATCAGATTGAAGCCTCGCGTTTTGATCGCGTCGCCGGGACAACCAGCGGGGCCTATTCACTAACTTTGGTGAAAGAGAATTAATCGCCGCCGTTGTCTATTCGCTTTTTCCGCATTATAAAAGAGGCATACTCTCAACTTCGCACCGTGAACCAGTGTAATTTTAATATCGCCTCACACAGATTGGAGTCCAATGTGTCCAAGTGGGCCTTATGTTGGCAGGGGTATCGTGCAACGATGCCTTTGATGGTCGGGGTCGCCCCGTTCGGGTTGGTGTTTGGTGCGATTGCTATTGGGAATGGCATCAACATTATTGAAGCCGTCGGGATGTCCATTATTGTATTGGCAGGATCATCGCAATTCATCGGTGCGCAGTTAATCGGCGACGATACCCCGATTCTCATTGTTATATTGACTACTTTTGTGGTCAATCTGCGCCATTTTTTGTACAGCGCATCCCTCGCTTCGTTCATCCGTCCCTTGAATAAAGGCTGGAAGGGATTGTTGGCCTATATGATGGTAGATGAAGTGTACGCCATTGTGATTATCCGGCATCTCAAGCGCGACCTCAGCCCGTTGGAACTTGCATGGTTTTTCATAGGCAGCGGCATTTGCCTGATTAGCTTGTGGTGGGCCAGCACATTAGCGGGAGCGTTGATTGGTGATGTTTTGCCAGCCGACACGGTTTCCGCCCTAAGTTTCACCCTACCGTTGATCTTCACCGCGATTGTTGTCCCGGCCCTCAAAACCCGACCGATGTTGTTTGCTTCGCTGAGTGCCTCGGTGACGGGGATTATTTGCGCCCCCATGCCGAATAAATTAGGCTTGTTAATCGCCGCTGCAGTGGGCATTGCCGCTGGCCTGTGGAGCGAATCTCAAATCAAGCCCGCCCCATCGCAGGAGGTCGCATGATCTGGTTAACAATTTTAGGCATGGGCCTTGTCACATTCGGGGTAAGGGTGCTGCCATTTACCTTTTTGCGCGAAGAAATGCTGCCTAATTGGGTACGACGTGGGTTAAATTATGTGCCGGTAGCGGTGCTTTCCGCGATTGTTGCCCCCGAATATCTGCCATCTAGCGATTGGGGACAGTTTACAATAGATGCCCACCTAGTAGCAGGTATCGCGGCAATTCTGGTAGCATGGTACAACAAAAATACCATTCTCACCATTGTGGTCGGCATGGCCGTCTTATTAATTTTAGGCTAAGCGTGGGTCAAGCGTTGCCTGAAGGTACAACGAATCGTCGTTTATCAGTACCCCTGCCTCTGCTATAATGGCGCGGCGGCCTGATACCAGAGAAAGTTGATATGACAGCATGAATATAGTTCAATCCGTTGCTGAACGCCTTATTGATAATGTCGCACGAGTCATCATCGGCAAACGTAATGAAATCCGCATGACGGTCTTGGGTTTGTTGTGTCAGGGTCACATCTTGTTAGAAGACGTACCCGGCGTCGGCAAAACCATGATGGCAAAAGCACTCGCAAAATCCATCGGCGCGACCTTCAGCCGCATTCAATTTACACCCGACATGCTGCCATCCGACGTAACTGGGGTCTCGATTTTTAATCAGGGCACTCTCAAATTTGAATTCCGCCCCGGCCCGATCATGGCCCAAATCGTATTGACAGACGAAATCAACCGCGCCACACCCAAAACCCAAGCCGCTTTGCTGGAAGCAATGGAAGAAAAACAGGTTACAGTGGATGGAACAACCTATCCCCTTGAAGAACCCTTTTTGGTACTGGCAACGCAAAACCCCATTGAATACGAAGGAACGTTCCCACTGCCCGAAGCTCAATTGGATCGTTTCATGATTCGTATCCGTTTGGGCTATCCTACCCCCCAAGAAGAAATCGCCATGTTGGATTCTCAGCAGTATCAACACCCACTGGCAGATTTACGGCAGGTGGTTTCGGTGGATGAACTTCTGAAGGCCCAACGCGCCGTGCGGGACAGCTACCTAAACTACGATGTCAAAGCCTATATTGTCGAACTCGTCACTGCCACCCGCCGTCACCCCGATGTGTATCTGGGGTCGAGTCCACGTGGAGCATTGGGGCTCTATCGTCTGGCCCAAGCCAACGCCGCGCTGCAAGGCCGCGAATTTGTTTTGCCCGATGATGTGAAGTTATTAGCCGAGGCGGTCTTGGCGCATCGTATTATTCTTGGCCCCACTGCCCGTATCAAAGATATTTCGTCGGGCAGCATCGTCCAATACATTCTCAACACGACCCCCATTCCCGGTGTGACGGTCGGACAGCGGTACTCACAGTAAATAGCTATGGCACAACGACGCCTTGCCATCTATGTAATTTTAATATTGGCACTGGTCGGCGGATTCCTCAGCGGGCGAGCGTTTTTTTATAACATCGCCTGCGTGTTCGGGGGTATCCTGATTGCGTCATTGGTATTTTCATGGGCCTCCATCAACTGGCTCAATATTGGTCGTCATACCCTTGTCCGTCGCGCACAGGTCGGGCAATATTTTGAGGAAAATTTCGCCGTCCGCAACAAAAGCCTCATCCCCAAATTGTGGCTAGAAATCCGCGACCATTCCGATCTACCCGGTCACAACAGCAGCCAAGTCGTCCCGTTTATGACCCCCGGCAGCACTTATCGCTGGAAGGTCGGGACGTTATGTGTGCGGCGCGGTCAATTTACACTTGGCCCGATGACCGTTACCAGCGGCGACCCCTTTGGCTTTTATGTCTTTCCACGTCACATCAGCGCGACCTCTAGCATTATCGTCTACCCAATCACCGTGCCGATCTATGATTTCGCCACCCCAACCGGAGCGTTATCTGGCGGACAGGCCATTCGCCGCCGCACCTTTGAAGTCACTCCCAATGCCGCTGGCATCCGTGAATACGCTCCCGGCGACAGCCTGAATCGCATCCATTGGAAAAGCACCGCCCGTCGTGGCAAGCTACTCGTGAAAGAATTTGAAGAAGACCCGCTTGGTGATGTGTGGGTTATTTTAGACCTCTCCAAAGCCTCGCTGGTCGAACGTCCTTCCGCCGCGACATGGGGGGCATCGGATTTGGCCTATAGCCGTACCATTCCCCTTCCGCCCTCGACGGAAGAATATGCCATCGCCGCCGCAGGCTCGATTGCTCAGTTTTTTGTCGAGAAAGGCCGTTCGGTTGGCTTCTTGAGCTATACCCCTCATCGAGATTACGTCGCACCTGATCGGGGTGACCGCCAGATCACCGATATTTTGGAAGTGCTGGCAGTTGCCAAGAGCGAAACCCAATTGACCCTACTGCAACTGCTTTCCATGGAAGCCCAACATCTGACACGCGGCACAACCCTTGTGTTGATTACCGCCTCGTTGGATACCTCATGGGCGGCGCTTGCTCATATTCAAATTCGGCGTGGATTGTCAGTCATCGCGGTGATGGTTGACCCGACCAGCTTTGGCGTATATGGCCCAAATTTTGAGGTGGCACGTCAGCAGGTCGAAGCCGCCGGGGTAACCGTCTACCCACTGCGTCAAGAAGATGATCTCACGGCAACCCTGAGTTATCACCCTGTCACCAACGGGAAATTTTGATTAAATGAAAACCGAAACGAGTCAGGATTTCATTCGTGATAATATCAATTATCATGGGGTAATTCCGAAAGGGCATCCCCAATACCTCTATTTCACCGTTTTTGCCAGCGGCATGACCACCCTTGCCATTGAACTGACCGCCTCGCGTTTATTGGGCAATATCTATGGGACAAGCAATCTCGTTTGGGCCAACATCATCGGCTTGATGCTGGTCTATCTTACTGTCGGCTATTTTCTCGGTGGACGCTGGGCCGATCGCTCTCCACAATATTCCACGTTCTATCGCATTATCATCTGGGGCGCATTTCTCAGCGGCCTTGTCCCACTCATTGCCCGACCCGTTTTGCGTGCCGCCGCCGAAGCGGTCAACGATTTGAACGCCGGTGTGGCGATTGGTTCATTTGTCGGCGTGCTGGTGCTATTTTCAATTCCCGTCACGTTGTTGGGGTGTGTCTCGCCGTTTGCTATCCGTCTTGCCATCAAAGATGCTTCTGAGGCAGGTAAGACGAGTGGAACACTCTACGCGGTCAGTACGCTAGGAAGCATTTTAGGAACGTTCGCCCCCGTTTTATTGCTAATTCCAAATCTAGGGACTGCCAAAACCTTTCTGACATTCTCTGGTGTGTTACTGACAATTGGATTTTTGGGATTATTTTTGACTGAGGGCAAACGTGCTATGCGACTTTTTTGGATGCCCCCCAGTCTGGCCGTGCTGGCGGCATTGGCACTCAGCGGCCCCACTCGACCCGCCCCCGATGGGATGAAATTACTCTACGAACGCGACTCGGCCTACAATCTGATTCAAATTGTTGAAGATAGCGACGGTACACGGTATCTGCTGCTCAACGAAGGGCAGGGGTATCATTCGCAGTGGAATCCACATGTTCAGTTCTATCGCCGCACATGGGATTATTTTTTGGCCGCCCCCTATTTTAATAACGCGCCCTTTACCACCGCCGATGTCCAGAACATTTGCGTCATCGGTTTGGCAGGTGGCACGATTGCTCACCAATATACCGATGCCTATGGCAGCATCCCAATTGACGGCATCGAAATTGACCCGACCATCATCGAGGCCAGTCGCCAATATCTTGACCTCACCATGCCCAATCTCCATGTGATTATTGGCGATGGGCGCTATGAACTCAATCGTCTCGACAAAAAATACACCATCATTGGGATTGATGCCTATCGTGTGCCCTATGTTCCTTGGCATCTCACCACCCAGGAGTTTTTTGAGGAAATCCACGACCATCTGACCGAAAACGGGGTAGTCGTCATTAATGTCGGGCGAACCGACACTGATCGGCGTTTGGTCGAGGCCATGACCCAGACCATGCTGCAAGTTTTCCCGACGGTGCATACAATGGATGTGCCCGATTCCTTTAACACTATTTTGGTCGCCACTCGCCAGCCCACCGTCACAGAAAATCTGGCACGAAATATGGCCCTGATTGATCAGACCCAATACACGCTAGTGTTCCAAACCTTGACCCTCGCTTTTCAGACCCTTGTCCCAACCCAAACATCCGATGTCGTTTTTACCGATGATCACGCCCCCGTTGAAACGATTATTGATGATATGGTCATTGATTATTTATTAGAAGGAAACACGCCCTAATGTCTGATTCACAGGCAGTTCGTGTGGATGAAGTCGTTTCAGTATCTCCTAAATCCAATTTGGGATATAAGTTGGCACTCATCCCCCAACTGGTGATTACACTGACCCTGCCGTTTATTTTGGTATTGGGCAGTGTGCGATTAGTCATGACCCCTCTGTTTTTAGAACTCGAATATCGACGTCCCGGTTTCCCGGAAGATAGTTTCGGATTTTCCACCGAAGACCGTTTGAAATATGGGCCATATGGGGTACGCTACCTCACCAACAGTGCCGACATCGGCTATCTTGGTGATTTACAGATCGAAGGCAAGCAAGCGTTTAAGGCCGATGAATTGCAGCATATGGAAGATGTCAAAGTCGTCACTCGTGCGGCTTTCCAAATCTTATTGCTGGCAGGGGCATTTTTTGTGATGAGTACCATTTTGCTGATACGCCAATCCTCGACCCGATTTCATATCCTACGCGGAATTCAGCATGGGGGTGGCCTCACCATAGCGCTCATTTTGATTTTGACGGCGCTTGTGTTCCTCAACTGGGATTTCTTCTTTGATACCTTCCACGAAATCTTTTTTGAAGCAGGGACATGGCAGTTCTACCGTAGTGACACCCTCATCCGCCTCTATCCTGAGCAATTTTGGTTTGATGTCTCGCTGGTCATCGGTGGTCTGACGATCGGCACATCAATTTTGTGTATGGCGATTCCGCGTTGGTGGAAACGTCGCGCCGAACTATAAATGCGTTTACAAAGGGAAGACTACCATGCGCGGCCTTCTAAAATGGATGCGACCGGGTCTTTTTATCAAGCGTTGGTTGCTGCTCATGCTGGTATCGCTGACCATCTTTAGCCTCGCCTTTGCCCAACTGCTTCTCATTATATATAGGAATGAAGGCCGACCCGATTGGTTTACCAGCGTCACGTTGGGTTTTATGACCCCAGAACTACGCGGTGCGATTCTAATCGCAATCGGAATCCTGTTTTTCACAATGGCCCTGCGTGGCCTCAATCGGTCATTATTTGGGCCGGTCTTTTCACCCTACAGCCTAAGCCAATGGGCCGATATTGTGCAATCGCGCCAGCAGTTGCGACAAGGTTTGCGGGTGGTCGCGCTTGGGGGTGGGACGGGTCTGCCAAGTGCCTTACGTGCTATGAAGACCGAAACCAGCAACATCACCGCTGTCGTCACTATGTCGGATGATGGCGGTAGTTCGGGCCGATTGCGCCGCGACTTGGGTGTCCAGCCCCCCGGTGATCTCCGTAACAATCTGACCGCCTTAGCCCGCGATGAAGACCTAATGACCCAACTATTCAATTATCGTTTTGAAACGGGCGAATTAGCAGGGCATAGTTTTGGCAACCTATTCCTTGCCGCGCTGGTCAGTGTCAAAGGCAGCATGGATGAGGCGGTACTGGCAGCGGGTCGAGTCCTAGATATTCAAGGTCGCGTGCTGCCATGCACCTTAACTCATGTCAGTCTCGTCGCCAAAACCCGCCATCGGGAAACGGGCGAATTGCAGCAAATCAAAGGCGAATCCCTCATCCCCCGTCGGGAGGCCGTAATCGAACACGTCTTTTTGGAACCCCAATGGGTGCGGGCCATGCCGGAAGTGATGCGAGCTTTATTAGCTGCCGACTTAATCATCATTGGGCCGGGTAGCCTTTATACCAGCATATTGCCCAACCTGATCGTGAATGGTGTCACCGAGGCGATCCGTGCCAGTAATGCCCTAAAAGTTTATGTCTGCAACATTGCCACCCAACCGGGTGAAACTGAGCATTATTCGGTTACCGACCACGTCATCGCGTTAGAGGAGCATATTGGAGAACATTTATTTGACGTGGTTATTGCCAATAATCACTTCCCAATCGAGAACGCTGGCCCGAATACCATCTATGTTCGACCCGCCCCGCCGAATCATCCCATCAATCAGAGGTATCATCTGGCCTATGCCGATTTGACCGATGATGAGCGCCCTTGGCGGCATAGCCCCGAAAAATTACGCGAAGTTTTGTTGAGCCTATCAAACTCGTCTCAGCGAATTGCACAAGCCGAAAATGAGGCTAAAGTTGTCAGTCTAGGATAAAATCATTGGGCCGAAACAAAGACTACAGACATTCAATTTTCGGCACGCCAAGCAAAACAAGGAGACTCACATGGCGATCCGAGTTGGTATCAATGGGTTTGGTCGCATTGGTCGTCAGGTTACAAAAGTCCTCAAAGAAAACTACGCTGGCAAAATTGACATCGTAGCCTTCAACGATCTCGGCGATTTACAGACGATGGCCCATTTGTTCCGTTACGACTCAAATTATGGCCCATTTCAGGGCAAGGTCGAAGTGACCAGTAGCTCCCTGATAATCAACGGTGATGAGCTCAAAGCCTTTGCCCAAAAAGACCCCTCCCAAATTCCTTGGGGTGATCTTGGGGTTGACATTGTGATCGAAAGCACGGGTATTTTCACCAGCAAAGATAAAGCCGAACTGCATATCAAAGGCGGCGCGAAGAAAGTTATTATCTCCGCACCAGCCAAAGGCGAAGATGCGACCTTTGTGTTGGGCGTCAATGACCACACCTATGATCCCGCCAAACACCACATCGTATCCAACGCCTCTTGCACAACCAATTGCCTTGCCCCGGCTGCCAAAGTTCTACAAGACTCATTTGGGATTGTGAAAGCCTACATCACCACCATTCACAGCTATACCAACGATCAGGTGGTGCTGGATGCCCCTCACAAAGACCTGCGCCGCGCCCGCAATGCCGCTACCAACATCATCCCAACCTCTACAGGTGCCGCCAAAGCGGTGTCATTGGTCATTCCCGAACTAAAAGGTAAATTTGATGGCGTAGCGGTGCGTGTCCCCACCCCCACTGGTTCATTGGTGGACTTTGTCGGGATTATGGAACGCGACGTAACCACCGAAGAAGTCCATGCCGCCTATGAAGCTGCCGCCAATGGCCCGATGAAGGGCATCTTGGGTTTTGAACGTACCCCGCTGGTTTCCAGTGACATTGTTCATGACTCCCGTTCCAGCATTGTAGATGCCGAATTTACCAAAGCATTTGCTGGAAATATGGTCAAGCTGTTTACGTGGTATGACAACGAATGGGGTTATTCCTGCCGCACAGCTGATCTTGCCTATCTCATGGGCACCAAACTTTAATTGCGTATTCGGATGGGTCACAAGCCCATCCCTGCGAGAATTTCTAAACTTTCTACGTAGGGGCGGGGGCATAATTACCCGCCTTTTTGTTAGGTTTACTGCGATGGAGCGCAGAACATGAATAAGAAAACGATTCGTGACATTGATCTCAAAGGCAAACGTGTATTGGTACGTGTGGACTTCAACGTCCCCCTCGAAGGAAGCACTGTAACCGACGATACTCGTGTACGTGAATCCGTTCCCACCCTTAAGTACATCCTAGAACAAAAGCCCAAAGCCGTCATTCTGATGTCGCATCTGGGCCGTCCCAAAGGTGGGCCAGACCCCAAATATTCGCTCAAGCCAGTTGTTGCCGTGCTGCAAAAATACATCACCGCCCATGTTGCCTTCGCCGAAGATTGCATTGGCGCGGTCGCCGAAAAAGCCGTCGCCGAACTACCAGATGGTGGCGTGCTGCTGCTGGAAAACACCCGTTTTTACCCCGGTGAAGAGAAAAACGACATGGGTATCGCCAAGCAACTTGCGGCGCTTGGGGACGTATATGTAAATGATGCGTTCGGTTCGGCCCATCGCGCTCATTCCAGCACCGAAGGCGTAGCCCAATTGCTGCCAGCGGTAGCAGGCTTCCTGATGGAAAAGGAACTCGACTTCTTGGTAAATGCCGTCGAAAAACCCGAACGTCCTTTTGTGGCGATTTTGGGCGGCGCGAAGGTCTCTGGCAAGATTCAGGTGATCGAGGCTCTGTTGGGCAAGGTAGATAAGCTGTTGATTGGTGGCGGTATGGCGAATACCTTCTTTAAAGCCAAAGGTTGGAATGTTGGCGATTCGCTGGTTGAAGACGACGCCCTTGATCTGGCCCGCAGCTTAATGGAAAAAGCAGGCGACAAACTGGTGCTACCCCGTGAAGTGGTTATCGCCGACGCCTTCAGCAACGATGCCAAAGCTGTCTCCATTCCGGCGGGTGAAGATGTTCCATCCGGATGGCGCATCATGGACATCGGTACCGGGGCGATTAAGGCCTATGAAGCCGAACTCGCCAAAGCCAAAACCGTTGTTTGGAACGGGCCAATGGGCGTGTTTGAGATGGCGAATTTTGCCAAAGGCACAGTCGAACTCGCTAAGATTTTGGCGGTGTTGACTGGCAAAGGCACTAAGACCATCATCGGCGGGGGTGACTCTGCCGCAGCCGTCAATGATGCGGGGGTCGCTGATAAGATGACCCACATCAGCACGGGCGGTGGTGCCAGCCTTGAACTACTCGAAGGCAAAGCATTACCGGGTGTTGTGGCGTTGAATGACCGCTAATTTTGCTAACTGCTAACCGATTGAGGTTGTTCGGTTAACAATTTCCGGTCTATAATGCCCATATCCTGAGTTATAAACTACACAGGGGTAGTCCAGACAACTGCCCCTGCATTGGGCATTTAAATTGTTTATTGCTATTGATAGGGAGGAGGGACAGCGGCCCCATGAGTTTTACGATCGGACAAACCGTTGGCCCATATACGATTATTGAGCAGTTGGGGCAGGGTGGCATGGCGACCGTCTATAAGGCGTTTCATGCCAATCTAAGCCGTTATGTTGCCATCAAAGTGTTGCATGTCGCTTTCAGCAGTGATGAGGGCTTTCAAGAACGTTTCAAACGTGAAGCCCAAATTGTCGGGCGTTTGGATCATCCCCATATCGTGCCGATTTTTGATTATGCCATGCAGCAAAATCAGCCTTACTTGGTGATGAAATTCATCGAAGGGCAGACGCTCAAACAGGATTTGCGTGGCGAACGACTCAATTTGCAGGAAGTCACCCGTATCATGACGGCTGTGGCGGACGCGCTCGATTATGCCCATCGTCAAGATGTCCTGCACCGTGATGTCAAACCCTCGAATATCATCATTGATAAAGATGGCGTCCCCTTCCTGACCGATTTTGGCTTGGCTCGCATCGCCAGTTCAGGCGAATCCACCTTGAGCCAAGATATGATGCTCGGCACACCCCAATATATCTCACCAGAACAGGCACAGGGGCGGCGCGATCTTGGCCCCAGCACCGACATCTATTCGCTAGGAGTGGTTTTATACGAACTCGTAGTTGGGCGTGTGCCGTTTACTGCCGATACGCCGTATGCCATTATTCACGACCACATCTATAAACCTCTGCCTCTGCCAAGTCGGGTGAATCCCGCTGTTCCAGAGCCGGTTGAACGGGTGCTACTTAAGGCACTTGCTAAGAATCCAGAAGACCGTTTCCGAACCGCTGGTGAGATGATTCTGGCCTTCAAATCCGCCATCACCGAAGGTCGGATGAGTGAACTCAGCCGCCAGATGGTACGGACTGAAGCATTTGCCGAATCCAACTATGCGCCGCCGCCATCATATCCTCCGGGCTATACGGGCCAGCCCATCCCCCAAATGATGTCAACTCCCGTACCTATGCCAACAGGGCCATTGCAAATGACCCCGGCAGGTATGATGGTGACAGGCAGTTCCGCCACGCGCAAAAATAAACGTAGTGGAAATGGCGCGGCTTGGGCATTGGGCGGGTGTTTTGTCTTTATCTGCGCCTGTTTGCTTTCGGCTGGATTAGTATTTTCAGCATTCGGCAATCCCCGGTTTCAACAGAATGGCGTCAGTGAAGCCAGTGGACAAGACGAATTGCTAGATTTGTCGGATTATTCCTCTGGTGTACACGACGCGGTTCGTCTCGAAGATGCCCAAGCCTTGATAGACACCTATCCCAATGACCCGGCGGCCTATTTTGTCCTAGCGCTCGCCTATCTGGATGCAGGTGATCGGGACAAGGCACAAGCAGCCGTTCAAACTGCAGTGAGTTTGAATCCTACCGTCGAGACGGTTCTGGAAGCGGCGGGGATCGCGGCAGCACGTGGCTACGATTATGAGGCAACCACTGTTTATGCCTCCACTCTAGCCGAAAACCCTGATGACCCGACGGTGCGTAATGAAGCCGGCGGGTATCTTTATACCCAAGCGGTGAATGCGAATACCGCCGATGTATTAGTGTTCTGCGAACTTATGGAAGCCTATCCTGATTTCGCGGTTTTCCAAGCCATGATGGGGCAGGCATTAATTTCCTCTAGCACGATTCCGCGCCGCGCCGCTGTGCCAGACCGCTGCATAATCGAAAGTGGCACCACCGCCGAGGAGCTAATTCTAAAGGCTACTGCCCAAACGCCTGAATACGCGGAAGCCTTTTTTGTATTAGGCAACTACTATGAAGCCATGCTAGAAATGGACGCTGCTAAAGAGCAGTGGAATCTGGCCTTAGCCCTGCCAAACGCGCCAACATGGGTACGTGAACGGGCGCAGATCAAATTATCGAACAGTCGATGAGTTTATAAGTTTCGTATTTTGAGGAGTGTTATATCCATGAGAGTGCCGATTATCGCCGGCAATTGGAAGATGAATAAGACCCCGGCGGAAGCATTGGAATTTGTCAATAGTTTGAAAGATGAACTAAGCCTCCTGACCCAGATTGAGCGAGTGGTCTGTCCACCCTATCTGGCGATTCCTTTTGTCAGCAAGGCGCTGAAGGGCACAGGCATTGGCGTAGGCGCACAGGATGTACATTGGAAAGAGAGTGGTGCATTTACCAGCAGCATTTCCCCGAACATGCTGGTGGGCTTAGCCGACTACACCATCATTGGTCACTCAGAAACCCGCCAATATCTGGGTGTTACGGACATTCAGGTCAATAAGAAAACCAAAGCCGCCCTCGCCAGTGGTCTAAAACCCATTGTCGCTGTTGGGGAGACGCTGGAGCAAAATGAACGAGGCGAGACAGAAGCCATATGCAGTAGCCAATTGCGAGGCGCTTTGGAAGGTATCACCGCTGGCGAAACGCAAAATATCATCATCGCCTATGAACCCGTTTGGGCTATTGGCACGGGCAAAAACGCCACCCCCGAACAAGCACAGGATATTATTGGCAACGTCGTGCGCCAGACGTTGGTCGAGCTTTACGGACGCGATGTAGCTCAAACCATCCGTATTCAATATGGCGGCAGCATGAATCCAGCCAACTGCGGCGATTTGATGAAGCAACCCGACATTGACGGCGGCTTAATTGGCGGGGCATCTCTCAAGAAAGACGATTTCCTTGCCCTGATGCGTATCTCAATTGAAGCTAAAGGTCTAGCCTAGCCACCGAGGAAGCCAATGGACGTCACCAGTTTGATTGCCCCTTGGCTCACACTGCTGGGAATCCTCATTCCGTTGATTTATGCGGAACGCTGGATTCACCAGCATATGTATGGGGTAGGCTATTTGCTTACCCTTGATAAAGCACAGGCGACTGGCTTTTACTATATGATCTTTTTCCCCGGTGTCCTAGTCCATGAAGTGATTCAATGGCTAGTTGCCGGGGCACTCAATGTCCCCATCAAAAAAATCAACTCCTACCCCAAGACCCAAGACAACGGCACAATTCGTTACGATTTCGTGGTGATAGGGCAGACATCACGTTTTAAGGCCATGCTCATTGGCGGTCTACCATTTATCATTGCCGGGGTCATCGTCTATTACCTCAGCACTTCCATTTTGGAACTTGATGCCCTCCTTACCGCCATCGGCACGGGCGATTTGAATCAAATTGGGCGCGGCATCAAGGACGTTTTTCGAACAGGCGATGTCTGGCTATGGCTGTATTTTATGTTTTCTCTCAGCAATGGCATGATTCCCACTAAAGAGGATCGACAAGGCTGGTTCTTGATTCTCGGTGCGGCATCAGGCATCAGCATTGCCATGCTGTTTTTGGGGTTCGACGTTTTTGTCACCGAAACCCTGTCTGGCCCTGTAGCCCATGCGATAGAACTCGTCAGTACCGCTTTACTGGCCATTCTGTTTATAGACGTAGTGTTCGGCTTCGCTTTGGCCCTAATTGAAAGTGCCTTAGAGCGATGGCGTGGGCAAAAAATGGATTACAATGCAGGGCGACAAATTACCAAACCAAATGCGCTGCAGCGCGAACCCGGCAGCAATATCCCATTACCCAAAGGGGCACCGATTCCGTCCATCTATCGCCTTGACCTGCCCGTACCGCCTATCCCCACCAAGCGACCATCCCCCAAACCGGTTGCACCAACTCTACCTGTAACTCCGGCCCGCCCTACGCCAGCCTCAGCCCCTATGTTCAACCGATCTGCACCCAATCCAACAGCAACAGATGAACATCAGCCTAGTGAGGCTCTAGCACACCCAACCCCGTCTTTTACCCAACCTGAATCCCGGCCTGCTGAGCAAGCCCCGCCACGACCTTCCTTTCAGCCGACACCGCGTCCCAGTCTAGCGGAAAAAACCGCCGAGACGGATGCTGTCGCACTTCCAACTGACCAGCCCGCCATGCCTGCCCGACCCGCCGCACCGACCTTTACCTCGCGTGCCGCTCCGGGTGGAGATACGGGACATGCGCCCGCTGTAGCACCATTCCGTCGCTCCGGTGCCAACGAAAACGAGGAATCGGCATCCAGTGTGACACGCGATCAGCTATTAGGTGGTCGTTCGTTCACTCGGCCTGCTCCTCCGAGTGGCGACCCAGCCCCACCCCGCCGCCCGCCACCTCTCAATAATCCTTCACCGGATGAGAACCATTCAGAAAACACCTCGCGCGTCATTGGGCGCAAGCCACCCGATAATGACTCGAATGAGGTACAATATGTGGATATTGATGACGTGTGATTGGGTTGTCAGCCCAAACGTTAAATTTCGTTGACTTACACAATCCTGCTCGTTTTCGGCTGCTGACCAGCGTGTTATATTTAATCAACGGCATCAAAATTGAATGCTTTAAATGGATAATGCAGGAGAGAAAAAAATAAAGCTATGCGTAAGAGATACTCACTTGCTTTAATTGTTGTACTGTTGGCTGCACTTGTCATGAGTGCGGGTTTTGCACGTTATTCCACCGCCAAAGCACAGGATGAACTTGTGTTTGGCCTCATCCTAGTCGGCCCCCATGATGACAACGGCTACAGCGAAGCGCATTATAACGGCGGTCTGTATGTCGAAGAACATCTCGAAGGCGCGAAGATGGTCTGGATTGACAAAGTAAATCCTGCCGACTCCCCTGAACTGACAATGGATTTAATTGTCGAAGACCTCGTCTCACAGGGCGCGACCCTCATTATCGCCAATTCGGACGACTTCAAAGCCGACATTACGGCGGTTGCCCCCAATTACCCCGACATCACCTTCATCCACATTTCCGGTGACGGTGTGTTGAGCGGTGAAGCCCCTGCTAATTTGGGTAATATCTTTGGCAAGATGGAATATGGCAAGATGATCGCGGGTTGCGCGGCGGCTCTCAAGACGGAAACAGGCAAGATTGCCTACTTGGGGCCACTAATCAATGACGAAACCCGTCGCCTCGCCAACTCCGTCTATCTAGGTGCGCAATACTGCTATGAAACCTATCGTGGCATGGACCCCGCCGCCCTACAATTTACTGTCAATTGGATCGGCTTCTGGTTCAATATCCCCGGTGTCACCCTCGACCCCACCGAAGTCACCAATGCTTTCTTCAATGATGGCAATGACGTCGTGATTTCTGGTATTGATACCACCGAAGGTATTGTCGTCGCGGGTCAGCGTTCAGCCGAAGGTGAGCGCGTTTTTGCTGTCCCCTACGACTTTGAAGGTGCCTGTGTAGAAGCCCCAACCGTCTGTCTGGGCGTGCCGTATTTCAATTGGGGACCGTCCTATCTGGCGACTGTGACCGCTGTCCAAGATGGCACATGGACGCAAAGCTGGGATTGGCTGTCACCCGATTGGACCGACATCAACAACCCCGACACCAGCACGGTCGGTTTTGTCAAAGGTGAGGCCCTGTCTGACGAAGAAGCTACCACCCTCGATACCTTTATCGCCGCACTCGGTGCAGGCGCCAATGGTGAAGAAGGCGGCGTTGTTCTGTTCGCTGGCCCACTCAATTACCAAGACGGCAGCCCCTATCTAGCAGAGGGCGAAGTTGCTACCGACGAGCAAATCTGGTACATGCCCCTTTTGCTGGAAGGTGTAATCGGACAAAGCACAGCTGAAAGCCAGTAACAAGTAGATTAACCTAGCGCGGGGGTGGGCATTGTTGCTTGCCCCCGATTTTTTGACTGGATACTTATTGAAAAAATGCGCTTAGAAATCCGTGAAATCTCCAAAAATTTTGGCCCACTAAAAGCCAATGACCACATCACATTCACCTTTGAGGGTGGTCTTATCTACGCAATTCTGGGTGAAAATGGCGCTGGCAAAAGCACCCTGATGAAGATCCTCAGTGGGTATCAATCAGCCAGCAGCGGTCAAATTTTGATTGACGGCAAGCCCGTCCTAATCAATTCACCTCATCATGCCATTGCACACGGCATTGGGATGCTGTACCAAGACCCGCTCGACTTTGCCCCGCTAACCGTCCTTGAGAATTATATTGAGGGCAAGCCGTTTACCTTCTTGATGCACCGCCGCGAAGCCGAAGCGGACTTATCAACGCGCTGCAAAACCTTGGGATTCAGTCTCAATCCCAACGCAATGGTTGAATCCCTTACAGTGGGTGAACGTCAGCAGCTAGAAATCGTGCGATTGCTGTCATTAGGCGTCAGAATTCTGATTCTTGACGAGCCGACCACTGGAATTTCTGCCGAACAAAAGTCGCAGTTATTCCAAACCCTCAAGAATTTGGCCCGCGAACAAAACATGATCGTGATTTTGGTCTCGCATAAACTAGCCGATGTTGAGGAATTGTGCGACGAAGTGCTGGTGCTACGCCGGGGCAAATTGGTTGGGCATCAGATATTACCCTGCCAGACCGAAACTTTGGTACAAATGATGTTTGGCAAGCGCCTTAGCAAAACATCAACACAATCCCTCCACACCGATAAACCTGTTCTCAAAATTTACCGATTCAGTGTCGCGGCTCGCCTGTTTACAATTCACAACATCAATCTTGAGGTACGTGAGGGCGAAGTCATTGGCTTAGCAGGGCTGGATGGCAGCGGACAAGTCCAATTTATGCGATCCATCGCTGGGTTAGGCCGTCCAACATGGGCCGACCAGTTGACGGGCATAATCGCGTTAGTGGGCATGTGGTGGGTATTTGGCGAAATCCTCGATGAGTCATCGGCGGTACTAAATCTGGCGCGTATAGCAATTTTGATATTGGTGCTTGGCCCGATGTTCAAGTCCCTCTATCCATTTATTCGCCGCCGTTCCAATCCTTACCCTCCCGAAATCACTCTGAATGGTCAGACGATTGGCTGGCGCGGCTATCGGGATTTATTAGAACGCGGGGTCGCCTATCTTGCCGCTGGTCGTTTGGAGGAAGGGCTTGTCGCAGGGTTAACCCTTGTAGATCATGCCGCCCTTGCTGATCGAGGTAGTCTGCCACACGTCAATTGGTTACGGGCATGGCGACGCACCAAACAAGCCATTACCGATTTTGCCATCAAAGGCCGTCCCTTCAGCCAGATTCAAACGCTCTCTGGCGGCAATCAACAGCGTGTCTCATTATCGCTTCTGCCTGCTAATTTGCGCCTGATTTTGTTGGAAAATCCGACACGCGGCCTCGATGTTGAAAGCGCAGGTCACATTTGGTCGCTACTGCTCAATCGCCGCAAACAGGGCACAGCCATTATTTTTAGCTCACCCGACCTCGACGAAATTATTGATTACAGTGACCGCATCCTCGTATTTTCATCGGGGCAAACCACCCTCGTCGAAAATCCTGAGCAGATGACCACCACCCGATTGGGTGAATTGATCGGGGGTAAATCTTGACGGCTTTCCGCAAATTATTCGTCCAAACATCTAGCCGGACCGCCTTAGGTATCTTTCCACTGTTAGTCGGAACTTTAGTGGCTTTGGGGGCAATTTTTTTAATCCTCAACAATGAAAATGTCGAACCCCGTGCGGTCTATGATTTGATTTACGAACGCACCCTCTCTTTGCCTGATAATCGCGCCAATGTGGTTGATTTCTGGTTACCCATCCTGTTATGCTGCTGCGGCTTGCTGTTGACCTTTACCGCCGGACTGTGGAACATCGGCATCGAAGGACAAATCACGATGGGGGCTGTCGGCGCGACCAGCATCGCCTTGTTTGTCGAACTCCCGCGCAACGAGCAGATTTTCACCGAGTTATTTATGGCAGGTGCGGCAGGCGGCGCTTGGGCCTTATTTACGGGCATCATGCGAACACGCGGCGGCGTCAACGAGATTTTTGGCGGGGTGGCTATGAATTTCCTCGCCAGTAACTTCTCAGCCTATTTGCTGGTTGCCCCTTGGTCGCCACCCAATGCGACAGGCAGCGCAACCGTGCGTTTTCCCGACAACGCCCTTTTGCCGAGTATGGATACCTATCGCCTTAGTCCGATAACGATCTACATCGCATTGTCGGCCTTCATTTTTGTCCTACTCACGCTATCTGGTTCACGGTGGGGCTTGCAGCTTCGGGCAATGGGCAAGAACGAAAAATCGGCCCAAATGTTAGGCATCCCCACCGAACGCAACATCTGGTTAGCCATGCTGATGTGCGGGATTATGGCGGGTCTGGCGGGTGGTCATTTGGTCTTATTCCGCCGTGCCAATCTGCCCGCCAATGTCTCCGGTGGCATCGGATTTTTATCACTCCTCGTGGTGCTATTGGCCTCAATACGGGTGCGTTGGGTACCGTTCGTCTCGTTCGCCTTTGCTTTGCTCTATTCAGCGGGTCTACCTCTGCGGACACGCTTACAATTAGACTCCTCCCTGATCGGCGTCTTTTTGGGGATTTTGGTCTTCTGCGTGTTGATCTTTGACGGTGCGCGTCAGCGTTTGCAGGCCATAGTTGAACAACGCAAGCTGTTAGCAGATGCCGGGGGCGAAAAATCACCACCACCACCCACTATCGAAATTCAAATCGGACAGGAGGCATCCGGTGGACCCAGTTCTAGTTAGCACACTCGCCGATATAGTGCGAAATGCCGCGCCCCTCCTGATTGCCAGTCAAGGTGAGTTAATTACCGAACGGGCGGGCGTGGTCAATCTGTCATTGGACGGCACGATTTTGCTGGCGGCAATGGCAGCCTTTGCTGTCACCTACAATACTGACAGTCTCGGGTTGGGCATTGTGATCGCCATGCTGATTGGGATGCTGGTCGCCTTAATCGTCATTGCCTCCAGCGTATTTCTCAAACTTAATCAAATCGCGGTGGGGTTCGTCTTGACCCTGCTCTGTGCCGATCTCAGCACCTTTTTTGGTCGGGACTATGCCGGACAGCAGGGCACAGAAATCCCCTATGCCCCCATCCCCATCCTAGAAGATATTCCGGTCATTGGCGAGGTCTTTTTTCAGCACAACATTCTGATTTACTTCAGTTTTGTGTTGGTGATTTTCATCTGGCTATGGACGTATCACACCCGTTTTGGCTTATCCCTGCGCGGTTTAGGTGAACACCCAGCGGCGGCCTATGTGCGTGGTACACGGGTTCAAATGTGGCGCTTTGTGTACGTGGCGGCAGGCGGTGCATTGGTTGGCCTAGCCGGGGCGACGTATTCACTTAGTGTTAAATTGGGCTGGCGTGAAGGCTCAACGCTCGGTAATGGCTGGATTGCGCTGGCAATTGTGATTTTTGGTGGCTGGCGACCCTTCCGTATCGCGTTTGGAGCGTATTTTATCGTCGGCCTACGCGCCTTGGCTCTCTATTTCCAACAAGAAGATGTGCTCAATCTACCCATTCAAATCATCAATATGACCCCTTGGGTGTTGATGCTCGTAACGCTCATTTTTGTAACCAGCGGTCTAGCCGAAAGCCTCTTGGTAATCGTACCTCCCCGTTGGCGACCCGCCGCTCAAAATCTGCTAAGGGCCAAACCCCCTGCGGCGTTAGGCTCAAATTTCGAGCGTAGCTAAATTGACGGGCGGTTGGCTGATATTCCGTGCAGCCGCCCATCGTCCTTTTTCCACTTGATAGGCCATGAGTAAAACAAAACCAACCAGCAGCAGCAAGGCAAATTCAACCCGCACCCCGCTGGAAATCATCCCACTCAGGGTATCCGCCGAATAATGCGCGATCAGAGCCAACACCATGCAATGGGCAACTTTGGCGGTCAAAATCGGCAAGAAAACTTTGCGCGCCGGATATGCGGTCATCGCCAGAGGCAGGATAATGAGCACATCGGGGATGGGTGTCGCTACGATGACAAAAATAAGGGTAGGGATCGAAGCGGGATATTTTCTGACCGTCTTTTCCATCAATTGATAGGCGGTTGTTCTGGAAAGCCCGTCAATTTTGGCGGTAATGCGATGCACCAGTGAATAGGAAATCGTCGCCCCGATACCCGCCCCAACACCCGTACCAATGCTCAGTGCCACTACTTTGAGCGTGTCATGGCTATAAAATGCCGCTGAAAGCATCGGCAGCGTATAGGGGACTTGAATCACCAGCGTCGCGTTGCCGACTAGCGCCAACAAAAATCCACCCAAGACGTCTAGCGCCAACATCTGGTCAAAAAACGTATCGAACGCCGTATGAATTCCCTTTAGTTCTTCTAGCCGCCCCACCAGTATCAGCAAAGCACTTAATAGCAACAAAATCACCCCATATTTGAATTCAAGTTGATAGCGCATGACACCAATACCCCCTTTGCTGCGTGAAGGTCCGCATTATACAAGCAGGTGGTTAAGTCCGGTTTAAAGTTAGAAAAAATCTGGGTTACGGCCCTGTAACCAGCCTGTAACCGCCATGTAACGCCCATTGGTTATTCTTCACTCTCGGACTTGGAAACATTTCTTGAGAGGAGAAAGATTGCGTGAAATCACCCCACTATGGATTTAAGCGAATAACCAGTAGTTTGCTGCTGGCAGTCATCGTATTGGCAAGTGTGCTGCCGAATGTTCCAGCTCATGCCCAAAACAGTTCGACTATCTCTTTGGCCCTGCCTAGTTTTTGGCAAAACCTCATGACCGAGGATTTTCTAAGCGATTTTGAGTCCCAATATGGTGTAGATGTCTATGTCACCTATTTCGACACGGGATTTTCTTCAGCCAATGACATTGCGACCTTTTTAGATGATGGTCAAGAATACGTCAGCCAAGCCGATGTGGTGTACGTGGATGATTCCACCCTAACCCCCGAACGCACCCGTGCTGGCTATTTCCTTGACCTCGCGCCATTGATTGCCAGCGATGGTTCACTGGATACCAACGATTTTTACCCTGCCGCCCTTCAATCCTTCCAATGGGATGCGGGTACATGGGGACTGCCCACCTCGTTGGATGTTATCCTGATTACCTATGACGCCGCCGCCTTTGATGAAGCAGGCTTAGCCTATCCCACATCCGCATGGACGCTCGATGATTTTGCCAATGAAGCCCGCGTGTTGGCACAAATAGATGCCAGTGGCGCGGTGACTGTCCCCGGCTTGTCTGTGCAAACCTTCGGCGACAATCTAGGTCTATTTCTGCGTACCCTGCTCGTACATGGTTTATATGACGACAGTACCCTGCCTAACAATCCCTCCTTTTCCGATCCAGCCCTCGAGACCCTCCTGACCACATGGCAGGAACTCGCCGATGAAGGGGTGATTGGCAGCAGTTTTGGTGAGACGTCCGATCAAATCCCACTGCGTATCGAGCAAAGTTCAGGTCTGTCCGGTTTTGGGCCGGATTCAGTCGAACGCAGTGGCGCATTGCTGCCGGGTGATACAGCCGGCATGACAGTCGAGGGGTTCGCAGTCAGTAGCGGCACGCAATACCCCGAACTAGCCTATGAATTGGTCAAATACCTGACAACCCGCCCTGAAATCGCTAATTCGTTCCAAAGCACAAGTCCCGCTCGTCGCAGCATGGTCGGTGTGCAGACCGATTCAGGCAATGTACAGGGTGGGCCGGGCGGCGGTGGTGGCGGCATCCGATTTGGACGGGCTGGCAATCTCTCTGAAGAAAATCAGGCCATTGTCAATGAGGCCATCGAAAAAGCCCTGCCTATTTCTGAGACAAGGTTTGCCGATTACCTCAGCTTCGCTCTGCAAAAAATGCAGGATGACGGACTAGACGCCCACAGCGCTCTCCAAGAAGTCGAATTGGAAGCGCTCGCCGCGCTACAAACCGCCGATGAGCGCCGCAGCACCGTCGCCATTTCGATCATCCCGCCACCCGAACCCGTCACCCTTGCCCCCGGTGAAGTCGCCATTGATTTTGGTATGGCGTCCTCGTTTATTATGATTGGCCCCGGCGGTGGTCTACCCAATCAAGAACAGTGGGATCAGATTTCACAGGATTTCGCCGCCAACGACCCCGAGGTGGGGGCGGTGAACATTGAGCAGGCTATGGGGCAGTCCTTGGCGGAATTAGCCGAGCAATATGACTGCTTCACACTCGGTTACAATGCCGTTTCGGGTAGTGCCGACCTCAGCAGCATTTTGAGCCTTGACCCCTTCTTCGATACAGACCTAGATTTTGACCGCAATGACGTCATTGGCAGCACCTTGACCCAATTGCAGGTTGATAACAAAACATGGGCTTTGCCAATTGGGATTCAGGCCGATGTGCTGCGGTACGACACCGAGTTATTCAACAACGCGGGTGTGCCGCTGCCCGACGGCGGTTGGACAGTAGATGAATTTGCCGACGCGCTGGAATCGCTGCAATACGGTTTGGGTGATACGGCTGCCTTCCAACCCGCCGACCCCGGTGGTACCTACCTGCTGATGCTCATCGCGGCCTATGGTGGCTTGCCGATGGACTATCGCACCGAACCACCGACCATCAACTTCACCGACCCCGCGACGGTAGATGCTATTCGTCAGGTCTTGGATCTCGCCAAGAACGGCTACATCAGCTATCAGGAACTCGGTGGCAATACGTTTGCGGTGTCTATCGGTGGGGGTGATGGATCAAACACGATTGCCCTGACCACTGACAGCCTTAGCCCCTTCAGTTTCCGGCGTGGTGGCCCTCCCGGTAGTGAACAGGCCGAAGATACGACGGCGATTGTCAGCTATCCACGTGGCACAACCTATAACGCGGCCTCCTATAACATCGTGACCGGTTATGTCAGCGCCACTGCCGAAAATCCTGAAGCGTGTTATCGCTGGTTGAGCGAAATCGCCCAACATCCCGAACTCTATTCCGCCATGCCCGCCCGCACCTCACAACTGAGTAACCCCTCGATCACGACTGTGCAAGGCGAAGATTTGACGGCTCTGTACAATAAACTCGCGGCGATGATTAACGACCCCAACACCATCACCTTCCCACAGTCGTTCCGCCAAAGTGGTTCACCCGCTGACTTCGCCCGTGAATATTGGCTGAAGCAGGCCTTTGACCGCTATGTGCTGGAAGATGCCGACTTGCAGGTGGAATTGGAACAGGCCCAGCAGTACACCCAAGATTACATCGCCTGCGTCAGCGATCTACCACCGTTTGACCTCAGCAGCACCGACCCGAATTACATGCAGGATTATTTCGGGCAGATCACAACCTGTGCGGCAACTGCCGACCCGAATTATCCACTACCCGGTCAGTGACGATTGAGTTAAGTGGGTCGGACTGGAACAACCGCCATTCCGGCCCACACTCATCGTAGGAGACAATGACTATGTTCCGCCTTTTCGACACCTTGACGCTGGTTTTTGAGCGATTATGGCAACACCGGATTCTGGTATTCTGGACTCTGCTTGGCCTCTCAACTGCGACGACCCTCGCCCTTAGCCTGACACTCTATGTAGATGCGGTCTATAGCAATCTACTCGACGATCAGTTAGGTGACCCACCCTATGCCTTCCGTTTTCGCTATCTAGGCGCATGGGAGGGCAACATTGCGCCGGAGGATGTCAGCAGTGCCAGTGCAAGCATTCACCAAGAATTTGCCGAATCGTTTGGCCTGCCTGTGCTGCGCGAAGCCCAATATGTCGGCATCGGCTTTTGGGGTATTCGTGGCACGGAAAACAACCTCAACATCGGCAACTACAGCATCGGGACACTCGAAGGGGCGGACGCTCAGATTCAGATTATCGCCGGAGAATGGCCCGCGGAATCCACTGCGGCGGATGAAATTCCAGTCCTCATATCGGAAGAACTGTTCTACATAACGGGTTTGGAAGTCGGGGACACCTTAACGGCAACCCGTTCCGGCGGCAAAACCGTCACCCTCAAACTCGCGGCGATGTGGCGGGCGGTCAATGCCAACGATACCTCGTGGATGCTGCCACCCAAGTTTTTTAATGAAGTCCTGCTTGTTCAACCCACTGACCTATCCATCATGATTGAGGGCAACGACACCCCGATTGAGGAAGTAGATTGGTATGTCATGTTTGACGGCACAGGCCTGCGTACATCCGATGTACAAACCCTGCTGTCCAGAATCATTGATGGCGAACGCAATGTCACGGCAACCTTGCCCGGTATCCGTCTCGATGTCTCACCCAAAAGCGGCTTGGAGTCCTTTAACAAAGAGGTCAACGAACTGCGGCAGCAATTGGTGATTGTGGTATTGCCCGTTGGCGGCCTCATCCTATATTTTGTGACCATGCTGTCGGGCATGTTGGTGGGTCGTCAGCAGCAAGAAGATGTCATCCTCAGCAGCCGGGGGATGAGTCGCCGCGCCTTGTTACGCTTACACGCGCTGATGTGGTTGATTTTGGCGGGGGTCGCCCTCGGTATTGGCATTTTCGCCTCGCCATCGGTAGTTGAACTCGTCGGGCGCACAACCTCATTTTTGCGCTTCAACAACCCCACTCCCAATTTAAGTATCCAATTTACCCAACAGGCGATTTTGTTAGGGGCTGCTACAGGATTAATTGCCGCCAGCAGTGGCCTTTTGATTGCGTGGCGTACCACCCGCCAGAGCATCACCAGTTTTAAACAGAGCCAAGCCCGGGCAGGCAAAGCATGGTGGCAGCGCATGTATCTCGATATGCTGCTGCTTGTCCCCGCCGCCTACGTGTTCTACAACCTGAATGCCGAAGGCGGATTGCAAGCCGATGCTGAAAATCCGTTTAGCAATCCGCTGGTATTCCTTGCCCCCACTCTGTTTTCGCTTGGCCTGACCTTGTTGTTCCTGCGTCTCTATCCCATGCTGTTGAATTTCGGTGCTCGGGTCATTGGCGTCACCAGCAGCATTGCCCTCTTGATGGCCCTACGCGAACTGACCCGTTCGATAAGTCGGTATCGTGGTGCATTGCTGATGATGTGCTTCACGCTGAGTCTGACCGGATTCACCGCGTCAATGGCAAGTACACTTGATCGCAGTTTGGAAGACACCATCAATTATGAAATCGGTGCCCCGTCGGTATTGGTGGTTGCGTCGGAGGCCCAAACCGAAACGACGACCAATGACAACGGGGAAGCGGAACAGTCGTTGGTCGGTTACAACACACTACCTGCCAGCAATTTATTGGCGGTGGATGGCATTGATAATGTGTCACGGGTAGGCCGCTTTACAACCCAGATTTTGCTCAATAACCAGCGTATCAATGGCACAACACTTGGCATTGATCGCGGTGCGTTGGCGGCAATCGCCTATTTTCGTGATGACTATGCTGCCGAAACCCTGCCAGCCTTGCTGAACAAATTAGCGGGGAATCGCACCGGCATCCTGCTAAACCGCGAGACTGCCGAAACCTATCATTTACTGGTGGGTCAAGAAATCATCATACAGTATTCGGCGTTGGGTGAAACCTATCAAACCACCGTACCAATTGTCGGTTTGCTGGACTATTTCCCCACCCTTAACCCAGCGGACGGCTTTTTCGCCATCACCAACCTTGACCCGATTTTTGAACTAGTCGGGACGGAACTGCCGCATGACGTGTGGATTAGCCTCACCCCGAATGCAGATCGGGACGCGGTGCAGGCGGGTGTTCAGGCCATTGGTTTCCCCGTACTGCGCTGGCTCGACCCCCAAGAATCGCTGCTTGAAGCCCAACTTGCGCCGGGGCGACGTGGGGTACTTGGCTTCTTATCGGTTGGCTTTTTATCATCCATCGTGCTGACCCTCGTCGGCAGCATAATTCAAAGCACCGCCTCATTTCGCGCTCAAGCCCTGCAATTAGGTTCGCTGCGGGCGATGGGTTTGGGCGGGGGTGCGGTTGGGCAATATCTGATTTTTGCACAGGGCATCGCCTCTAGCGGGGGTGTCCTCGGCGGTACGTTAATCGGGACTGCCACCACTCTGCTGTTTTTGCCACTCTTGGATTTTAGCGGAGGTCTACCTCCCTATCTCATCCGTGTGGCATGGGACGAAATCACTTTAGTCTATGGGGTATTTGCGGGAATCCTCATCATCGTAACTTTAATGACCACCGTCCTCCTCAGCCGTGAGCATCTATCGGCTCTGGTCAAATTGGGGGATGCGTGATGCGGGAGAAATTCAACGATATGAAAAAACGAGTTTTCGCTCTAATGGGTTTATTGATGCTGGTATCGGCTTGCACATCGGGTGGCAATTCTAATGCGACTGGCCCATCTGCAACCATTACCTCCATTCCCACCGCCCCCGCTGCGGCCCGTCCCAAATATACGGTGCAGCGCGGCAACGTTGAGGAAGTTTTCGAGTTTAGTGGTCGCTGGCAACCGCGTGACCAGATGGAATTGTCCTTTGAGATCAACGGCACCATCCGCCAAGTCAATGTGCGGCAGGGGGATGCCGTTAGCGCGGGGCAATTGTTAGCCGATTACCAGATTGAAGATCTTGAAGAGCAGTTAGTAAGCGCCGAGTTATCGCTGGAAACCGCCCAAACCAATCTGACAACTGGGGCAGGCACAGATGTCCAATCGGTGGAAGATGCCGAAATCCGTTTGGCAAATGCCCGTCTCAGTCTGGAGCAAACCAAAGCTAGCCGTGATTGGACAGGCGTTGCCAACGCCCGGATTTCACTGGATGCCGCCCAACGCGATTTGGAAAATGCCCAACAGGCCTATGAAGAAGCCCTCAGCCATCCTGAACAGGGCGCAAGTGCGGTAGATAACGCCTATACCCAACTCTTGAATGCTCAAGATAGCCTGCGCCGTGCTGAAAACTCTTACTTTTCGGCGGCTCAAAACTATAACAACGCCGAGTTCAGTATTAAATCGCAGGAAAATTCGGTCATTGAGGCGGAATTGGCATTGGATCGGGCGCGGAGTGGTCAAGGTGACCCCAGCGGCCTCGAAAATTTGCGCCAAGCCCAATTGAAGGTAGATCAGCTAAAAACCGATATTGCCCGTTCATCGCTGTATGCTCCCATTGACGGCGTGATTTTGGAAGTCAGCATCAGCCCCGGTGACCAAGTAGAAGCCTACAACGCGGTCATCACCATCGGCCTACCCGAACCCAAAGAGGTAATTGCCAGCCTCGCTATCGGGGATGCACAAAACTTGAGCGTGGGAATGGTTGGAACATGCCAAGTCGCCAATAAACCCGAAACCGCCGTGCAGTGTGCCGTGCGTCGCATTCCCAGTAGCAATCGGGACGCCGACCAGACCACCCGTATCGCGGCAGGCTTTGAAAATCTAGCCGATGGGCAGTTGATCCAAGCGTATATGGCGCTCCAAGTGCAAGAAAACGTTTTGTGGCTGCCCCCTGTCGCCATCCGCACCTTCCAGAATCGTACCTTTGTCGTTTTGGATACCCCCGACGGGCAGCGCTCAGTGGATGTCGAACTCGGCTTGCAAACCGATGACCGGGTCGAAATTATCAGCGGTGTCAACGAGGGCGATGTCGTCGTCGGGCCATGATCGAGGTGCAATCGTGACGAGTTATATCTACTGCAAAAATCTGGTGCGGGCCTATCAAGTCGGCGGGCACGAGGTTTTGGCAC
The DNA here is from genome assembly GCA_041753455.1 of Anaerolineae bacterium. Taxonomy (GTDB): domain Bacteria; phylum Chloroflexota; class Anaerolineae; order Aggregatilineales; family J027; genus CFX10. Next base: position 125,811 of record JBGSUK010000017.1, on the reverse strand, counting down.
TCAAGGGTGTGGATTTTTCGATGGAACAGGGTGAGATGGTCGCTATTGTCGGGCCAAGCGGGGCGGGCAAAAGTTCCCTGCTTAATTTGTTAGGTGGATTGGATACACCCACCGCCGGACAGTTGACCGTTGATGGGCTGAATCTGCTGGAACTCAAAGGCAAGCGACTGGCGGAATATCGTCTAAACCGCGTTGGCTTCGTCTGGCAAAATGTGACTCGTAATCTCCTGCCGCATCGTTCCGCCTTCCATAATGTGACCCTACCCATGACGCTTGCTGGAATTTCGCCTTGGCAGCGCCGCAAACAGGCCCGCGAATTATTGGACGCGGTGGGCCTGAATGACCAGACGCACAAACGTCCCGCCACCTTGTCGGGTGGGCAACAGCAGCGTGTCGCCATCGCCGTCGCCCTTGCCAATCGGCCTTCGCTGTTATTGGCAGACGAACCCACCGGCGCGTTGGATCGCAAAAACGCGATTCAGGTGATGCGGTTGATTAACGATCTGCGCGGGCGTTATGGCCTAACGGTCTTAATGGTGACACATGACCTCGATATTGCCGCCTATGCCGACCGCACTTTGACGCTACGTGATGGCTCATTGGGCCAAGATTTATCGCACGCCTTCGAAGAAACACCGGTATTGGATGCCGAAGGCCGGATTCAACTACCAGATACCGCCAAATCTCAGCTATCCGAAGCGACCCGTATCGCGGTTGAGGTGCGACCAGAGGGGATTTTGCTGCGACCCGAACATGATACCCCTGACGATACCCATCTGCTGTTAAATGACATGTTTCCCCAAGATGCCCCTCCCTCGCGGCGGCACTTCCTGCGACGGTCTAAGAAACGGGGGGCGGCATGAGAGGCAATCACAAAAATCCCACTACGACCCTGTGTGTGTCTGTATCACGTATTGAGCGTCGTTTTGGGGATGTTCAGGTGCTGCGCGGGGCAGATCTAAACGTGCTGCGCGGTGAGTTAGCCGCCTTATATGGGCCATCCGGCAGCGGCAAAACGACCCTGTTAAACCTAATTGGCGCGTTAGACCGCCCCACCGCCGGACAGATTGCGTTTTATGGGCAGGATATTTTGCGGATGAATGACCGCGCCCGCACCAAGCTGCGCCGCAAATCCATCGGCTTCATTTTTCAGAGTGCGACGCTACTACCCACCTATTCCGCCCTCGAGAATATTGACCTTGCCTTACGACTGTTGAATCTCAACATCTTTGAGCGTAACCGCCGCGCCAAATCTGCGCTACAAGCGGTTGGCCTCAGCGCATGGGCCAATCACGTCCCCGATGAATTAAGCGGTGGTCAGCGTCAGCGTGTCGCCATTGCCCGTGCCCTTGCCATGCACCCCAAGCTCATTCTCGCCGACGAACCGACCAGTGGCTTGGACACACACCTTGCCCGTCGCATGTTGGCGCTGTTTCGCAGTATCGCCGCGACGCAGGGCACCACTTTTCTAATTGTGTCGCATGACCCGATGGTCGTGGAATATGTAGACCATGCCTATGACCTGTTTGACGGGCAGTTAACGCCCCGCCTGATTGTCCGAGAAGAAACATCTCAAGAGGAAATCTTATGCTAAAAGTGATAATGAAACAGGGTATGTCGGCCCTTATGATGATTGTAGCGATGATTGCAGGCGGCATCATTACCCGTCTTGCTATTCCCACCAACAATGTCGTAGATAGTGAATCTACTCCCTATGCCAATGTGCAGCAGCAGGAGGCAAGCCCATCGCCGACCGCATCGGAAACCATTCCGCCCTATACACCTTTGCCGTCGCTGACGCCATCGGAAACCCTTAAGCCGCCGCCCACCTTTGAGCCGCCGACCCTGACGCCACAGCCATCTTTGACGCCAACCGTGACCCTGACACCGACGATTCAACTGGATGTCTCGATTCCCGGTTTGAATGGGGCGGAAACGCCGACCCCCTCCACCACACCCGGCTGTGTCAAGCGTGAAGATTGGACACTGAACTATACCGTCAAACGGGATGATGCGCTGGCTCTAATCGCCCAAGAGTACGGTACTTATGTAGATGAATTGGTCAAAGCCAACTGCCTTAAAGACAAAAACTTAATCGTCATTGGACAGGTTTTGCGTGTGCCGGGGACAGCCCAACCTGTCCAAGCCTATGATTGCAAAGCGTGGGAAGCCCTCACCCCGTTCAACGGCACAACGACCGTTGGGGGGAATGATCCGATCACCTTCAATTGGCGCGGTCCAGATGCGCCGAAATACCTCATTCGCATCTATCGCCCCGATGGTACAGTCTTTGAACAATTGGTGGAGCTACGCCAAAACGAGCAGATTCAAGCCAGCGAAGACCTTCGGCTTGGCGGCACCTATACATGGTATGTCTATCCGTTGGGAAATGACTTTTTGCAAATCCCCTGTCATGAAGGTGGCCCTTGGCAGTTCACCAAAGAAGCAGCGGCAGGGTCTTGACATAGGGTCAGCTTGGGTTACGCTGAAAAGAGTGAGAAGTAGTGGAGAGAAATACATGAACACCTTGCAATCCATCCGGTGGCGTTTACCCCTCAGTTATGCGGGCATCGCGTTGTTGGCGACCATCGCCTTGGGGACAGTTTTGTTAACGACTCTCAATGGCTATTACTCGCAGCGCGAGCGTGATTATCTGAATCGGATTGCCGGGCCGTTTTCGCACAATATCGAGCAGTTGGCCTCGGATGGCGTCGCCCTCGACGATATGCAATACATCATTGACAATCACAGCTTCATTGCCCGATCACGGGTACGCCTGCTAGATACGGATTCGCAAATTGTTTTGGATACCGGGGCTTTTACAGGCGGGGACTTCATCACCATCAGCGTAGAAGGGGTTCAATCGGATACTTTCCTGAGTACAGGTAATGTCGTGATGGGTGCGGGTGGATTTAACGAATCACAACCCAATGGTGAGCCGGTTCAAGGCCCGATGGAGCCACCCACTTTTATATCGTTTTTCAGTGCCAGCGGTGCGGTGCCTTTTGAAAGCATTGTTTCCGACGCTGGTGGCACCCTAAGTTATGGCCCTAAGCAAGATGGCCGACCCTCCCGCATGTTTTCTCTACCCGTCGGTGGCAGTCCATTCGGCTACGACTCAGACAACCCCGATATATCCATGACTAACCAGCACTCCGAAGAAAAAATCACCAAAGCCCTCTATAACAATGATGGGACGGTCATCGGCTATATTGAAGTTTCCGAAGGGCCAGCGTTTGGGCAGGAAATTGTCAACAGTGTCGCGCAGGGATTAGTCAGCGCCGGGGCAGTCGCCATTATTCTCGCGGCATTGGTCGGCTGGTTGATAAGCCGGAATATCAGCCAGCCCTTGATTGTTTTGACCGAAGCGACCAGTCATATGGCAGATGGACGGCTGTCGGCCCGTGTAGATTTGAAGCGGCGCGATGAACTGGGTGTTTTGGCGCGTACTTTTAATGACATGGCCCACCGCGTCGAGACCACTGTCGTGACCCTGCGTCGTTTTGTCGCCGATGCCGCGCATGAACTGCATACCCCGCTGACCGCCCTCCGCACCAATCTCGAATTAGCCGTTAGCGAAACCGACCCCCAAGCCCGTGAAAATTTCATCCACCGTGCCGAAGCCCAAGCCAATCGCCTTGAACATCTGACCAACAGCCTATTGGATTTGGCTCGCATTGAGTCCGGTTCGTATCAGCACCACACCCAACCTATTAATTTGACGGGTCTAGTCAAACAAATCAATGAAGTGTATGCGTCCCGCGCAGAGCAAGCCGGGTTATCACTTAATCTCGATACCCCTTCTCAAGAAATCATCATTGAGGCCAACGAGCCACAAATTACACGAGTGATTGATAATCTACTGGATAACGCCCTTAAATTTACCCCCGAAGACGGCATCATTACGCTTGGCCTGAATCCGCAAGAAACCAATGTGGAACTGTGGGTCAAAGATACAGGCATCGGCATCCCGCCGGAAGATTTGCCCAATCTGTTCAACCGTTTTTATCGGGGGCATAACGTCGCAGCCTATCCGGGTAATGGTCTCGGCCTCGTGATTATCAAAGCGATTGTCGAGGAGCATCGGGGCACAGTTGCAGTTCATAGCGACCATTCTGGCACCCGTTTTTCAGTTATGCTGCCAAAGGGAGCCGTATCATGAACACGAATCACATTTTGGTGATCGAGGACGACCCCGGTATCGCCTACAGCCTGCAAGATGGCCTCAAACGTGAAGGCTACACCGTGACGTGGAAGTCCAACGGGCATGACGGCATGGATTTTGCCCGGGATATCAAGCCCCATCTGATTATTCTGGATGTCCGTCTGCCGGACGGGTCAGGATTCGATTTTTGCCGCCAGATGCGCTATATGGGCCTGCGCCAGCCGATAATCATGCTGACTGTCAACCGCGAGGAAATGGATAAGGTGCTTGGGTTAGAAATGGGCGCGGATGATTATGTCACCAAACCCTACAGCCTGCGCGAATTATCCTCACGGGTGCGGGCACAGCTTCGGCGGGCCTATGGTGAACTTGCCAGCACCGATAGCAATACCCTCTATGTGGGTGATCTGTTGATTGATCGGGCGCGTGGTCAGGTCATGCGGGGCGAAGATGTTCTCAATTTGACCCCCACCGAATTTCGATTGTTGACCTTCATGGCACAGCACCCCAACCAAATTCTCAATCGCAATCAGATTTTGGATGCAGTATGGGGCTATGAAACCGACCCAGACAGCGAACAAATCGTGAAAGTCAATGTCCGGCGTCTGCGTGAAAAAATCGAAATTGACCCCAGTCGCCCCACGTTGCTGATGACCGTACCCGGCATTGGCTATAAGCTGGTGTGTTAGAGGTTGATGAATAGTTACTGTCATCCCTAGTTCTCAATACGCCCGCCTTGTAAAATGCACCTATCAGTTTATGAGGCCATGTATTGAGGGTTGGCTGTATGCAAAAAGTTGCTGTGCGTTCCAACGGTCATTATTCAAGCGAAATCATCCCCCCTGAAACCAGCGCCACATCATCGAATCAGGCGATAACCGCCTTCAATATTCTGACTTATCAGCGGCGTGTCCTGCCGATATTGTTGGCTTGGGCGACGGGTAGTATAACCGCAGGTTGGTTGTGGTGGCGCAGTGAGCATTCTTTTTGGCGCGGGTTTGGCATTCAATTTTTGGGTTGGGGTGCGATTGATGGGCTATTGGCCCTTGCAGGCTTGCGCGGTGTAGCAAAAACCCATGCCAAATTTATAGGCGAACTCCCCACCGCCGAAAATGCACGCCAAACCAAACGCCTTGAGGTCATTTTCTGGGTCAATGCGGGCCTTGACGTGCTGTATATGGTTGGTGGCAAATGGCTGATTGACCGCCCCTCAACATCATCCAGCAAACTTGATCGGCGCGGGATGGGCTGGGGGGTGATTTTCCAGAGCCTGTTCCTCTTTTTCTTCGATCTTATCAACGCGCTATTGCTTAATTCCAAGCGGGGTTAACATGGCCTATTTTGCGGTACTCGGCCTATTCATCGGCCCTTGGTTAATTCTACTGGCTGGCCTATGGATTTACCATGCGCGACGCGGCACGCCGATGGGTGCAGGACTGACAGGTGCAAACCCTTACATAATTTTGTTGACCCACATCTTGCTCGCCGTCACCTATACCACCCCATGGGACAACTACTTGGTAGCAACGAATGTTTGGTGGTATGACGAACAACACGTAGTCGGCATCACGCTTGGTTATGTACCAATTGAGGAATACACGTTTTTTGTCGTCCAGACCATTTTCACAGGACTACTGCTGCTGCATCTGGCCCGTCATTTTTTCCCCAAGTCACCCCAATTTACCCCTCGTCCTACCTTCCGCCGAGGGTCGCTACTTGTTGCAGGTCTAATCTGGCTGGCTGCGCTTATCATGCTGATATCGGGCTGGCAGCCGGGGACATATCTATCGTTAACCCTTGTATGGGCCTTTTTTCCGATTATGATTCAATTGGGTTTTGGGGCAGATATCCTGCTGGCCCGCTGGCGGTTGATTGCCCTGACTTTGTTTCTAACCACCACTTATCTTTGCACCATAGACGCGCTGGCGATTGTCTCCGGCACATGGACGATTGACCCCGAACAATCAACTGGGATCATGGTCGGTGGAGTTCTCCCCCTCGAAGAAATGATCTTTTTCTTTATCACCAACGTGCTTGTTACACTCGGTGTTACCCTGATGATGGCCTCCGAAAGCCAACCACGTGCCCGTCAATGGCTGTCGCTCATCCGCCACCGAATCGAACCACAATTGACGAGTGTCCATGACCAATAGCCAAATCCTGACCTATCTACGCACGGTGTTTTCAATGACCAAACACGAGAAAACATGGGCCGTTCGGCTGTGGCCCATTACCCTTGTGGTCTGGTTACTGACCCTAACCGCCACCCCCATCGCAGGCTGGGTTGCAGGTGATGATACGTTTCCATTGATGGCGACTTTAGGTGTTATCGCCCAAGCCATCGTTTCCTTAACAGCCTTGTTGTGTGTTTGGACATGGGGGCAATTGGCGCAGGTGGGCGCGATGGTGATGATTGGGGCATGGTCAGCCGAGGCCTTAGGTGTCGCCATCGGTTTTCCTTTTGGGGCCTATCATTACACGGATTTATTGCAGCCACAAATTGCCAATGTTCCCCTCCTCATCCCGCTGGCATGGCTGATGATGCTACCCTCCGCATGGGCAACCGTTGAAGCCATTCTGCCCCATCGTGTCAATCGTCTTATATTTGCGGCACTAGCGGGATTAGTCTTCACCGCATGGGATTTATACCTTGACCCACAAATGGTTGACCGCGAATTGTGGGTGTGGGAGCATCGCGGCGTGTATTTTGGCATCCCGCTGATCAACTTTTTCGGCTGGTGGTTGACCGCGACCCTGTTGACATTGCTGGTAAGCCCACTGGTTCAATCCTTACCCCGCCGCCGTCTGCTGGCTATCTATACCCTAACATGGTTGTTCCAAGCCATCGGGTTAGGCTTTTTTTGGGGACAACCCGCCCCGGCCTTTGTTGGGTTTTTGGGTATGGGCATTTTCGTTCTGTTGGCATGGTCACGGGAGTTAGGTCGTTGGTAGAACTTGCTCTCTGGTTCACGCTCGCCTTTTTTAGCGGCGCGATTCCGTTTTCGGTGCTGATTGGATCTTTGGCGCTCGACAAAGATATCCGAACCTATGGCGACCACAACCCCGGAGCAACCAATGTCATTCGTGCGGGCGGCGTCAAATGGGGCGTCATCGCCATCCTACTAGATTTTTTCAAGGCCGCCTTACCTATTGGTTTAGCCTATTGGATCGCGGACATTGATAATTGGCGCATGATTCCAATTGGGATCGCACCCGTTTTGGGCCATGCCTTCAGCCCTTTTTTGAAATTTCGCGGGGGCAAAGCAGTGGCTTTGACTTTTGGCATTTGGGCAGGACTCACCTTAGGCGAAGGGCCAATCCTTTTGGGGATATTTCTTGGCTTTGCTTATTTACTGGTTTCGATTGACGGATGGGCGGTCATGCTGATGTTCTTGGGTCTTGGCGCACATCTGGCCCTCAACCACGCCGACCCCGTTTTGTTGGGGATATGGGTCGCCAATGTCGCGATTTCGGCATGGAAACATCGTGCCGACTTACGAAAAATGCCCGGTTTACGACCTACCCTCCCTCATTTGCTCAAGAAACTTGGGGGGCGATTATGATCGTGTGGGTTATCGTGTCGTTTGCGCTGCTGGTTATTTTCAGTGTGAGCCTACTGAATGCACTGACCTTTCCGCGCCTACGAACTACCTCTCCAACAAATCCCCCCGCCATTTCGATATTGATTCCGGCCCGCAACGAAGCCAGCGTAATTTGTAATACGATTCGCGCCCACCTCAACCAGCATCACCCCCCGTTTGAGTTATGCCTTTTAGATGATGCCTCCACTGATGGCACAGCCGAAATTGCCCAACATGCGGCACAAAAAGATCCGCGTTTTCGGGTGATAACCGGTCAACCTTTACCTTCTGGCTGGTTGGGCAAAAACTGGGCCTGTCATCAACTTGCCCAAACCGCCCAACACGGAATTCTGGTTTTCACTGATGCCGATGTGCAGTGGCAACCCGCCAGCCTTACAGCGGTCGTGGCTCTCTTGGAAAAAAGCGGCGCGGATATGCTGACCGTCTGGCCCACCCAGCAAACCCTCACATGGGGTGAACGGTTGGTTGTGCCATTGATGTCACTGGCGATTATGGCCTATTTACCCGAATTTATGGTGCGATTCTCGCCCTTCGCTTCTTTTACAGCCGCCAATGGGCAGTGTATCGTTATGCGCCGTTCAGCCTATGCCAAAATCGGCGGACACCAAGCCGTGCGAGCCAACATCGTTGAGGATGTGACCCTTGCCAAACATATTAAGTCAGCAGGGTTAAAACTGGTCATGGCGGATGGTAACCATGTCATCCAATGCCGCATGTACGACGGATGGTCTGAGGTTCGGGACGGCTTTGCCAAAAATATCCTAGCGGGACATGGCAACAGCATCCTGTTTCTATTGTTTTCGACGGTGTTTCATTGGCTGATCTTTATTGCCCCGTTGTTATGGCTCATCGGCGGAGCAATTGTCTATCTTGGCCCAGCATGGCCCATTTGGCCTCTTGTGTTGGTTGGGTTAGGGGTGGGCACACGAATGATAAGTGCGGCAGTTACTCATCAACGCCTGCTAGATGCCCTGTTGATGCCCCTGTCGGTGATTCTGATGACCCGCATCGCCTTACATTCGATTCAATGGCGGCTGACGGGCGGGCCACAATGGAAAGGGCGTGTGATTGCTCATGAATAACCCGATTGTCATCATTGGGGCAGGTATCGGCGGGTTGAGCGCGGCGATTCATCTGGCAGCGGTGGGTCAGCGGGTATTGGTTTTGGAACAGAATCCGACGGTTGGCGGCAAAATGGGCCAAATCCACGACGGCGACTTCCGGTGGGATACTGGGCCATCGGTTATCACGATGCGGCCTGTTTTTGAGGATTTATTTAAGGCGGCAGGGCGCAACTTAGCCGATTATTTGACCTTCCTGCCTGTCGAACCCCTCACCCGCTATTTCTATCCCGATGGCCCGGTGCTGGATGTCAGCCGCGATAATGACAAAATGCGCCAGCAAATTGAGCAATTCGACAGTCGGGATGTGGCAGGCTATCAAGATTATTTAGAATATGCGGCACGGTTGCATCGCATCACTGGGCCGGTATTCATTTATGACGAGCCACCTAGTCTCAAAAGTTTCCTGAAAGTATCGCCGCTGGATGGCTTGCGCGTAGATGGCCTGCGAACCATGCACCAAGCTATCAATGGGTTCGTAAAATCGCCCCATATGCGCCAGTTATTGGGCCGATTTGCCACCTATGTCGGCGCAAGCCCCTATCGTGCCCCCGCCACGCTGAATGTCATCGCCCATGTCGAATTGAATGAGGGGGTCTGGTATCCACAGGGTGGCATCTACAGTATTGCCAGCGCCCTACGCCGATTGGCCGTTGACGTGGGGGTCGAAATCCGCACCAACACGCCAGTCAAATCCATCGAAGTGTCCAATGGTCAAGTCAATGGCGTCAAATTGGCAGATGGCACATTGATCGAAACGCGGGCCGTAATCGCGAATGTGGATGTGGCGACGGTCTATGATAAGTTCCTCCCCCCCACCTATCCCCGCCGCACCCAGAAATTATTGGACGCCGAACCGTCGTGTTCAGGTTTCATTTTGTTGTTGGGAATCGAGGGTCAGCACCCCAAATTGGCGCACCACAATATTTTCTTTTCGTCTGATTATGAGCGCGAATTTGCCGATATTTTTGAACGCGGCGTCCCACCGGATGAGCCAACCATTTATGTCGCCATCACCTCCAAAACTGACCTCGATCATGCCCCGGCGGGTGGCGAAAATTGGTTTGTGCTGGTCAACACACCCGCGCTTGGGTCGGCATGGGATTGGGAAAAACAAAGCCAGCCCTATCGAACGTTGATTCTTAATCGGTTGGCGGAGCTGGGCGTGGATGTGCGGCAGAAAATCAGAGTGGAGCACATCCTGACCCCCCACGACATTGAACGCTTGACCGGGGCAAGGCGTGGGGCGCTTTACGGGGCATCCTCCAATAATCGGTGGGCCGCGTTTCGTCGTCCCCATAATCGTGCGCCAGATGTCCAAGGGCTGTATTTTGCTGGCGGGACGACCCATCCCGGCGGTGGTGTGCCGATGGTCACCCTGTCTGGCCGGGTGGCGGCGCGGCTGTTATTGAAAGATATGGGCCAGCTTAAGTAGTCAACCCCATCCGCACATACCCATAACGGCGCTTAAAGCCTACCTGCTCGACAGCCTCGATCACACTGGCCTGCCCTGATGGAATTTGAATTTCGATTTTGCAACCCGGCCTGAATTCGTTCATCTCACGGACGAGGCGGGTCAACAATGGCAAGGCTACTTGGGGGTGGGTCGGGTCAAGATTAACCAGAAGATTGCTCAATGCCCCTTTTTTTGTTTGCACCTCATAACGCGCCACCGCGATGACATGACCCCTATCATCCTGCACTTGATAGCGGCGGGTGACAGTTTTGGTCAATCGGCTGATGAGTGACATTAGGGTTTGAACGCCGGCGGGTGGGCGGTAAACCGATTCTACGACGGGCTCATATTCCTGCACGATTGGCGGGGTAATACGCTGGGCCAATTGATAGCGCGGTTGCCATTCGGATGCCTTCAGCGGCGAGAGGGTATAGGTGGAAGGCCATGCAACTTCGGCTGGCGGGGTAGGGGATTCGGAGTCGAAGGTGACGCTGGTAGTATAGTTCACAAAGCCCAGTTTTTCATAGAGTTGTTGGGCGGGCAGATTGCCGTCAATTACATCCAAAATAATCTTCTTTGCGCCCCGTTCCTTGCCCAATTGCAGACACGCCTCAACCAATTTTCGCGCAATCCCCTTGCGCCGATGGTCAGGCAGCACCGCCACATTGGACACCATCCATGTGTCGCTTTTGCCGCGCCGTCCGATATTGGCTGTCCCGATGCGCTTGCCATCTTCCTCCCATACGTAACCGAGCATCATGTCCTTCATGGAGGGCGAAATGAGAAGCAGTACACGAAAAATCGGCCACAACTTCTTGACAGTTCGCAGCATATCCAGCGCGGATTCTTGCTCTTCGTCTTGCATATCCCATTCGGGGTGGTCAGGGTATTTGGCGGCGACAGTCCAAACTTCTAACATGCTATCAATATCTTTGGGCATGGTAAACGGGCGGGTGGACATTTTGAAAGCTCCTCAGAAAGTGATTTTATCCGGCTATACGCAGAAAACACCTTCGTTGTTTCAAATAAAGAGAGGGCAGCCTTGTTTAAGCAAGCTACCCTCTCGCGCAATTTCAAAGCTATCGGCCTCTGGTTACAGCCAATTCTCCAATCGCTGCTTGACCGTCATCATCCAGCCGTCGCCTGTCGCGCCATCGGCAATACGATGATCGAAGGTCAGGCTGGCATAACAACAGGGGCGAATGGCAATCGCATCGTTAATCACCTTCACTCGTTTCTCAATAATGCCGACCCCAAAAATCGCGGCTTGAGGTTGATTGATAATCGGGGTGGCGAACAGGCTACCGCTGACGCCATGATTGGTAATGGTGATTGTGCCGCCTTGAATATCGTCTGGTTTCAATTGCTTATTACGGGCGCGATTGGCAAGGTCGTTAGCCTGTCGAGCGAGACCCATTAGATTGTATTCGCCGGCGTTTTTGATAACAGGCACAATCAAGCCATCATCAATCGCTACCGCCATGCCAATGTTGACGATGTGGTGCAAATAAATACCCTCGTCAGTCCATTGACTGTTGATAATCGGCATAACACGGCAGGCATCCACCATTGCAGCAAGGAAATAGGCGGTCAGGGTCAAATTGACACCACTCTTGGCAAATTCGGCCTTGTGCGCTTCGCGGTGGGCCATGACCGCACTCATATCAATCTCAAAAACAGTGGTGACATGCGGGCTGGTGTGCAATTTGGAGCGCACCATATGGTCGGCAATGGCACGGCGCATGTTGCTGAGGGCGACCAATTCGCCGGGGACACCCTGCGGAATCGCTTCGGCTGGGATGGCGCGCGGCGGGGTGGAGGGCATGGGGGCAACAGGCGGTGGTGTAACGACGCCGAGCTTGGCTTGCGGCTTAAATTCACCCGTCGGCTTAAACAAATCACCGGAGCCGGGTTGTTCCCATGGGGGCAGATCAGTGGTTGAGGAGGACGTTCGGTTTTGGAGATAGGCTTCCACGTCTTTTTTGGTGACACGGCCACCTGTGCCTGTACCCTTGATTTGAGTCAGATCCAATTGATGTTCGGCAGCCATACGTGCGACAACGGGGCTAATCCGCATGGTATCATGCGACTCCGCCTTGCCGCCATTGGTGTGGAGCGCTACCGTCGCAGCTATGGCAGTTTCCATTACGGGTTGGGGAGCGTGAATAGTATGAGACGCACCACCGCCAGATTCAGCACCGGATGGCACTTCACCGGGTTTGCCAATAACGGCTAACAAGACCCCGGCCTGTACCGTCTGGCCTTCTTGCACATAGACCTGAAGCAAAACACCTTCGGCGGGGGCAGGTACTTCGGTATCCACTTTATCCGTGCTAACTTCGAGCAGCGGTTCATATTCACGCACGGCATCCCCGACCTGATGCAGCCAGCGGGTGACCGTTCCTTCGACCACCGACTCACCAAGTTGGGGCATAATGACATTGGTTGGCATCGCTAAAATTTCTCCCCTAATAAGCGGCTAAATCACGGATAGCATCGGCAATTTTTTGTGGTGACGGCATAAATTCTTCTTGGACAGGATGGCTAAAAGGGACTCCCGGCACATCCGGCCCGGCAAGGCGGCGAATCGGCCCATCCATATATTCAAAACCATCATCGGCCAAGACTGCCGCGATTTCCGCCCCATAGCCCATTGTGAAATTATCTTCGTACACAATCAAGGCTTTGCCGGTTTTCTTAAACGAATTTAGGATGCCTTCGCGGTCAACAGGCAGTAAGGTACGCACATCTACCACTTCGGTGCTGATGCCGCCTTGCTGTTTAACCATGTCAGCAGCCTGCAAACAATAATGGGCCATCATACCATAGGCGTACACCGTGACATCTGTCCCCGCATGGGTGACATTAACCGGGCCAATTTCGACGGTATATTCGCCGTCCGGCACATCGCCTTTAATCGCCCGATAGCCCTTCTTCGGTTCAAAATACAGCACCGGATTGGGGTCACGCACGGCGCTCTTAAGCAAGCCTTTGGCATCATGGGGAGTGCTTGGAATCACTACTTTGAGGCCGGGGCAATGCGTAAAGTATGCCTCTAGGCTTTGGCTGTGATATAGCGCCCCACCGATCCCACCCCCATATGGAGCGCGGATGGTCATGGGCACGTTCCATGTGCCATTGCTGCGATAATACATCTTGGCAGCTTCGTTCATAATTTGATTCATGGCGGGGTGGATAAAGTCGGCAAATTGGATTTCGCAGATAGGCCGTAAATCCGCCATTGCCGCACCAATCCCGATTGCCACGATGCTCAATTCAGCAAGTGGGCTGTCAATAATCCGTGTCGGGCCATATTTGTCAAATAACCCCAACGTCGCACGGAATACCCCGCCACGCTGACCCACATCCTCACCCGTAATAAAGACCCGTTCATCGCGGGCCAATTCTTCGTCCATCGCCTCACGGATGGCATCAATCAAGGTCATGTTACGCATCAAACAAGGTCTCTCCCATCCGTTTAATTCGGTGCATAGACACTGCGCGGGTCAAGATTCGGTTCTACTTCAGGGTAAGGCGCATCCTCAGCGGCACGTTGAGCCGTATCCACAACAGATTTAGCTTTGGCCTCAAGATCGTTAATCGCATTCTGGGTCAACACCTCTCGCTCAAGCAATACTTTTTGGAAACGCGAGATGGGGTCTTTCTTTTTCCACTGCTCCACCTCGTCCCGGGTGCGATAGCTGCGGTCATCGTCGTCGGAGGAGTGCGGTACAGGGCGATAAGTTTTGGCCTCAATCAGGGTTGCACCATCACCAGCATAGGCTTTATCACGCGCATAGGCCATGACGTCATAACATGCCAAAATGTCATTACCGTCCACCACTAACCCCTCAACGCCATAGGCAGCGGCCCGGTCGGCCACATCACTGACCGCCATCTGACGCTCCATTGGCACAGAAATGGCATAGATATTGTTTTGCACAAGGCAAATAAAGGGTAGTTTATGTACCCCCGCCCAATTCATGCCCTCATGCCACTCGCCTTGACTGGTTGAGCCTTCACCGAGGCAGGTCAGGGCAAGACGGGGTTGGGTATCGTCCTGCGGGTCTTGCAGGCCGTGTGCAATCTTATATTGAATGGCAAAGGCTAATCCAGCAGCTTGCGGCACCTGTGTGGCGACAGGGGAGGAATGCGACAGGATATTAAGCCATTTCGCACTGAAATGACTGGGCATTTGGCGTCCACCAGAACTGGGTTCGCCTGCCTTGCCCAGCAAACTGAGCATAAAACCTTCCGGTGTAAAACCAACCGTCAGCACCAACGCGAGGTCACGGTAGTAGGGATGGACATAATCCACACCCCGATTGATGGCAAACCCCGCCCCCACCTGACAGGCTTCGTGGCCCATGCCGGAAATATGGAAAGCAATGCGGCCTTGACGGTGCAAAATCCACGCCCGTTCATCCAAGCGACGACTGAGCAACATCATCCAATACATATCGCAGAGGGTGTCGGCGGAGAGGGAATCAGAGGGGCGTGTACCACTGGCAGTCACAAAAGCTGTGATGTCTGCCGGTGCATGATTGGTCATTCAATCTCTCCCAAAAAACTATCATAGCGGGTCAGAATAATCTACCCGCTTCTCATGGATACGGTTGATTGTGAAATTTTTATTTTTTAAGGCGTTCGCACCAGAACCATTATAGCAACTATTCCGCATCCGACAATTCACGAAATTCTTTTAATCTAATTCCGCATTTCACAAAATGAATGAAATTCGAAATACCTACCACAGAATAATTATAAAACGAAAACGCGCCCAATTGAGCGCGTCTCCATTTTCCCTATTCGCTAAACCAGCTTGCTTAAATTCTAGAAAGTTTGCGGATCATCTGGAGTATTCGCCCCCGCGAACCAGATGTCGCGTTTTTGTCTATCGTTGCGGTGATGGCTTCTTGACGCAGACGTTCGATTTCGAGCAATACCCAACCACGCTCACGTTCCAATCCATCAATGACAAACATGCGCCCAACTAAATGATAACAATCCGGTGGGTTTTGCCCATGTACAGAGAAAAAAGCCGAGCGATATGCGTCCACAATGTTGCGGCTGGTAAGGGTATCTGCCTTCCCCGGATAGAGTAGTGTATGTTTATCTGCTGTAGAATACTCGCTCATGGAGTCACGCTTTCTCCTATCGCCCGGAAAAGTGTTAATTCGCCATCTTTCCCCCAATTAATTGACCATATTCCCAGTATAAAACAATCTCAACAGAAACAAAGTATGCCATCCTGAATTCTATCTGAATTTATTGTGAAAAAATTCAAACCATGATTCATGGACGCAAATTCACTAGAAACGACCTAAGCCTGTATACTTAAAAACATCAACTTATGCGACTTTATGGTGAGGTACGAATGGAAGACCTAAGTGGTCAGCTTATCAAAGGCTACGAATTACATGAAATGATCGGTGCTGGTGGTTTTGGGGCGGTCTATCGCGCACATCAAGCGATCGTTGACCGTGAAGTCGCCATCAAAATTATCCTACCCAACTATGCCAGCCAACCCGATTTTATCCGTCGTTTTGAATCTGAGGCCCAACTTGTGGCCCGTTTGGAACATCTGCATATCGTTCCACTCTATGACTATTGGCGCGACCCCAGCGGTGCCTATCTGATTATGCGCTGGTTGCGGGGGGGCAGCCTGCAAGGGCACATCAAAAAATATGGTGCATGGCCCCCAGAAGAAGCGGCCCATTTGTTGGATCAAATCGCGGCGGCGTTGATGGTGTCGCATCGGCATCATGTCATCCACCGTGACCTCAAACCCGCCAATATTTTATTGGACGAAGATGGCAATGCATATCTAACGGATTTCGGGATTGCCAAAGACCTCGGCGGAGATGATGGCCGCGACGACACAGGCGTTATTGGCTCACCCGCCTATATGTCGCCTGAACAAATTCGCAGTGGCGCGATTACCCCCCAAACCGATATTTATGGGTTGGGGATGGTGATGTATGAGGTATTGACGGGTGAACAACCATTTGCGGGAGCGACCGCCTCGGATTTGATTTTCAAACAGCTTGGGCAACCCCTGCCAGAATTACGTGAACTCAAGGCCGATTTACCCGGTGACCTCAATCGTGTGTTACAAAAAGCCACCGCCAAAGACCCAATGGATCGTTACCTTGATGCACTCGGTTTTGCCAAAGAATTTCGCCGTGCCATCGGGGAAAAAACACGTACTACCGAGATGGGTACATGGATTGATGTGGATAACAGTGAGGAAATCCTTTTTTCAATCGGTGATGCGACCACCCGACTCCAGATCACGGGGGAAATGCTCGGCCTCACCATCCCACTGGAAATTAGCAATCCCTATAAAGGCTTACGGGCATTCCAAGAAGCCGATGCGGATGACTTCTTTGGGCGAGAAATCCTGATCCAGCATCTGCTTCACCGTCTCAATGAAAAGCACCCATTAGCGCATTTTCTGGCGGTGGTCGGGCCAAGTGGTAGTGGCAAATCCAGTGTGGTCAAAGCCGGGATGCTGCCTGCCCTGCGTAAAAATGCAATTTCGGGTTCAAATCGTTGGTTCGTCGCAGAAATGACTCCCGGTGCTGACCCCATCAGTGAACTCGAAACCGCATTATTGTGCATCGCATCGCAACCGCCAAACGATATGAGTCAACGCCTGCGAGCCACTCCCAATGGGCTGCTTGAACTATTGCCGGAAATATTACCGGATTACCCCAACTGCGATTTCCTACTGGTGATTGACCAGTTTGAGGAAGTTTTTACACAGGTTGAAAAAGAAGCCGAGCGTGCCCATTTTCTAGATAGTTTGAGGATTGCCACTAGCGCCTCCAATGTACCCTTCCGCGTCATCATCACCTTGCGGGCCGACTTTTATGATCGCCCTCTGCTCTATCCCGAATTTGGCGGATTGGTGCGCGAGCGTACCGAAGTTGTGCTGCCCCTTTCGGCGGAAGAACTGGAACGGGCGATTGCTGGCCCGGCTGAACGGGTGGGTATGAACGTTGAAGGAGCATTGATCGCGGGCATTATCGCGGATGTACGTGAAGAACCGGGTGCACTACCCCTGCTGCAATATGCGCTGACCGAAGTTTTTGAACGGCGCGAAGGCAAAAATCTAACGCTCGACGCCTATCATTCCAGTGGGGGTGCTTTGGGAGCGTTGGCCCGCCGCGCCGAAGACCTGTTTGTGGATATGGCGGAAGATGAACGGCAAGCCACACGCCAATTGTTTATGCGCCTCGTCACATTGGGCGAAGGTACAGAAGATACACGGCGTCGGGCGCGTTGGGCCGAGATGATTTCGATGTCGGGCAATGCGGAATTGGTACGCCGTGTGCTAGATAAATTTGGTAAGTTCCGCTTATTCACTTTCGACAATGACCCGCAGACCCGCGAACCTACGGTTGAGGTCGCCCACGAAGCCCTGATCCGGCAATGGCGGCGGTTGCGCGAATGGCTGGATGATAGCCGCGAAGATTTGCGGATGCAGCGCCGTTTGACCAGCGCCACCGAAGAATGGTTGAATCAGAAAAAAGACCCTAGCTTCCTTGCTAACGGAGTGCGCTTACAGCAATTTGAGGCCCTCGCCAACAGTGGACGCCTCGCCCTGACGCAGCAGGAAACCGAATATATTCAGTCCAGCGTAGTTGAGCGCCAGCGTCAAATTGAGGCCGAAAAAGCCCGCCAAGAACGCGAATTGGCCCTCATCAAACAAGGTCGGGATCGCCTGCGGCTATTATTGACCGGGGCAAGTATCGCGGCTGTCATCACCTTGATTTTAGCGATTTTTGCTTTCAATCAGCGCAGTGTCGCCCAAGACAATGAAGCACAGGCCAAATCGAATGAGCGTCGCGCCGTCTCAGAGTCGAATTTACGTGCGACGGCCCAAGCCGAAACACAGGTTGAGCGTGACCAAGCCCTTGCCAATGAATCGCGCCTGCTCTCCAATTTATCTTTGCAGCAATTGGCGGTTGACCCAGTGGCGGCCCTCAATCTTTCCCTGCGAGCGCTACCCAGTATTTCGACACCCCGCCCCTATGTGCCTCAAGCCGAATTTGCCTTGACCCGCGCCCTGCAATCCAGCATGGAACGGGCTTATCTGCAAGCCTTTGATGGTTCGATTCGGGAAGTGGCCTTTGATGAGGGGCAGATGGCGGTGGGTGGCAGCACTCTCATCCTTGTGAATGATAGTCTCGACGGTGATTTGGTCATCCCGCTTACCGACCATACCCGCACCGTACTGGGAGTCGAATGGGGGACAAATCATCAACTGCTGAGTTATGACGACCAAACCGTGCGTGTCTGGCAAGATGGCGCACTCACCAACACCTATACCGCCCATCAGCAAGTTTTGTGTGCGACATGGCAGCCCAATGCGGAAGTAGTCGCCATTTGTGTCGGTCAACTCTTGTTCATCTGGACACCCGCCACCAACACCGTCGCCGATGTGCATCTATTCAATGCCCCTATCCAAGCCGACACCGCCAAATGGTCGCCGGACGGTCGTTGGCTGGCAGCATGGGACAGTACCACACCGGGAGCAGCCCCCAGCACCGTGATAATCTGGGACAGCCAATCGAATGAAGTGGTAATCGCAAACAACGCCGTCCACACCAATACAATTAACGCCGCCGCGTGGTCGCCCGATAGTCAGGCATTTGTAACTGTCTCCGCCGATTTCACCGCCCAAGTGTGGCAACCCAACGCTGACCCGGTGGCACTAATGGGTCATATGGGGAATATCGTCGGGGTACGCTTTTTGGATAACACCCACCTGATTACATGGGGTGAAGATGGCACAGCGCGGCTGTGGAATACGTCTGGGGAAGCCGTTGCTACGTTGGGAAGTGGCACGATCGCTATCAACACAGTCTACGCCTCACCGGATGGCAGCAAAATTTTGCTGGCCTTGAATGACGGCACAGGTGAAATCTGGGATGTGGGGTCGGCGGCTTTGGTAACGGCTCTGCGTGATTTATCCAGTGTGATTCAGGCGGCGGCTTGGCGCGATGAAAATACATTCGCCACAGGTAATGCCGATTTACAAATCCGGATTTGGGATGCCAGCACCGGACGGCAAATCAATACGCTGTTGGGGCATCAAAGCCGACTGGTGGGACTGCGCTGGCTAGATAATCAGCGGTTGCAAAGCTACAGCCAAGATGGGTCACTACGCATTTGGCAGGTCTATGATGCCAACGACATTCTACAGGGGCGTGGCATTGATTTTGTGCTGGCGGGTCACACCAACCGCATCGAAAACGCGGCGTGGCTGGACGATAACACCATCATCAGCAATGGGCGCGATGGCACAGCCCGTAAGTGGTCACTCGATACAGGCACGAGTCTGGTTTTAGAAAATGAATCTGGCGATCCGCGTACCATCGTATGGAATCCTGACGCCACCCGCGTGCTGGCTTATGTACCGGATGGGGACGGGCAAATTTGGGATTTAGCTACACAAACCGCCCTGTTGGATATCCCCGGCCCAATCTTCAACGCGCTTTGGTTGAATGAGGGTTTATTGATTACCCGCACCACTGGCGAAACTTTCCTCATCAATCCTGAGGATGGTCAGCGGATTGTTGGCTTGGAAGGCCACACCGCCCCGGTGAATGATGCACAGGTGTATGGCACAATCCTTGCCACCGCTGGCGCCGACAGCATGATTTATCTGTGGGATTTGTCGCAAGCCAACGGGGAACTCATCGCCCCAATACTGTCCATGTCCACTGATGACCGCCAACCTGTGCGTTTGCAATGGAGCGCCGACGGGACACGCTTACTCAGCGGCGGCTTTAATGGCGATGTGCGGCTGTGGGATGCCAAAACAGGGGAGGTGCTGCTGTTCCTGACCGAAAATCAAGAATTTCCGGCCCGCAGTGTGCGTTTTAGCCCGGATGAACAATACATCGCCGCACCTGTAGGGGAAGCCGTGTTTGTTTGGAATATGGCAGGTGAATTGATATGGCAAACCAATGCCCATAACGATTCGGTCTTGGGGCTGGATTGGTATCAAAATGGCGATGTGCTGCGTCTACTCACATGGGGGGCAGATGGCACAGCACGGTTGTGGGATTTCCCATCCGGCGTGGAGGTGCTACGTTTGACTGATACGGATGGCATCAGTGAGGCCGGGTTTAACAGCACAGGTACGAAAATTATGACTGCCGGACGGAGTGGCACGATTTTGGTGTGGCAGGCATGGCCCAATGTGGACGCCGCGATTGCCGATGCCGAGTCTTGTTGTCGCACCCGCCCATTATCCGAAGAACAGAAGGCCGCTTTCAACATCGGGGAGTAATTACAATGTCGGATTTCGACCTTGCATTATTCAAAAAGCGATTAGCTGAAACCATTGAATGGTGTGTGCCACGTTTTTCGATGGATGACTTGGAAAATTGCTTGAGGACACCGCCCAAGTACTCAACCGAGGATATTGATCCCTACGAATACGCTGAAGTTGAACAATTCGCAAAAATCGTCTTCGAAAAACGGGCTAAAGCGTTTGTGGGCCAACCCATCGATAATATAAATGACAGCCTTCAAGGGGGGAAACTACTGCTATTTGATATGAACATGTCCGGAAAAGAGGGCACATCATCGGTTGAATCAGATGATTTTATAGACGGCTGGGATGTTCCTCCTTGGGACACATGGATATATGTTGGAGTCGAAAAAGAAGAAAAAAAACGGGATTGGCCGTATCTTATCTCATGGATACCACTTGAGGCAGTTCATTTAGTGAATGAGGCTATCCGCTTGAATTCAACTGAATGTATTCAATGGGTGGAAGATGTAACTTACTCAATTAGTTTCATTGATTTACTACGTAGCTGAATTGAAAGGTGTCAAACAACCAACATGCGTGAAGCTGTAATCGTTGCCGGAGCGCGGACTGCTGTCGGCAAATCACACCGGGGGGTCTCCAAAACGGCCCGTCCCGATGACATGGCTGCTACCGTTATTGCCGATTTGCTGCGCCAGACCAATGGCAAACTCGACCCCGCCGAGGTGGATGATGTGGTAATCGGCTGTGCCTATCCCGAAAGTGTGCAGGGGTTGAATTTTGCCCGGATTATCGCGCTGCGGGCAGGCTTACCCGTGCATGTGGCAGGGCTGACGGTTAATCGGTTTTGTGCCAGCGGCCTGCAAACCATTGCCCAATCCGCCGAGCGCATTATTGCCAATGGCGCGGACGTAATTATCGCAGGCGGGGCGGAATCCATGTCGTTGATTGTACGCGGCGGCACTCGTCGCAGCCCCAATCCCTATCTGGCGGAACATGAGCCGGGGACGTATATCAACATGGGGCTGACAGCGGAAAATGTGGCGGATGAGTTTCAGGTCCGCCGTGAAGATATGGACGAATTCGCCGTGCAGAGCCATCAAAAAGCCGCCCGAGCGCTGGATGCTGGATACTCGGCCCAAGAGATCGTGCCGTTTGAATTTGAGGAAACGGTCATTGGCAAAGATGGTCGCCCCCAGATTATCACCAAAGTGCTGAAAGATGATGAACACCTGCGCCGCGATACCACCCTACAGGGCTTAGCGAAGTTACCCCCCGCCTTTAAAGAAGGGGGACGGGTCACGGCTGGCAATTCTAGCCCTCTCAGTGATGGCGCGGCGGCGGTCATCCTCATGGAGGCCAGCAAAGCCGCCCAATTGGGACTAACCCCACTGGCACGATTTATGGGGTTTAGCGTGGCGGGGGTGCGGCCTGAAGTGATGGGTATTGGGCCGATTGAAGCCATCCCGAAAGTGCTTAAACGAACAGGTATTCATCAAGACGACCTTGACCTAATCGAACTGAACGAGGCCTTTGCCGCCCAATCGCTGGCGATCATCCGCCATCTGGAACTTCTTGACCCGTCCAAGATTAATGTCAACGGCGGGGCGATTGCGTTGGGGCATCCCCTCGGCTGTACCGGGGCAAAATTGACCGTGCAGCTTATGAATGAGATGAAACGGCGCGGCTCAAAATATGGCATGGTGACGATGTGCATCGGTGGCGGTCAAGGCGCAGCGGGAATTTTTGAGAATTTGAATTAACCGCAAAGGTGCATGATGGGAAGTGAGGCGTTTCCTTGCATTAGGAAAGTCTCACTTTTTGTTTTTAAGGAAAGTTGACCAGACACGCTATAATATGTTTGAATAGTGGGTAGTGTATTTAATTTTTGGCAACCCATAAGCTAGAGGGGATTATAGTTTCGCAAATGAGTGACCGTACCTTTGTTGGCAAAGCCGCCGACTCTTTTCAGTTTGAAAATATCCTCTATGAAAAGCGTGACCGCCGTGCCACCATCACTTTTAATCGTCCAAAAGTCCTCAATGCCGTCAATTATGGCATCCTCAGTGAATTGAATATCGCGCTCAAAGATGCCGCGTGGGATGACGGAATTGGCGTCCTTGTGCTGACCGGGGCTGGTGAACGGGCTTTTTGCACCGGGGCCGATCTAAATGAGCAGAAGCAGTTTATTCAGCGCCCCCGCGATTATTACAAATGGATGGGCGAATTTATCGAGGTGCATGAACGGCTGCGTAATCTCGGCAAGCCCACCCTCGCCCGCCTGAATGGGATTGTGGTCGGCGGGGGTAATGAATTTAATCTAAGTTGTGATCTAGCCGTTGCCGCCGATGATATTTACATCCGACAGGTGGGCACCAGTCATGGCAGTGTCGCGCTGGCGGGGGCAACTCAATTTTTGCCGCTGGTAGTGGGAGAACGCCGCGCCCGTGAAATTTTGCTACTGAATGAAGAAATCCCCGCCCACAAAGCCTGTGAATGGGGTTTGGTCAATTGGGTTGTGCCGCGTGCTGAACTGGACGCCAAAGTAGATGAAATCGTCAGCAAGCTATTGGCAAAATTCCCCGAAAAAACCCGCTATACCAAGCAGCAGCTGAATTTCTGGCGCGATCTAAGCTGGCATCTGACCATCGGGCATGGGCGCGATTGGCTGGCGATTCACAATACCAGCCCCGAAACATGGGAAGGGGTGCAGGCCTTTGCCGAAAAACGCCAACCTGATTATGAGGAAATCCGCCGCCGTTGGGCCGAAGATGACGCGCCGGAGTGGTTAGGCGGTGATATTCCCGATGCAACCGATGGATCATAGAAGAATTGGGAGGTAGCCATGTACGGCGCAACGGTAGAACCGATTGAAGATATTCGTACTGATGAAGAAAAACTAGCCGAATTTGAAGGCCGCATCGCACGTGGGGAAAAAATCGAGCCGGGGGATTGGATGCCAGACGAATATCGTCGCCAATTGATTCGCATGATTTCCCAACATGCCCACAGCGAAGTAGTCGGGATGCTCCCCGAAGGTGCATTTATCACCCGCGCTCCTAATCTGCGCCGCAAGTTGATTTTGATCGCCAAAGTGCAAGATGAAGCGGGGCATGGTCAGTATTTGTATCATGCCGCCGAAACGCTTGGCGCGACCCGTGAAGAAATGTTGGACGCGCTACTATCGGGCAAAGCCAAATATTCCAGCATTTTTAATTATCCCACTCTGTCATGGGCCGATATGGGGGCGATTGGTTGGCTGGTAGATGGCGCGGCGATTCTGAATCAGACGATGTTGGCAAAATGTTCCTATGGCCCGTATGCGCGGGCAATGGTGCGGATTTGTGCCGAGGAAAATTTTCACCGCCGCCAGGGGCAGGATATTGTAATTACCCTTGCGCTGGGCACACCCGAACAAAAAGCCATGATGCAAGATTCGATTAATCGTTGGTGGTGGCCCACGCTGATGATGTTTGGCCCCCATGATACCGATTCGCCCAACAGCGCCGTGCTGATTCGTTGGGGTATCAAAACCAAGACCAATGACGAACTCCGCCAAACCTTTGTTGACCAGACCGCCCCTGAATTAATGGCTCTCGGCCTGACCATCCCTGACCCCGATTTGTATTATGACGAAACCAACGGACATTGGCATTTTGGCGAGATCAATTGGGATGAGTTTTGGAATGTGGTCAAAGGCAATGGCCCATGTAACGCCGAACGCATGGCGGCTCGTCGCCAAGCCCACGAAGATGGATTATGGGTGCGCGAAGCGATGGTGGCCTATGCGGAGAAACATCAATCATGAGTGATACCCATGCTTCTGATACCCAATGGCCTCGCTATATGGTGCTGCATCAGGAACGCGAAGACAAACCCCATCAGCACGCCGGAACAGTTCATGCTTCGGATGCGGAAATGGCCCTGCTCAATGCGCGGGATGTGTTTGTCCGCCGACCGGATTGTGTCAGTTTATGGGTGGTGCGTGCCGACCTGATTTTTGCCCGCACTCAAGAGGAATTGGCCCTAAATCCTGATTGGCTTGACAATATCCAAGCGACTAGCGACCGCACCGAAGCCTATTATGTGTTTGCCAAGCTGACCCAAAAGGCTCAGTTTTCGCATATCGGCGAAGTCGAGGCCGAAAATCCACCCCACGCACTGAAAATGGCCCTACAAAAATACCCCAAAACACAGGGCCTTGTGTGGTGGGTGTTTCCAGTCAAGGTCGTTTTGAAATCCACCCCCGACGACATTGCAGCGATGTTTTCTCCGGCAGCGACCAAGGATTTCCGCGATCAGGCCAATTTCCACGCGCTGTCGGTGCTGCGAAAATTGATGCGTGACCAGAAACAGGAGGCCGAATGAACGCCGAATTGAAACAGGCCCTTATAGATTATTTGCTGGCGA
This sequence comes from Anaerolineae bacterium, assembly GCA_041753455.1. Classification (GTDB taxonomy): domain Bacteria; phylum Chloroflexota; class Anaerolineae; order Aggregatilineales; family J027; genus CFX10. The sequence continues at coordinate 100,766 of JBGSUK010000017.1, read as the reverse complement.
TGGCGGATGATGAGTTGATTCTGGGGCATCGCAATTCGGAATGGTGTGGGCACGCCCCCATTCTGGAAGAAGACATCGCCTTTGCCAACATTGCGCTGGATGAAATTGGTCACGCCATTGTATGGTACGAATTGGCGGCAGATTTATCCCGTGAGGAACGCGACATTTTTGCCAATCGCATGGTCTATTTTCGGGGCGCTCCCGATTACCGAAACACCCAAATGGTCGAACTTCCGAAAGGAGATTGGGCCTTTACCATGCTGCGCCAATATCTTTTCGACCAGTTTGAAATGGTACGACTCGAAAAATTAGCCCAAAGCAGCTATGCCCCGCTTGCCGAAGCCGCTGCCAAAATCCGTACCGAAGAAATTTACCATCTGCGCCATACGCAGGCATGGGTACGTCGTTTGGGGTTGGGGACGGATGAAAGCCACCGCCGGATGCAAACGGCTCTAAATGAGCTAATGCGTTACTATGAACAACTTTTCTCGCCAAGCCTAGCCGATACATTACTCTTCCAGGCTAATATGGTACCCTTCCAAACAGAGTTAATGGTTCACACCCTTGAACTAATCGTGCCGTTTTTAGTTGAAGCAAACCTCATCCCACCCCGGGGTTCAAATTTTGTCGGGCCGAATGATGTAATTTACCGACATGAGCACACCGAACATCTCAACGATTTGTTGAGTAATTTACAACAGGTAGCGCGTCTTGACCCAATGGCGAAATGGTAGATGGAATAAGCCACGATGATGAGCAAAGCCGTCCAAGAAATCTGGCAGGCACTGGATGAGGTCAAAGACCCCGAAATCCCGGTGGTGTCGCTGGTAGAAATGGGCATTGTACGGAATGTAACTGTTGATGACACACGTGTAATCATCACCATTACCCCGACCTTTTCCGGTTGTCCCGCTCTCCATATCATGAAAGCCGATATTGTGCAGCGATTGTCTATACTTGGCTATGCGAATGTCGAAATCAAAACGACCTTCAACCCGGCATGGTCAACCGATTGGATTACCGAGTCGGCACGGGCGAAACTGCGTGAATTTGGCCTTGCCCCCCCACCCATTCATCGTGGCGATTTAACTGTGATGCTATTAGAGGTGGCGACCTGTCCATATTGCGGCTCGACCAATACCTCACTTCGCAACAGTTTTGGGCCAACCGCCTGCCGCATGATCTATTATTGTAATGCTTGTAACCAACCCTTTGAGCAATTTAAGGCACTATGAAACAATCGAAAAGTATAAGCCGCATCCAGTTTGTACCCGTTCGTGAAGCATTTAAGCATGAAGCACTCGATTTTACACAATGGTTGGCAGAAAATATTGACACACTCGCTGAAAGAATCGGGCTATCGCCACTTATTGTGGAAGAAAGAGAAAAACAGGTCGGGAATTTTCGAGCCGATTTAGTATGTCGAGATATACATGGAAATCGCGTAATCATTGAAAATCAGCTAGAGAGAAGCGATCACAAACATCTGGGCCAAATACTGGTCTACTTAACAAATTTAGATGCCAATACTGCTGTCTGGATTACCCCTGAGATACGGCCTGAACATGAGACGGCAATTATGGCGCTAAATAAAGTCGGCTATGAGATATATCTAGTTAAACTTGAAGCTATTCGGCTAGATTACTCTGCGCCTGCTCCGCTATTTACACTGATTTCAAAAATGAGAGCTGTTCCTAGAGAAAGCCGAACAGGAGCTACTGTCGAAGTCGAGGAACTCTCGCCATTTGAGCAAGAGAGCGAGCTTGAATCAATACAGAATAGTGAAGCCGACCAAAGCGAGGATAGTGCTCCCACGTCCAGAAGCCAAGTCAACCTTCCTCCGGTTTGGTGTATCTATCCAAGGCGCGACCAAGAAACTTACCAGATGTTCCTTACCCAACAGCGCATTGGCCTCGGCTTCTCCAATTTAGGAGATCTAAGAACTATCGAGCCGCATTTGGAGTCTTTCCGAAGTAAATGGAACAAGAAACATTGGTTCTCACCAGCAGCGTCTACCAATACGTTTGTATCCATGATATATAGCTTTGTCCATCGAGCCAAAGTTGGTGATCTCGTTATCTATCCTCCAACATGGCTAGAGCGAAAAATCTATGTTGGTGAAATCGTTGGAGATTACGAATTCCACAAAAATCAACCTAACGAGTATTACGATTTACGCCCTGTAAAATGGATAGCGGCTTTCGGAAGAGAGGATTTCTCTGCTGAGGCGCTAAAAGGCATCCGAGTCAATTTGGCTTTTTTCCAAGTGAGAAAAGAACTATTCCTACAAGAACTTGAGGATTTGCTGAAGTGACCGAAAACATTCTCATCGAACGTCCTGCTGACTTGGTGGGTCTCATCCGTCTGAACCGTCCCAAACAACTGAACGCCTTAAATCAAGCGACCTTTGATGAACTCCATGCCGCCCTCATCGAATTTGCCGCTGATGATACGATTCGTGTCATCATTCTCACCGGCAGCGAAAAGGCATTTGCCGCCGGGTCGGACATTAGCGAAATGCAAGACAAGTCGGCGGTGGATATGCTGGATTATGGCGAACAACGGATGCAACAGTGGGACTACATCCGCACCTATCCCAAGCCACTAATTGCCGCCGTCAGTGGATGGTGTTTGGGTGGGGGTAATGAATTGGCGATGGCCTGTGACATGATTGTCGCCAGCGAAACCGCCAAATTTGGGCAACCTGAAATCTCATTGGCGATTATGCCCGGTGCGGGTGGCACACAGCGATTGACCCGTGCTGTCGGCAAAATGCTGGCAATGGAAATGGTGCTGGCGGGTCGGGTATTATCAGCCTATGAAGCCGAGTCATATGGCCTTGTCAATAAGGTCGTCCCGCCGGAACTGTATCTCGAAAAAGCGATTGAACTGGCCCAAAAAGTCGCGGCCCAAGCACCCATCGCCACCCGCCTTGCCAAAGAAGCCATCCTCAAAGCATTTGAACTGGCGTTGAATGACGGTCTCGTTTTTGAACGCCGTAGTTTCTACACCCTGTTCACCACCGAGGACAAAGCCGAAGGTTTCTCGGCTTATCTTGCCAAACGCCCCCCGGCATGGAAAGGACAATAACGCGGCATGGATACGCCTATATTGACGGAGCAGCAGGGCGGCATTTTGACCATCACCCTCAATCGCCCCGAAAAACTCAACGCCATGACTGACCCCATGTTAGAAGGCCTACTTGAGACGCTCAAACAAGCCGAACGCGACCCCGCCGTGCGTGTGGTGATTCTAACGGGAGCGGGTCGTGGATTTTGCCCCGGTCAAGATTTGGGCGCGGCTAAGGAACGGGGCGGCGAAACGGGCGATTATGGCTATGGCAAGCACCTACGCGAGACGTATAACCTCGTCATTCTGCGGATGCGCCGACTACCCAAGCCGATTATCGGGGCGATTAATGGGCCAGCCGCCGGAGCAGGCATGTCTATCGCACTGGCCTGTGATCTACGGATTGCCGCCGAAAGTGCCATTTTTGTACAGGCGTTTGTCAAAGTTGGGCTGGTGCCCGACAGCGGGGCGACATGGTTATTGCCGCGCTTGATTGGGCAAACCCGTGCATTAGAATTGATGCTCACCGGACGCAAGGTATCGGCACACGAGGCATTGGAAATGGGCATGATCCACCAAGTCGTACCGGATGACCAACTCATGCCGACGGTTCACGAATTGGCCCAAACATTAGCCAACGCCCCAACCAAATCCATTGGCTATATCAAGCGCGGACTTGAATTTGCCGCGACCCATAGCCTTGAAGAAAGCCTTGAATATGAGGCCGATTTGCAGGATATGGCAGGCCGCACCGCCGATCATCACGAAGGCTTGACCGCATTTCTTGAAAAACGACCACCCCAGTATCGAGGTGAATGATTTATGACAATTGAGCGTATCAAGAAAATCGGCGTGCTTGGCTCCGGCACAATGGGCGGGGGAATCGCGCAAATTGCAGCGCAAAGTGGCTATGATGTGCTGCTGTATGACATCAATACTGAGATTTTGCAGAAAGCCTTTGGCAAGATTAGCGGCTTTATTAATCGGGCCGCCGAAAAAGGCAAAATAACCCGCGAGGAAGCCGACAGCGCCATTGAGCGCATCATCACCACGACCCATTTACCCAATATGGCAGGGTGTGATTTTATTATTGAGGCCGTGCCGGAAAAATTGGATTTAAAACAGAGCCTTTATCAAGAATTGGATACGATTACCCCTCCCGAAATCATTTTGGCAACCAACACCAGCACGTTGAGCGTAACTCAGATCGCCAGCGTGACCAAACATCCGGGGCGGGTCGTCGGGATGCACTTTTTTAACCCCGTGCCCTTGATGAAACTGGTCGAAGTCATCGGAGGGGCCATTAGCGATGAAAAGGCCATTCAAACCACCGTCGAAATGGCAAAACGGCTTGGCAAAACACCCGTCGTGACCAAAGATGTCCCCGGCTTCATCGTCAATCGCGTGGCCCGTCCGTTTTATTTGGAGGCGCTTCGATTGTTGGAAGAAGGGGTCGCGGATCATGCCACGATTGACCGTTTAATTCGAGAGGGGGGCGGATTTAATATGGGGCCGTTTGAATTGATGGACTTAATCGGGCTGGATGTCAATTTTGCCGCGTCGGTGTCGGTGTACGAAGCCTATTTCCATGAGCCGCGCTATCGTCCGAGCCTATTGCAGCAGCGCATGGTCGAGAGTGGGCGCTTGGGTCGCAAAACCGGACAGGGGTGGTATGAATACGGCGAGGGTGAAAAATAAATGAGCAATGTTTTGATAATTGGTGACGGGCCACTGGCATATGAGATCGCAGAATTAGCGTCTCAAAAAGGTCATCGGGTCATATCGAATCTCATGTTTACGCATGGTAAAGTTCCGCTTGACAACCCCTCTTGGGATTTCACCCTGTTTTTCGAGGAACTAAAGACATATTCTGAACCGATTGACTTTATTATTGAAGCCTTTATTGGCCCAGTCATGCTCAAAAATGCGTATTTTATGGATTTGTTTAAGCAAGACTTTCGACTTTCGCCTGATTTTATCATCCTGACCACATTCCTAAATCAGACTGTGGCTGAGTTTGATGGATGGTTATCTGATTATTTCGCCAAATTTGCACGAGATAGAAGTTATGCCAATGCCGAAAGAAACCGTATAGGTTGGGCTGCATTGCCTCCCATCCGTGAAGGTGGCGTCATAGAGCTAACAACAGGAATCCACTCAAATTCTGGCGCACTTGAAGCCGCAGAGCAATTCTTCACCAGCCTCGGCAAAGAACCCGTCGTCATCAAGGATTGTGTAGGGGGAGTATTGCCGCGTGTGGTGGCAAGCCTCATCAACAATGCCGCCTATGCCCTAATGGAAGGGGTTGCCAGCGCCGCCGATATTGATGCCGCCATGAAACTGGGCACGAATTATCCGTTTGGCCCGTTGGAATGGGCAGACAAGATTGGCCTCGATCAAGTATTGGGTATTTTAGAAGCCCTCTGCGAAACCCATGGGGAAGATCGTTATCGGCCCGCCCCCATTTTGCGTCAATTGGTTTTTGCCGGGCATTGGGGAGAACGTACTGGACGGGGATTCTACGAATATGCCTGACCTATCCCCCTCTAGTGGGCATTTTTCTAATTGCCGGGAGATTCTATTCCTCGGCTTACTATCCAAAAAATAACCTTTGGTGGACAATTGCCTGACAAATGACGTGGGCAAAGCACGGAATTTAATTACAATATACAATAATGTTATTCCGTTTTTTCAAACTAGAGGGTTTCATGACACTTATAACCCCCGACCCCGGTTTGCTCGGCAACACTATCATCAATAACCGTTACCAATTGGAAGATCATCCCAAAGAAGGGACGTTTGCCTATGTTTATCAGGCATTCGACAACCAACTGGAACGCCAAGTAGCGGTCAAAGTCTTAAAACCCCTCCGCACACAGAATTCGGAATGGGTTGATCATTTCCGCACCGAAGCCGCTGCATTGGCCCAGATGGAAAACCCCTACATTGTCCGCGTCTATGAGGTAGATACCGACACCACCTCCGGCCTTGATTATCTGGCAATGGAATGGCTCGGCGGGCAAAGTTTGGCGGATTGGCGGCGGGCAGTGGCGAATCCGTCCATTGAAAACCTGCTCGACATCGCCATTGATATTTGCAAGGGTCTACAGGCGATTCATGACCGGGGCTTGATGCACGGCGATATTACCCCCCGTAACGTGTATCTTGAACCGGATAACGGCGGATGGCGGGCCAAGCTGATTGACCTCGGCTTGATGTGGCAGCTAAAACACACCGCCCCGGCTGAATTGGACGGCACATTATCGTATGCCGCGCCGGAACAACTGCGTACCCCCATCAGCGACAGCATCAACTATCGCAGTGATATTTATGGCCTAGGGGCGCTGCTATTTTTCCTGTTTTCGGGTCAGCATTATCTCCAAAATTTCACACCCGCCCCAAGTCAATCGCTGGCCGAACAAAAGGCATATTCGTACTACGACCGCGAACAAATCCGCCAAGTCATTTTGTCTGAACCGGCCCGTTCGCTGCAAAGCGTCTTGGGGGCGTGTAACCACGAACTGAATAATCTGCTTCTGGCGATGTTAGAAAAAGACCTAAACGCTCGTCATCCCGCAACGGTGGCGGAAGTCGAACGCCAACTAGAAACGATTTTGCACAATTATGAGCGTGAGACATCTACGGGTAGCAGTCGTGTCAAGCTGGAACGGCCCAGTTTTGTAGATAACATCGAGCTAGAACTCGAACTGTTTATCGCTGACCGCACCGCTGAAGACATTCGCACCCAATTGATTAGCCAGATGGTCAGTCAGGGTCATTTGCCAGAATCGGCGTTGCGTGCCCCTGACCAAGCGATTGCACCGCTGTTGTTTCAAGGCGGCGAGACCTATGACTGTTACTTATACAACGAAGGCAGCGGGGTCTATGAAAGCGAACACCGTCTGCGTATCGCGTTAGCCACCGACAGCAATAACCCCAACAATCTATACTATACTGAGAGTCTGCGCGGGTCACTGGTCTTAGAATGCCTCAAGACGCCGCGTTATCCCAATAGTTTGCTGGTGCGCCGCATTTACAAAGCACCCGCCGATATGGGCCTGCAAAGCAATATCAACCTTCCAGCCCGTCTGAAATTCACCAATCGTGGGGCAGGCTCAAACACCGCTCAAAATATCCCCGACACCATCATTGAACTGCTCAAGACCAAGCCTAAAGAAATCGAAGCCGACCCACAGGTGATGCAGCGTTTGGGTTATTGGCGCAGTCATATCAATGCGTGGAATCGGCTGGTCAGTGAACGCGAATATGAAGTCGAATTTGTGGATTATCGCTGGCGCAATGCCCCTAATAACGGGGTGTTGGTCTGGTTCTATCTGAATGAAGAAACCACCATTCCATGGGAGCGTCTGCGAGCCAGCGTAAATTCACTGCTGTACCTCCGCCAATATGCCATTGCCGCCGGAGATGACGAAAACAGTCGCGACCTGCTAGACAGCGAAGATATTCCGTTAGGTATCGTGGAGCGCCTCGACGAAAATACAGGGGCGGTTCAGGTGCGGCTTGACGCGGGTTTTGTCGCACTGGCAGACTCGGATGACATCTTCCCTCTACCCGGCTATCTGGCCTGCAAGATGCTGCCCGATTTAGCCCCCATCCGGCAGCAGGCCGAGGCGTTGGAAGCGTTGGGGCGGGGACGTACCCCCAATCCACGCCTAACGCGGTTCATTTTTGATGCGACACAAGCCGCCCTACCCGGTGAAGATGGCGAACAGATTGCCTTGCGCCGTGATATGCTGCTGTTAGCTGATTTGGATGCCGACCAGCGCAAAGCGATCGAAAAAGCCCTCAATGCCCCCGACTTATTTTTGATTCAGGGTTTGGCGGGCACGGGTAAAAGCAGATTAATTGGCGAGTTATGTTATCAATTTGCCATCCGTGACCAGCGGGTTCTGGTCGTGACCCAGACAGGCATGATGATGGATCGGTTGCTGACCACGCTACCGCATCACCCTGCTGTTCGTCCACTCAGAGTGGGGAAGAGTCGCGGCGGACAGAGCTTCACCCGTGAAACCATTATCAATATGTGGTTCCGGCGCATGTCGCTGGATGCCAATGAGCGCCTCACCAATCGTGACCGTCAACAAGAAATGGCGGGATATTTGTTTGGCGACCAAAGCCGCCTGCATCTGTATCTCAGCACGCTTGAACAAGAGGCCGATAAACGCCAGCAGCTAGAAGTCAACCGCGAACAAGCCCGCAAGTCACTTGACCCGGTACAAAACGCGCTGGTCGTCGTGCAGGAACGTGAACGCGAACTCTATAGCCTGACCGAACATCTCTTAGCAGCAAGTCAGGCCCTCAAAAATGAGGAGTCTGCCGAATTTGAGCCGACCCCCAATCCACGTTGGCGCTCCGAAATCTTTAACGTCGTCGCCACCCCCGAATATCAAGCCTATCTCAACCGCTTGGTCGAAGCGATTGACTTAGTCGAGCAGGCCCAACCCGGCGGTACGAAAGAACTGTTAGAGGAAACCCTCAATACGCAGGATTATTTGATGATTCAGCGGCTGCGGCAGGGTGTCTTAGAGGCCAGAAATTGGGCACACCGCGTCACTTCAGTATTGAGTGTCGGCCCACTGCTGGCGCAATCATTGGAGCAATCAGCCAACCTATTGGGGATTCTACAATCGGATGTAGATTCGCTACTCAAATTGGCCTCGCTTTATGACGATATTCAAAATCAATATCTTGCGGGTACAGAATTGGCTCTTGCTTCGGTAGCCTTGAAAAATATGACCGACCCTATGCCACGCATTGATAAGGTCGTTAACAGCTACCAAACCTATATGAACGCCTTCCGCAAGGTGCAAGAGACGCAGGAGCAGTACAAACAAGCCGTTGAGCGTGAAGCCGCCCTTGCCGCCGAGGTGGAATCCAAACAATCAATTTTGACATGGCAGTCGCAGGTCACTGAGCTTCAACAGCAGCCCCTCCAAGTATTGGCGTTTGTCAAGGAATCGGCAGATGAACTTGAGCAATATGCGACCGCCAAAACAACAGGTTCATTGGCGAGCACTGACAATCAAGCGCTTATCAGTCTACAACAATCCATTTCGGATCAGCGTGATCTGATTACCCAGTGTGTCAACATCCAGACCTCAATGGATGAGGCCATGACCAGTGTCGGCGAATGGCTGTTAAGTGGTCAGACCATCACACTAGGCGAATATCTACCCGACCCGCTAGTCAAGGCACTCGAGCAGCACCGTTGGGTCAATGAAGACCCAATCTATCGCGCAATTGCCGAAGCCTACAGTATATGTCGCGGGGCGATTGCCGAACTTGACCGGGTTATCCCTTCCAAATATTTCTTGCTGAATGCTAAGCCTGATAAAATTCTGAGTGATCGCCTGCGCGATTTGTTTGACGACAAACGCCAGACTGACAAATTTAGCTGTGTGTATCCAGCCAACGTCAATAAATTCATCCAGCAGTTGCAGCGCGTCTTGTCGGAACGGCTGAAGAATGCACGCACTTCCCGCAAGGCCGATGCACAGGCGTGGCTACCTGTCGTCAGCGAATATTATGTCATCGTCGGTTTTGAAAAACTGCTGAATCGGCAGATGATGGCCCATTCGGCCCGCTTAGCTGAACCGATTGTTCAACAGGGCCGCCATCGCTTGGTAATGCACGAACTGCTGCCGCGTGTGGTCAAAGAGCAGCAGCTGGAATTGCAGCGACTGACTGAACAGCTTGACCGCATGAAGACCATGATCTCGGCCAAGGCCAAACGTGCCGAACAGCAGCGGGAACAAATCGCCCAAAAAATGGAAGCCCACTTAGAAGCTTTTCGATCAGCCATCACGCAGGTCGAAAATCAACTTGGCACATCCGTCTATGCCGACTTGCGTACCCTGCTAGACCAGATAAATTGGAAGCTGACCCCTGAACCGATTGGGGCCGCCGCGCTGCTTGAAGAAACACTCTATTTGGCCCACGAAACGATTGACCAAATCTTCGCAGGTCATCATGAGGTCTTAGCAGATGCCCGTCAAGAATTAGCCGACGCGCAGCATATTAAAGCCCAATGCCGGGTAGGGATTCAGCAGGCCCAAAAAGATATGGGGCAGCTAAAACGCGATATTGCGGCAGAAACCGAAACCCTCAAGAGTTTGCAGGCCAGTTGGCAGCAGTGGGAAAACATCCACCAGCAAACAGGCATTGCCGCCGAAATCCAAAGTCTATTTACGCTCGTTTCACGTGGTAAGAGCGTGCAAGCGATTTTGGAGATTCGGGACAACATCGCTAATGTCTACCAGCAGACCCATCAGGCATTGGTGGAAAGCGTGCAAGCCAGCGAAGCCCGCCTTGCCCAGAAGAAGGCTACCCAGACGGTTAATCCGGAGCAGTTGAAAGCCGAAATGAGCCAAGCTGACATCAAACGTCAGTCTATGGCCCAAAATATCCAGCGCGAAATGGAACGCATCGGGGGTCAACGCTTGGTCATTGCCCTAAATGGCACACGCCCACCAGTTGACATCAGCCCGGAAGCCTTGACCGCATGGCAACGACTGCTTGATCTGATCAATAAGCTGTTAGCCGAACTCAATGCCCTACCGCGTTATCTTGACCCCCTAACCATTCTGGATACCTTGCTGGATCAACTGCATATTCTGACAGTTGAGAATGCTGAAAAAGTGAAACAACTGGCGGGTGAACGTGATTTGCTTTCACAGCGTCAGCTTCAGGCCGAACAGAACCTAGAGCAGTATGCCCATGATGTTGAAATGGAGCGTACTCTTTGGGAAGAAATCCATCAGTCCATCCCGCGCCATTTACTTGAAACGCTTGGCCCGGTCAAAGATATTCATTACGCCGGTTATGTCAAAAAGGTCATGGAACGGGCGTGCAGCGACGAATGGCAGCAGGAATGGTCGCGCCAATTGATGCTGATGGCTGGTTTGGAGAAACTTGTACAGGGATGGATTACCCGTTTAGGCGAACAGCGCCCAAGCGACACCTTAGATTTGCGCGAACTCTACCTTGCCAATGTCAATGTGATGGGGGCGACCTATAGTGAGCTAAATCAGATTGGGCCATATCATCGTGAATATCGGCCTTTCGATGTAGTTATCATTGACGATGTTCAGCGGGCCACCCCGTCCGAAGTGCTGTTGGCGATGTTGAAAGCACATAAGGTCGTGCTGATTGGCGACGCCCAGCAGTTACCGCCGATGATCGGAGAACAGACATTGCTAGAGGCCGTGCAAGGCTTTAATCTGTCGTCTGCCGAAACTGAGCATTTGCACCAATCCTATTTCTCCAACTTGTTTAATTCCGCGCCACAGGCTCTCAAAGTGACACTAACTCAACAATATCGGATGCACAGCGCGATTCGGGACGTGGTCAACACCCTCTATAATGACCAGCTATCGGGCGGACATCACCACGAGCATGGCTTGATATTGGCGGTACTGCCTCCTAGCATCAATATTCTGAAGATTTCGACACCTACCGAAGCGCCCTATATCGAGGAATCCTCTGGGACAAGCTATCGGAATCAGGGTGAGGTGGAAATTATCGAACGCCTGCTGCGCCAAATGAATGATGCGTGGATGAAGCAGGCCGAAGGTGGTTCACCCAAATCTGTCGGGGTGATCACATTTTTTGATGCCCAAGCCCGACGCCTCAAAAGTCGCTTACAAGGGCCATATCGTGCGCTGGATGTACATATCGGTACAGTGGATGAATTCCAAAGCGCCGAATGTGCCGTGATTGTGGTCAGTATGGTCCGACGCCAAACCACGACCGAGTTGAGTCGGCTGGCGACGGCCCTATCGCGTGCCAGCGAATTATTGGTGATTATCGGCGCTAATCCGACCGCCGATAACAGTTATGCTCACGCCGTATATCAAAGCCTATTAGATACCATTCAACAGGAAGGGGCGCTGCTCGATGTTTCACAGTTCGCCTAGAATTGATTCGCGCCTTGCCGGGGAAGTCAGCCAAGTCGAGCGGCAAGTTCCCGGCCATCAGGTCTTAAGCGCCCATTTGTATACCGCGCCAGTCGCCTATTTCCGCGTGACGTGTGAGGTATTGCAGGCTCGCCGTTTAAACGCGATTGAAGAATATGTACTGCAAGCCGCGATTGAACTGTCGCCCGCTGCCACGCCCGTCGAACTCGCCGACGCCCTTGGGGTAGATCAGCGTTTTATCAATGAGGTCACTACTAATTTCACCGAAAAGCTCGCCGTTTTAAAAATTGGCAATGGCAACACCCTCACTGCCACCGAAAAAGGCAAGGATTTTTATAAGCGCCGCCAAATCCCTAAACCGCCGCGCCTTGAAACGGTCGAGTTGGCCTATTTCACGCCCTATTATTCGTTTATCGCCCTGCCCGGCGGCTATAAAGAAGGCGCGCTTGAAATCGCCCCCTCATTGCCCGGTGTGCCTCCGCTTGAAGAAGCCAGCCTTAAGCAGGTGATGGAACAAATCAATAAAAATACTGTAGCCGCCGCGACCCAATCTGTCGGCAAACCAATTCATCACCCTGAGGCCGGCCAAACATTGGGCACAATGCGCTCGGTGGAATTGGCCTATCAGGGGCTTTGGAATTGGGCCGTATTGGTAGTGTGGGACGCCTTGGAAAAAGAAGTATTTATTCGCCTCAGCAACATCAGTTATCCCACCACCACTCCCAAGGAAATTCGTGGGTTTGCGTTGGACGAATGGCTGGAAGATTCCAATGTCCATCTTGAAGATTTGCTGCAATTAGCAGATGCCGATTATCAAGCCTTTGCCGATCTTGCGCCTGCCAACCGCACTCAATTGTCCGATACCCAGAGCCGCAGTGGGATGGTCGCTCGATTGGTCGAAGCTGAACTACGCGAAATCCGCAACCCGACAGGCGGGATTCTCAATCGCAGCATCTATGAAGGGGGTATTGCGGAAATCCTGCACCAGCAAGATATTTCAATCGCCCTCCATGATGCCTTGAAACAGGCCAAAGGCCGTATCCTAATTGTCGTGCCGCGCCTAACCGACCAAGTCATTGATGACAATCTCATTGGTCAATTCCGCGAACTGGCCTCGCGCCGGGTGATTACGGTGATTGGATGGGGCACAGCCAGCCAGTATAGTGACGAGGACAGCGCCCCTTCGCTGCAACTACTCAGCAAATTGAGTGAAATCAAATCGCCGGATGGCGTTCCAGCGGTGATGGTGCAGTGGCTTGGCAGTCAATATAGCAAAGATGTGATTGTGGATAATCGCCTGCATCTATGTGCTACCGCCAATTGGGTGCAGCATCATGATAACGATTTACCCGGGGTGGAAACGGTCTATAAAGTGACTGTTCATGAACAGGTGACACAGGCCGCCGAAACGATTGAACAGCTATTTTTTGAACACGCCAGCAGCAATTGGGAAAACCGTATCCAAAGCCCTGTCAAAGAGCCAGATATAGAATTATTGTCTGGGTATCTCGCGGCATTGGCAGCCGTCGGACGATTCAGTGAAGCTGCTGCACGCGCCGTCAGTCTGACCCAAGTACCACATCGCCATTTTCAGCCGTTGATGCGTCTGTGTCAGGCCGCCACCGAAAATATCTATGGGGTCAACGCCGAAACCCGTACCGATCTTTTGCAGACCATCGGGGATGAATGGCAACGCCCCAACAATATCAGCAAAATTAGCGAATTTTTGAACGAAGAGGAACGCAACACCTTTGCCAAAATCTTGCTGCTGCTGATGGAACAATTGTTAGATCAAGATGAAATCGCGCTGCGCACGACATTGGATGGTTATCAGGAGGTGTGGCGTGGATTTGGGGTGGTCAAGGAGGGCCAGACGATTGACGTCATCATTGACCAGATTCGCAAACAGAAAAAGGTCAGCGGCACGGGACGGCTTAATCAACCGAAATAAAAAGGATGGAGGTCAGTTTCCTGACTCTCCATCCCTAATCAGCTAGTCAAAGAGATATTCCAGCAGCTTATCCGGCAAGCTGGCAATCACATCTTTCTTGAGCCAGTACATAATGATGCGATTGTCGAGCGATTCCTCGGTAATCAATCCGCCATCTTTCAACTGGGCCAAATGACGCGACACCGCCGATGGTGACAAATTCAGCATTTCCGCAATTTTCTTGCCATTCATCTTGCCATCACTGCGGGCAATCAATTGCAGAATTTTCAGGCGGGTCGAATCTGCCAGCGCCTTTAATGTGGCAAGTGTTTCCTCTTTGGCTTCTTCAATTTGCGCAAGGCGAGCAGTGGTACGTTCGCTGTCGAACAAAATCGTGATGTTGCCATAGCCAAAAAACATCGTCATATGTCCCGAAATCAAATAGACCGGTACGAGCAAGATTTCGGTAAAGGGGTGATCTTGCGGCAATGGTTGGGGCAATTTCTTGTTGATCAACAACTGGTCAAGCAATGCCCGTCCGCCACTCCGCGCCATCAGTTCTTCTTTGTCCATCAGACCTTTTTCCCAGATGGGATAAATGGTCGCCACCTGAGAACTAAAGAAGCTGTCCCAATAATCCTGCCACAAATCGGCTAGGCGATTTTGGAAACTGCGAATATCCTCAACGACCTTATCCATCGGGACGTGTTCGCAAAAATACTGATAGTAGTTGGGTTCGCTGTGTTCCAATTCCTGTGTCAACCCAGCTACCGTCAAGTCTATCTTGCGCAGCACCGCGAGGGGAATCACCCGCCCTACTAGATGGAAAATAAAAGTCGCTTCGTCCATCGAACGCACATAGTTGATAAAACCGGGTACATCATCATGGTTGGGGTAATAGACCGCTAATTCGAGAAGATCACGCCCTTGATGAAATGGCTCAATCACCGTGCGAAGATCATCCCAAAAATCCGACGGAAGGGTCTCACGCGCACTATTGGCCCAAGCAATATGTCGCCGACTATCTAGCAAAGTCGTTAAACTAATCAGCATTTCATAGACTACCGATGTCCGAAAACGGATCATCGAGGTAATTTCATCCGTGACTTCAATCCCGTGCAGCGGCGGCATACAATACTTCCCTTATCGTGGATACGCGAATTTCCTATAGTTTTATAGACATTCTCAATATTCTATATCTAACTCATTTTAAAAAACACTGAGAGTATTCAGTTTGGGCATTAATCCGCGTAGCTCTACGGTGTCACGAGGCAAGCTAATGAGTTCCTGCGCTCCAAACCGTTTCACTTTTTCCTTATTTTCAGGGCTGCATTGTTCTACATGACGAGTCACTACCGCGATGGGTGTTAAGGGCGCGGCAATGCGCATATAACGAACCAAGAATAAGCGGTCACGTTGATAAGTATCCAATCCAATTAAAATCAAATCATATTTTTGGGTACCGAGGTGATTCAAAACGGTGCTTTGGTCGGGGATATTGGTGACGGTCAGATCACGTTGGAGGAGGGTGAGGGTTTCACTCAGGACATCAGCCGGGCCATTGGGTGAATCTACAACCAAGATATGGGCTAGGCTAACTGTCTTGGGAGGGTAGAGTGATGGCTGGTGATGAACATCGGCTTTTGTTTTTGTGAGCGTCATCCGCGTTCCTCTTTCGCATGTTCTATTTTATAGTTGCACAATTATGCAATTGAACGAAGTGTATAATACTTAACAGCCAATGTCAAGTAGATACCCCTGCGAAATATTACGAAATACAAAAAGGATGGGTTCTTGTTTACCCATCCTTCTCATCAAATCCTATGCGGGGTTGACCCGCAATGTATGTTTTTTACAGGCCCGCTTCTTTGCGGAGAGTGTCGGCCTTGTCGGTCTTTTCCCATGCCACATCAAGGTCATTGCGACCAAAGTGACCATAGGCAGCCGTCTGGCGATATTGGGCACGGCGCAGGTTCAGGTCGCGGATAATTGCGGCGGGACGCATATCGAAATGCTTGTGAATGAGATTCTCGATGACCTCGTTTGGCACGTTGTTGGTACCAAAGGTTTCGATAGCGATAGACAGCGGACGCGCCACGCCAATCGCATACGACACCTGAAGTTCAAAACGATCTGCCAGACCAGCCGCCACGACATTCTTGGCGATATAGCGGGCCATATATGCGGCGGAACGGTCAACTTTTGTCGGATCTTTACCCGAGAACGCACCACCCCCATGACGAGCAACCCCGCCATAGGTATCCACGATAATCTTACGTCCGGTCAAGCCAGCGTCACCCAAGGGGCCACCGACCACAAACCGACCTGTCGGGTTGATAAAAATCTTAGTATCGGCATCGAGCAAGTTGGCAGGAATGACGGCCTTGATGACATGCTCAATCACATCTTTGTGAATCTGGTCATTTTCGATTTCAGGGGCGTGTTGGGTGGAGATTAATACGGTATCCACGCGCTTGGGCTTGCCATATTCATATTCAACCGTGACTTGGCTCTTGCCATCGGGCCGCAGATACGGCACAGTCCCATCGCGGCGTACCACCGATAAACGACGGCAGAGTTGATGAGCCAGCGAAATAGTCAGCGGCATCAGTTCGGGGGTTTCATTGCACGCAAAGCCGATCATCATACCCTGATCGCCTGCACCAGTCGCCTCAATTTCGGCTTCGGACATCTTGCCTTCACGGGCTTCGAGGGCTTTATCTACGCCCTGCGCGATGTCACCGGACTGCTCTTTGATGGAAACAATCACACCACAGGTATCGGCGTCAAAACCGAATTTACCGCGTGTATAACCGATGTCGCGCACCACGTCACGCACCAACGATTGAATATCAACATAGGTGCTGGTCGTAATTTCGCCAAACACCAAGACCAAACCAGTGGTCACGGAGGTTTCACACGCCACGCGCGCATTGGGGTCATCTTTTAGAATGGCATCCAGAACGGCGTCTGAAATTTGATCGCAAATTTTGTCGGGGTGGCCTTCTGTCACCGACTCCGAGGAGTAAAAGAAGCGCGGTGAGGTCATAAAGGTGTTGTTACTACTCATCGAAACCCTTTCCACATATTGAACATGATGGGTAAATGAAACGCCCTCTGATGGGGCATGGAGTCAGAGGGCGCGTGGGTGCTAAATCATGTTACCGCTTATCACGAAGGCCCAAGCGGATTTTGACACGTCGCTCTCATCTTCCAGAAAAATCTACCGGAATTGGCACCTTCGGCAGTGGTTGTGGCCTAACGACCCACTGGCGGGTTGCCGCGACATCTTCGGGCCGGTCCCTCCGTCGCTCTGGATAAGAGTGTTTTTTGACACTTTTGAGTATTCTGTTTTGCGGCGCATAGGTTACCAGAGGGACTATCGGCTGTCAACGGTCCATCTGTCGTATTGGGTAAATAAGTTAGCGCCTGCGATGAATGCCAATTGACCCCGCCTAACCTGACAAGCATCGAAATTCTATGGCAAGACCTATAGAAATATTGAATAGTGGCCGCGACATGTGCTACTGATGTAGTTCCGTCGCATGGTCTATAGTGGAAGCACATTAGAATTCTGTCGTGGAGGAGAAAGACCATGAACGAAGAAGTCCTTCTATTCTGGTTGATTCATTTGTTCATCGGGATTGTACTGCCCATATTGGCATATTCGGGTTGCTGCAAGCGTGAGGATGAGCAAGCACAGAAAAAAGCTCAACTCCTAAATCAACCACGCCCCTCCCATCGCTAAACGTTTTTGAGGCAATGGGAGGAATAGTGAACCCTATCCTTCTGCTAATTGCAGGAGATCGGCATTGTCTGGGTGATGGATAAATCCCCAAAAGGCATCCACACGGCGATGACTGACACCTCGCTGATGGCGGATCATATAGTTTTTGCGGCGAAGATCGAACCCTGCGACTGGAACCTCCACCACTGTGCCAAGTCGCAAGGCCCAGTTTGCGGCAAGATGTGAAACAAATGAAACCCCGAAACCCGCCT
The DNA here is from genome assembly GCA_041753455.1 of Anaerolineae bacterium. Taxonomy (GTDB): domain Bacteria; phylum Chloroflexota; class Anaerolineae; order Aggregatilineales; family J027; genus CFX10. The sequence continues at coordinate 82,832 of JBGSUK010000017.1, read as the reverse complement.
CAACGGTTTTGACAATAGCCTCCGCGTTACCAAGCTCCAAGAAAATATTCATGTCTTCCAATGCAATCTCATGTTTGCCAAGTTCTGCCAGCAAAACACGACGGGTTCCTGATGCTGGTTCACGGATGATATGGGGAGTCGTCAGCAATTCAGTGCAGTCAATGAAATCCCGCCCAACAAATGGATGGCTTGCCGGAACAATCAAAATAATATGGTCAGTGAAAAACGCTTGACATTCATAATCCCCACCGCAGGCATCATAGTTTACAACTCCAACATCTGCTTCCTTGAGCAGCAGATGCGGCACCACATGTTCAGCCGTACACGAAAGAATGACGGTATTAACCGCCGGGTGGCGTTGGTGAAAACGGGCAGCCAACAGAGGCAGGATATACTTTCCAGTGGTCGTACTACAGGCGATACGTAGCTCTCCGGCAATCTCGCTATCTAACGAAGACATGAGGTGTTCGGTACTGTACATCTCATGGAGGAGTTTTCGCGCACGTGGCAGCAGCAGTCGCCCCGCTTCGGTCAATCTAAGCGCCCCGCCCGAACGGTCAAACAAGGGCACGCCCAAATCCTGCTCCAGCATTTTGATATGGTGGCTTACGGTCGGCTGGGTAAGGTTTAATTGCCGTGCCGCTTCGGAGAAATTTAGCGATTCGGCAGCGTATAAAAACACCTGTAGCCGTATCGTATCAAGCATGGAAGATGTCTCTCTTTCTTGTGCAAGAAATCCCCATTCGGTTGCTACGATGCAGTATCCATGAATATAATCCCAATCAAGGTGGTTTTGAAAGGCTCAATGTTGTTGAATTGCAGATATGGTGAATGACGGAATTCATGTTTTTGGGACACGCCTATGACCAGTTCCCCACACCCCGATATGCCAGATTTACAGAAGGCATTTGATTTCACCAGTGAGGATTTACAGGCTAATTACCATGGCTGGATTACTGAAGAGAAAAAGGAAAAAGCGCTATCTCACGCTAGCGATTATGTTTGGCTTGCCAAAGCAGGCTGGGTGCTATTCGGCATTTTCACTTTAGCTACTATAGCCTCCAAGCCATTTTTCTGTGTTATGGCTTCTTGCCTTTTGATCAATATGCCTGTGACATTGGCTGGCCTTGTTGTTCGACGCAGAACAATAGGTAATCTGAACCAATCTCAGCTTAGAGTAGTTGACGGGTACAGTGTGCTGTATTTCGACAGATTTAGGCATTACGGTCTATTTTGGTGGACATGGCGTCGTAATCCTGAAACACATGGTTACGCCCGATGCTTTCTGGAAATTCAAGGGAGTGCCGGCGTAAAATTCAATATCACGATTCCGCAATATCATGCTTTGCGAGACTTGCAACCCTACAAGGTTTTCTATCTACCCGTTGGTAAGTATATCCTCTCTATCGAGCCACTTTTCTAATCCAGTCAGCCAATCGTCAGCAACTCGTCATTACTCCGCCGAGCAAACACGCGCTAATCTATCAAACCTAAACCAAACGAAATCGTAGAGTCATAGTAGAATAAACACAGGGCGGGAATCCACTTTATTGATCAGCAATTCCCGTGTTTCAAATCCGGCAAGGCATGTTTCAAAACTGTTTCACATCCGCCATGCGTCTGTAACAGGTGGGTGATACGGTAATACATGCCATAACAGGCCACGTTCTCTTTCATCGAAATTTTGCCAACCCATAGGAAGTGGTTATGGCTTCGACCAAAACACAGCAACCAATAACTGAACTCGACGAACAACCCAAAAGTCCACGTCGGCAAATCCAAGCCGCCGAACCGCGTGAATTGCAATTGACCGAACATATGACACGCCGTTCGCTGGTGAATCAAATCGGCACGGCCCTCATGCAGCCCGCCAATTTTTACCGTACCCTGCCCGCCAGTCACGCTTCACGCCAATGGGTGTGGGTCGGCTTGCTGATTCTAGCACTGGTCGGATTTAGCTCCGTCCGCTATGACGCGCTGAAAAACACCGAGACGACCACAACCGATACAGGCATCCCGGTTGACGGCGGTGCACCGATTGACTCAGGGGGTGGCGGCGGCGGGATTGATTTTGGCGGTATCCCCTCGGATGTAGGGGGGACACCCACGACTGAAACCGATACCAAAGCCACTCCTGAAGAAGTGACCGCCAAATGGTCAATTGCGCTTGAAGCGGCGGGCGAAATTGTGCTGCAATGGCTAATCATCTCGATTTTGCTGGTTGAGGTATCACTGCTACGTGGTCGCAAACCCAAAATGGGTCAGAACTGGCAAATTGCGATTTATTCCAGCCTGCCCCTCGCGTTGATGGCGGCTTTGCAACTGGCCTACTACTACGCGGGTGGCAAGGTTGGTGAGGAAGGTCTCTCTGGCCTGATTAACCAATGGAAAGGCTATGCTGACCTTTCCGAATTTCAGCAAGATGTCGCGTTTTCGCTCTCGACTCGCCTCACACTATTCTGGCTATGGAGTCTGAGCCTGCTCTATCTCGGTGCACGTTATGGACTGAAGGGTCGCACATGGTCAGCGACGCTGGTCGTGTTGATTTGGGCCGGGGTGCTGGTCGTTGGGCCAGTAGTGGCAGGATGGGTCGAAGCGCCCCAAGATGAAACTCAGACCGAGATTGTGCCGGGGAGTGATATGCCCTTTGATCCTAGCCTGCAACCAACCGACCCGTCACTGGATGGTGGTGGTGAATCTGTACCCGAAACCCCATCCGAGCAACCGCGCCCGATGAAAGGCTAGGCTACCCAATGGCAAATCATAACGGCAATCATCGCAATGGATCCGCCCCGTACATCAATGGCTATGGCCTGCGTAAACATTTTAAGTTAGGTGGGCAGGTGGTTCGGGCATTGGATGGAGTAGATGTCGAAATCCCCAAAGGGCAGTTTATTGCCATCATGGGGCCAAGCGGCTCTGGTAAAAGCACCTTGCTCTACGTGATGGGTGGCCTAGACCGACCCACTGGCGGCGAGGTCAGTGTTGGCGACAAATCTCTGCACAGCATGAGCAGTGAAGAATTAGCGCGTTTTCGCCGTGAAAGCATCGGGTTCATTTTTCAGCAGTTTCATCTCGTGCCAACCCTGACCGCGCTAGAAAATGTGGCACTACCGGGAGTGTTCGCAGGTATCCCGCGTGAAGTGCGCGATAAACGGGCACGTCAACTGCTTAATACACTCGGCATGGCGGAACGGCTTGACCATAAACCCTCGCAGCTTTCGGGCGGACAGCAGCAGCGTGTGGCGATTGCACGGGCTTTGTTTAATAACCCGCCGATTATCATGGGTGACGAACCCACCGGGGCGCTGGATAGCAAAACCGGCCAAACTGTCATGAATTTGCTGCGTTGGTTAGCCACGCGGCAAGGCAAAACCGTCATTATCGTAACCCACGACGCCGGAGTCGCCAGTTACGCTGATCGTCTATTACATTTGAAAGATGGGCGCATTGTGGACGATGTTCCAGCCGCCCAACAGGAGACAGAAGACCTCCATGTTAATCGTTAGATCGCTGAAAATCCAACTCATCTCAGCCTTGTTGATTCTCTCTCTGCTGATTGTGATTGGCGTCGGGGTTTCGACTTCCGATCACGCGGCGGCCCAAGATGGTGCACAAGCCTCTGCTACACCCGCGATGGTGGTGAATCGCGCCGAACCCGCCCAAATTATGATCGGCGGTTCACAGCCGGCCTATATGTCCATTTTTGGATCAGGCTTCAGCGCATCCACGACCGTGCAGTTGATGGGTTATGGCCCACTGCCGACCCAACTGATTGATAACGGGTCACTGGTGGTGTCATTCCCCAACAATATTGGCCCCGGTCAATATGTAATCCAGATTTTGGACCCCATCGGCGGTGTGGTCACATGGCCTGCCCCGCTGACCATCCAAGTCGCGCCGACCCCAACACCGACCAATACCCCGCCCCAAGCCATTTTTGTGACACGGGCCGAACCGTCCCAAGTCATGGCAGGACAAGGCGGCACCCTGTCGGTCATTGGTGGCAATTTCAGCAGTTCAACAGTGATTCGTCTGATCGGGGTTGGCTTGCTAACGACGACCTTTATCAACAGTGGCGCATTAACGGCCCAATTGCCATCTAGTCTGCTGCCGGGTGTCTATAATGTCGAGGTCAGCGACCCATTAGGCGGGACACAATATGCCCCTAATGCGCTAACAGTCCTTGCCGTGCCTGCCACCGCCGCGCCGACCAATACACCCGCGCCGCCAACCAATACGCCTGAACCCTCAGCGACACCGCAGCCTGCTACGCCGATTCCGGGCCAACCTTCCCTTTTGGCGCGTAATTTCTCGGTCAACCCGGCGACCATTGCCCCCGGTGGTACGGTCACTCTCAATTTTGAGGTAGTCAATCAGGGCAATCGCAACGCGCAGGGGGTGTCGGTAGCCGTTGATTCCGGCGGCAAATTTGTCCCGGCGAATGGACAAGCCACCGCAACCCTACCTGATATTCCAGCGGGCGGGCGCGTCAACGTTACCCTGATGGCAGTTGCGGCGATGGACACCCCGGCTGGCCCAATCAGTGTCCCGATTACGATGGCCTATCGTGATTTCAGCGGTGAAAATTACAACAGCAAAGCGACCTTGAGTGTCAGCGTTGAAGAAGCGGGTGAATCATCACAGGTCGTCATGTCCGGTTACAGCGTCGAGCCAAATCCGGTTGAACCCGGTAAGCCTGTCACCGTGACGGTGAATGTCACGAACTCCGGCAACAAAAAAGCGCTACAGGTGCTACTACGGGTATCGGGTAGTGATAATATCCTGCTAGCGGGTTCAAAAGGCGATAGCTTCCCGATTGGTGATTTGGACGCTGGGGCATCCGTTGAACTCGAACTGCCCTTGATTGTGCGCCCCGATGCCAAACCCGGCCCGCAATCACAGCCGTTTACAATTACTTATCTCCAAGATGGCGAGGCCCAACAAGCCGCTGGTAGTATGACGGTTCAAGTAAGGCCCGTCGTCGCCACCGTGCCCTTGATGCTGCTGGAATCGTATGACTACGGCAAAGACATTCTGGAACCGGGTGAGCAGTTCACGCTCAATCTTGATCTGAAAAATGTCGGCAACGGAGATGCGACAGAATTGATGGTGGTGTTCGGTACGGTCGAATCCAGTGGCGATTCGGGTGGCGGCACCCCGACAGGCGGTGGCACAACGACAACCCCCAGCACGACCTTTGCACCTGTGGGGTCAGGCGGAACGCAGTACATCGGCACGATTGAGGCCGACGGCGCGAGCAAAGCCATTGCCCAAGAATTTATCGTCAATGGCACAACGACCAGTGGCGTCTATAGCCTGCCTGTCACGGTGCGCTATACCAAACCCGATGGCACGACCGGACAAGATAATTTACGGGCGATAGTGGTCGTGGTTGCTCCGCCACGCTTGAATATCACCCTCCAAAGCCCTGTACCTGAACAAGCCAATGTTGGTGAGCCGTTGCCGATTGGCCTGACCATCAAAAATCTGGGCAAAAACGTGGTCAACTTCACCAATGTGATATTTGAGGCTGAGAACGCCGATGTGATGGATGTGGCGGAACTTTTCATCGGCCCGGTTAAAGCCGACGAAGAAACGACCTTTGGCTCGGCCTTTGCCCCTAGCAGCGAGGGCCACGTCAAAATCACCGTCACCATCTACTATCTCAATGACCTTAACCAAGAAGTGAGCGTCGTTCAGACCTATGAAACTGAAGCCGTCATGCCACCCCCGCCACCGGATGATAATGGGGGTTTTCCAATCGAACCCACCCCCGAACCGGAGTCAGAAGAAGAGGATGCCTCTTTGGGTGATGTCATTTTAGGTTTCCTCGGTCTAGGGAGTTAAACGCCATGTTTTCGGAACTCGCGGGTCTAGCGATTGGCAACCTCTTCCGAGCGCGGGCACGGCTGGCGATGACGGCGGGTGGTGTGGTAGTAGGAACAAGCGCGGTCATTTTATTGGTCGCGCTGACCTTTGGCCTACAACGCTCTGCCGAAGCCGGTATTGGCAACAGCAGCGCCGTCACGGAGATTCAGGTCTATCCCAGTTGGGAGCTTCCGCCGGGAACGTCGCCCGAAGACTTGCCCCAACTTGATCTGGAAACCGTCCAGAAATTGTGGCGGATTCCGGGGGTAGCGGCGGTCATCCCCTTCGTCAATTTGCAGGTCGGCGGCGACTTAATGTCCGGTGACTACATTGCAGGGGCGAATGTCGTCGGCATAGACCCGCGCCTGCTGCCGTATCTTGGCATTACGCTGGAGCAAGGCACGCTCTCATTGCAACCCGGCGAAGTCATCATCGGGCCGTATATCGGCGAGAATTTCTTTGACCCCACCAGCGAATTCTATGAGCCGATTCAGGTGGATGTATTCAATACTCCCCTGAAATTCCGCGTCTACAACTGGAACAACGGCACGGAATTGAAAAAGGACATCAAGGTCGCAGGCACGTTCGCGGCAGGCACGAGCTTTGACTACACCATTTTCATGAACGTGAATGATATTGTCGGCTACAACGAATGGGCATCCGGTGTCGAGACTGACCCGGAAACCTTCACCTTTGGTCAGGTCGTCGTCCGGGCCGATAGCCGCGAAACGACCATTGATGTCACCAACGCTATCAAAGAGTTGGGTCTAAATGCCTACAGTATGGGCGAATTTCTGGGCCAGATGAACAACTTCTTCCGCACCATGCGCCTGATTCTAGGCGGCGTTGGTGGAGTGGCGCTGTTGGTAGCGGCCTTTGGAGTCGCCAATACGATGACAATGGCAATTCTCGAACGCACCAAAGAAATCGGCCTGATGAAAGCCATCGGGGCAACTGACCGCGATGTGCTAACCGTCTTTCTCATCGAGTCCGGTTTAGTCGGGCTGGCGGGTGGCGTAATCGGTGTTGTGCTGTCCTTCATCTTGCGGCGGGTGATTAATCAGGCGGTTGCCAATGCGCCGACCGGCGAGAATAGTGTCACCAATTTCTTGCCGTTCAATACCTCGCAGATTGGCGGCAATCTCATCATTATCCCGACTGATTTATGGGTGTTTGCGATTGTGCTGGCGACTTTGGTGGGTTTAGGGGCGGGGTTGTTTCCATCGCTGCGTGCGGCCCGACTCTCACCTGTGATCGCGTTGAAGCAAGAATAAATCGCCGGAATGCCCTCTGTGCTACACTGAATGGTAGACAGGGGGCTAATTTTGGGGGAAATTATCATGGCAATTGATATTCATTATGAATCCCTAAGTCATCCCGAACTCCACCATATGACATTGCCAGAACTCATCGCATACTATCATGCTGAACATCTCAATGAAGAAGGCGAGGAAGATTGGCATTTTTATCTTGATATTGCTGCGACCATAGCCAACTATGGCATTGAAGGTTTTCGATCTCTCGCAGAAGAATACAAAACGTCCGGAAGCCTAACCCGCAAAGATGCGAGTCTAACGGCTCTTTGGTCGAGTAACATACCAGAAACGCCTGAATTCTTTGATCTCTTCCTTGATGCTTTAGGATCATCTGAGGCTGAACTCATCACCATAGCCATTCATTATCTCAGGTAAACTAGGAACTCCGAATATCTTGATAGAGTGCTGATATTTCGCGAACATACAGATGGTTGGGTACGCGGTGCTGTCATCAACTTTGTCGGGGAACTGTTTCCACGCGATTCTATCCCAATGTTGATTGAAGCAATTTCTGACCCTCATTTTGTTCCAAGAGAAATAGCAGCGGATGTCATGGATGAAATGGAGATGGAGGAGGATGAAAAACGTCAGCTATTCATGCCTTATCTCCAAATCTTGTTAAGTGACAAGCATCCTCATGTTCGTCAAGCTGCTGAAACTGCCATTGCAAATCTTGAAGATACCTATTTGGATTGACCTATGGAACACAACACCCCAAACCAGCGTTTTAAGTGCAGGGGATATTTCCGCTTCCCTTGCTTGCATCCAATATCCTAGCAATGGAGCATTACGCTTATTCTAAGTTAGTGAGGAGAAATTGATTTGACACGCAAAGCCTTGTTATTTACTCTGCTGGTGGTCAGTCTTATCACCAGCGCGTTGACAGGCGTCAATCCGACTCCTGTTCATTCGCAAGATGGCGGCGGAACCGACATCCCCCCGCAGGTCATTGATGTTTGGCCCCTCCCCGGCGTCGAAATGGCGGCGAACAATCCGCTGACCATCACCTTTGACCAAGCGATGGATCAGTCTAGTGTCGTAGCAGCTCTCACCTTTGACCCCGCCATTGAAGGCAGTCTGACATGGGCCGACCCGCGCACCGTCGCTTTTATCCCATCCGCGTCATGGCCTAGTGGGATGGAATATGCCGTCACCATCGGCACAAGCGCGACGACCACCAGCGGTACACCGTTTGCCGACCCCTACCGCTTTAATATCAAGACAGTTGGCCCACTCGAAGTTTCGACAGTCATCCCCGAAGATAGTTCAACGGGTATCTCCGCCGATTCCACCATTCTTGTCACCTTCAATCGGCCCGTTGTGCCATTGGTGACGACCAGCGAAATGGGTGATCTACCCGTCCCAATCACCATCACCCCCGCGATTGAAGGTAAGGGTGAATGGCTCAACACCGCCATTTATCAATTGACGCCCTCCGCCCCCTTACAAGGCGGCACGACCTACACAGTCACGGTTGCCAGCGGCCTGACTAGCGTGGATGGGGCAGTCTTAGCCGAGGATTTTTCGTGGTCATTTAGCACCCTGCCGCCGCAAATTTTGAGTCTATCCCCATCGGTGAATCAAGACACCGTTATGCTAGAATCGCCGATTGTCGTGACCTTCAGCCAGCCGATGGATAAACCCTCCACCGAAGCGGCCTTCTCGGTGATTCAAGCCTTCACTTCCAACCCGCCGATTGCTGGTTCGATTACGTGGAATGACAATGCCACTCAATTGACCTTCACCCCGGCGGAAATGTTGACCATCGCCAGCGCCTATCAGGTGATTATCAAACCCACCGCGATGAGTGCATCCGGTGAGGCGATGCTCGACCTTTCAACCGCGTTCGGCAATGCGGAGGGCTATATTTTCTACACCGTGCCCTATCCTGCTGTCGAAGATACCTATCCCGATAATGGTGATTTGGACGTCTCACCCGGTTACGGCGCGGTGATTTATTTCCTCTCGCCCATGAATACCGAAACACTTGAGGGCAAAATCCAAATTGAACCCGAACCAGAAGTCTGGACACCGCAGGTCAATGGCAACCAGAGCCTCTCAATCAACTTTGCCTCCAAACCCCTAACCGAATACACCATTACCCTCTTGGCGGGTGCGGAAGATGTCTATGGCAATCCGATAACCGCCGACTATACCTTTAGCTATCGCACCGCCGATATTCCGGTTTGGGCCTCACCCATTACCAATTACAGTGATGTAATTGTGACCGGGGCTTATCGGGAAAACACGACCATTGCGATGTCGGTCAGCGGCAAGCCCACCGTTGCATTCAACCTCTACCACCTCGACATCAGCCAATTCCAAGCCGCTGTCGAATATTACAGCGATGCTCGCCCCGGTTGGGAATCTGGCGAAAACCTACTCCGATCATGGACACAGACCTTTGATTCCAATGGTTTTCAAGGCATTGCCCGTGAAGTTTACCTAGCCTCCGAACAGGGCGGTCAGCTTGCCCCCGGCCTCTATTGGCTGACCATCACCGACCTAAGCGACAGCCTCTATCCCACTACCTACGACCAAGTATTAACGGTAGTGAATGCGGGTGTTACTTTCAAACGCAGTCCGGATGAAGGTTTTATCTGGGTCACGGATATGCAAACCGGTGCGCCTGTCGCCGATACCACCGTCTCGATTTACTATCTCGGTGAGCAAATTGGGCGCGGCCAAACCGATTCGACCGGGGTATTCCGTGCGCCAATTGATGCCTCACTGAGCGACAATTTCGTCAGCGTGGTTGCCGATGGAGCAGGCGCGTATGGCGTCTGGTATGGTTGGTATGCAAGTGAGCCGGAGACCAAAACCGGCTATATCTATACCGATCGCCCCATCTATCGCCCCGGTGAAACCCTCTATTTTAGGGGGGTCATCCGCAACAAAGATGACATGACCTATACCATCCCCAACGTGCGAACCGTCACACTGCAAGCCGAAATCGGTTATGACGGCGTCTATCTCTTTAACGGTCAAGTCGAAGTGTCGGAATACGGGACATTCAGCGGCGAAATCCAAATTCCCGAAGATGCCCAACTCGGTGACGGCTATATCAACGTGATGCCGGATGCGCCCGATGAAAATGGCAATCTCGTTTATTATGGCAGTGTCTACTTCACGGTTGCCGAATTCCGCGTACCGGAATATGAAGTCAGCGTAACCGCCCAACAGGATGAAATCTTTCAAGGGGATGCCCTAACGGCGATTGCCAAATCCAGCTATTACTTCGGCGGTGCGGTCAGCAATGCACAGGTCAGTTGGTATGCCTATGGTGATTTGGCCTATTTCAACTACACTGGGCCGGGTCGCTATTCGTTCTACAATGACGAATGGGAATACTACTACTATCAATATATCGGCGAGGGCATAGGCGTAACCGATAGCAACGGGGAATTTGCCATTCAGACCGATTCCACCCGAACCGACGCAGGTGCGCCACTGAATATCACAGTTGAGGCGACCATCACCGATGAAAGCAATCAAGCCATCAGCAGTCGCACGACGGTTCTGGCCCACCCTGCCAATATCTATGTTGGCACAGCGACCAATCAATATTTTGGCTATGAGAACGAGCCGATTACGGTTGATTTGATTGCCGTCACCACTGACAGCCAACCGATTGCCGACAAGCGCCTTGATGTTGAAGTCGTGGAACGGCGTTGGGTGCAAATCCCCGATTCGACTCAGTTCGGCGTGTACTATTGGCAGCAAGATGAAATCCCGGTCGAGACAGGCAGTGTCACCACTGGCGCTGATGGAACGGCCAGCTATACCTTTACCCCACCCAACGGCGGTATTTTCCGCATCAAAGTGACGGGTTTGGATGAACGTGAACGCGCCAACAGCAGCACCCGTCAATTCTATGTGGTCGGCAGCGGCCCGATTTATTGGGGGCAGCCTTCCCAGTACATCAATCTGGTAGCCGACAAGGAATCTTACCAACCCGGTGACACCGCCCAAGTCTTGATTCCCCATTCGCTATCCGGTGAATCCACTGTCCTGATCACGGTTGAGCGCGAAGGTATCCTCAAGTATGAAGTGGTCAAATCTGAAGGCGCGACATTGGTCTATGAACTGCCCCTTACCGAAGAGTTTGTGTCGGGGGTATCGGTTACGGCGACCGTCGTCAAAGGCATTGACGCCGAAAACACCAATCCGACCCTCCGCATTGGCAGCGTCTATCTGTCGGTTGAACCCGTCCAACAGCGCTTGAATGTGACCGTCACACCGTCCGCTGAAATCACTCAACCCGGTGACACCGTGACCTTTGATGTTTCCACCACCGATGCGGCTGGGAATCCGGTCGCGGCAGAAGTCGGCATCGGCTTGACCGATAAAGCCATTTTGTCACTGCTGCCCCCCAACAGCGGCCCGATGGAAGATACCTTCTATGGTTATCAGGGCAACTATGTCTACAGCTACTATTCGCTGACCTCCCTGCTTGACGAACTGACCGACAAAAACGTTGAACGTGCGCGTGAAGCCGAAGAAAGCGGTGTATTTGCACCTTCCGCAGCCGATGGGTTGGGTGGCGGCGGTGGTGGCGGCGGCGGTGGTGGCCTAACCAGCGTCAACGTCCGTGAGAATTTTGAACAAACGCCCTTGTGGGCACCACATGTCGTCACCGATGAAAACGGCAAGGCCTCGGTTTCGATTGACCTACCCGACAACCTCACCACATGGACACTGGATGCACGGGCCGTCACGTTGGATACCGAAGTCGGCCAAACCACAACTGAAATCGTCACAACCCTGCCCCTGCTGATTCGCCCCGTCGCCCCGCGTTTCTTTGTCGTCGGCGACAAGGTTCAATTGGCAGCAGTCGTTAACAACAACACAACTGAAGCTCAAAGTGTGCAGGTGATCCTCGAATCCAGTGGCGTCACCCTCGAAAGTGAAGCCACCCAGACCGTCACCATCGAACCCGCCTCCCGTGCCCGAATTGAATGGAATGTCGTGGCGGAAGATGTGCCGTTTGTTGATCTGACCTTTGGCGTCATCGGTGCAGACTATTCCGATGCCGTGAAACCGACCCTCGCTACTGGCCCGGATGGCACGATTCCGGTCTATCGCTATACCGCCCCCGATACGGTTGGCACAGCCGGCATGTTGATGGAAGCAGGTTCGCGCACCGAAGGCATTAGTCTGCCAACTCGTATTGACACCAGCCGGGGTGAATTGATCATTCATCTCGACCCATCCTTAGCAGCAACCCTGACGGATTCGTTCGGCTATCTGAAGAACTATCCGCATCAGTGTATCGAACAAACCATCAGCCGTTTCCTGCCCAACATCGTCACCTATGGCGCTCTGAAAGATTTGGGGATTCAAGACCCCGCATTAGAGGCCAATCTGTTTGTGGTGTTGGAACAAGGGCTAGAAAAACTCGCCACCCAGCAAAATCCCGACGGCGGTTGGGGCTGGTTCGGCGGCATGGAAAGCAATCCACTGGTGACCGCCTATGCCGCCCTTGCCCTGATTGAAGCACGCGATGCCGGGTTAGAATTTGACGCGGCCATGCTGGATCGTGCTTTGAATTACATTCGTAGCGATGTCGAAGCCGTCACCATCAACAGCGACACATGGCAGTTGAATCGGCAAGCGTTCTATGCCTACGTATTTGCCCGCGATGGACGAGCCGATATGAGTCAATTGACCTCGCTCTATGACCAGCGACTGCGGCTGTCCTACATGGCACGCGCCTATCTGTTGATGGCGTATCAGAAACTGAACCCGAATTCCCCCGAAATCGCCGATCTGGTCAGCGATTTGACCAATGCCGCGTTCCTTTCAGCGACGGGTGCGCATTGGGAAGAAGAAAATGACGATTGGTGGAACTGGGGCAGCAACACCCGCACGACGGCGGTTGTTCTCGCGGCCCTTGTCGAAGCCCGTCCCGATAACGAACTCCTACCCAATGTGGTGCGCTGGTTGATGGTGGCACGTGAAGGCGACCATTGGCAATCTACCCAAGAAACCGTCTGGGCCATCATCGGCTTGACCAAATGGATGGTGCATACAGGTGAATTGCAGGGCAGTTATGAATACACCACTGACCTGAACGCCTCCAATATCGCCAATACCACCGTTACCCCCGACACCGTGCGCGAAGGTCAGGTCTTGCGGATTGCGGTCGGCGACCTGTTGCAAGATGAACTCAATCGTCTGGTGGTTGGGCGTGGTGAGGGCGAAGGTGTGTTGTACTACACAGCCCATCTCAATGTCCGCCTGCCGGTAGATGCTGTCGAACCCGTCAGCAAGGGGATTACCGTCACCCGCCAATACTTCTTGGAAGGCGACCCCGAAACCCCCATCACCAGCGCCAAAGTCGGTGACATCATCACCGTCCGTCTGACGCTTACACTGTCGGAGGATATTTACTACTTCGTGTTGGAAGACCCCATTCCCGCCGGGACAGAAGGGGTAGACACCTCACTGCTCACCACGAGTCAGCGTCCCGAAGGGCCGGATTTGCAGATCGTATGGGACGACTATGACCCCTTCTGGTATTGGGGCTGGTGGTGGTTTGATCGCACCGAACTACGCGACGAACAGACCAATCTCTATGCCGACTATCTGCCCGATGGCACGTATACCTATACCTATCAAATTCGAGCCAGCGTTCCGGGTGAGTTCCAAACCATCCCATCGCACGCCTATGCCTTCTACTTCCCCGAAGTTTTTGGCACCAGCAATGGCACGCTGTTCACCGTCGAGGCAGGTGAAACCGAGTAACCCCATGCCCGACCAAATGCGCTAGTCTCAAAGTTTTGCCCCCTTGCCAATGTTTCGGTGAGGGGGTAATTTTCTCCCAGTCCGACCCGCCCATAATTAAGCGTCCGACTAATATTTCAATAGACACATCTCATGAATTGGCTATAATGAGCATTGCAGCTTTACATACATTGGTAATCTATATAAGCCAAGCCCATTTAAGCGTAACTGCAGTTACGTTAACTCCTATAGATTATATAACTATCATTTATAGACCACATGTTCTATCAAATATGAGGAGTAGTACCTATGCCCGCTCAAGATGAGATTTATCAAAAACATGCCGACAAATATGATTTATTGGTCATGCGGGAGGATTATCAACAGAATATTCTGGCGGCGCTGCGAACCATTCACCCCCTAAAAGGCGCGGACGTGGTCGAATTTGGTGCAGGCACAGGCCGTATGACAGGCATCATCGCCCCTTATGTCAAATCCATTCTGGCAACCGATATTTCCGAGCATATGCTGGCTGTTGCTGATGAAAAATTGCCCCCCCAATTTCCCTATCTACGCCTAGCTGTCGCTGACAATCGCCAAATGCCGATTAAAAACGCCGCCGCCGACATCGCTATCGCGGGGTGGAGTTTTGGACATGCAACGGTCTGGTATCAGGACAAATGGCAAGCCGAGATTCGTCAGGCGGTAGATGAAATGAAGCGGGTCTTGCGTCCGGGCGGGGTCGCCATCATCTTGGAAACATTAGGAACAGGCCGCGAAACCCCCAATCCTCCCACCGACATCCTCGCCGCTTACTACAATTGGATGGAAAACGAGCAGGGTTTTAATCATACGTGGATTCGTACCGACTATCATTTTGAATCGCCAGCGGAGGCAGATTTTCTAGTACGCTTCTTTTTTGGCAATGAATTTGCCGACACCATGATGCGGGATAACCGCGTGATTTTGCCGGAATGTACCGGGGTGTGGTGGTTATCGGTGTAAGGCCAATTGGACAGCCTTCCAAACCATCTCGGCAGCGGTAAAACTTTCGGCGGAACAGTCATTCACGCCTACCCAATGCGGATTAGTCGTCCACTCATCTTCTAGGATACTGTTTCGCAATGTACCGCCTGTCACCTCGGCCCGATAGAAAAAGTGCAAGGTATGCCAATGTTTGCCGCTGGGGGTCAGGAAGAAATTATCCTGTACGTGTACCAATTCAATAATCTTTGCTTCGAGGCCCGTTTCCTCCCAAACTTCGCGGATGAGGGCTGCTTGTACTTCTTCCCAGATTTCGACCCCACCGCCGGGCAGGTCAAATTTCTGCGTATGGATGTTATCCTGCACCAATAATTCGCCGTTCTCATTTAAGATAAGCGCGTAGACACTGGGTCGCCATACCATTTTTTCGACCAGCATCTCGACTGGTTCGCCCTGAACATTACGGCCTTTGATGGACTCCGGCGGCATGGGCAGTTTATCCTTTGGTGAGCAGTGGGGCGATGGCTTGGAAAATCTGCGTTTGCAGCCCTTCAATCACCTGCGATGTCCCGGTCATACCGTGCAAGCTGTCATAGGGAATCATGACACCCGTCCAGCCTGCTGTATGCCATTGGGCCAGCGGGGGCAACTTAACATCCAGTAAACCGGGTGGGATGGGCCACGCATAGGCATAGAAGTAGGGTCTTGACAGGCCATCACTAAACGGCGCAAAACCAAAATTGAGATGGGGTGCTTTTTCGGTGGCTTCGGGGGTGGCAAACCACAAAAATGAGAGGTCAAAGTGATGGGGCCACACCACCACAGGCGACATTAAGCCGCTTAAACGGGCACGGAATCGGGCTGTCGCGGTAAAAATCGAGTACAGCGCGTCGGCATAATCTTCGGCAATGGATGGGCTAATGACAAACGCCTCAGTATCTGACAATTTCTCGGTGGATAAGGTGATGGCATGTCCTAGATGAGCCAATAATGCGCTGGTGGCCTGACCCAAAGTGGCCTGATTATGCCCAATCAGCGATATATCTATGGTCGGATTGCCTGCTTCACGATAGACCAGATGGCTGTTTACAAAATCCAGCACAAATTCGCCGCCAAAGGGCAGCACCCCGGTGCTTAACCCCTCCGGCACAACCTGAAGACTGTGATGCAAATCGTGAGGCAGGGGTTGAAGCGTCTGTAAACGAATTTCGCGCAGAACTTTGGAAGCGCGGTGCAAACTGTCGCGGGTGTCGTCCCAAAAATTCAGGTCAGGCAGCAGCATAGAAGTTTCCTTGTAGGATTATTTTGACGTATCCGAGCGCGGGACAATGACTACGCCATTGGAGCGTCCCCGCCAACTGACAATTGCAAACGTGCCAAGCACAATGATAACCATCACCACCAAGCCTATCAGTTTATAGAGGCGGCTGGTGGTTAACAATGCAATGCCCCCAAATAAGGCACTGAAGGCGTAATAGCCCAAGACGATGGTGCGCTGTGAATAGCCCAAGTCCACCAAGCGCAAATGGAGGTGTCCACGATCCCCCATCATGGGATTGCGTCCCTCGCTCATGCGGCGGATGGCCTGCCACGCCAAATCCATTAAGGGTAGCCCCATTACCAGCAAAATGGTCGCCATTTTCGCACCACCGATGATGGCAAGACAGCCAAGCGTGAATCCCAAAAAGGTTGCCCCGCCACCCATAAAGATTTTGGCAGGGTGGAAGTTGTACGGCAAGAAACCGAGAGTCGCCCCAAACAGGGCTAAGGGCAACAGCCCTACGCTAATCTGGTTAAGTTCAAAGGTGGCATGGAGAAAAATCACCAGTGAGGCAATCGCACCCACGCCAGCCGCTAAGCCATCTAGCCCATCCAAAAAATTAACCGTGTTCATCATCAGTCCCAACCAGAATAGGCTGATAGTGACGGTGACCCAATAGGGCCAGTCGGATGTGGTGTTGCCGCTAAAGGGGTTGTTGAAACTCTCAATAAAGATAAGGAAAGCAACGGCAATCGCAGCGGCGGTGAGTTGGGCTAGATAGTTGACGATGGGTGAGAAGTCAAATTTATCATCGAGAAAACCCATGATATAGATAAAAATTCCGCCGATCAGCAAGCCAATCAGGCGGATTATTTCGTTGGAATCAGTGGTTTCTACGTCGGTCAATTGGGCCACAATGACCGCGACAATAAATGCCAATGCAATTGCAAGGCCACCCAATTTGGAGGTTGGGCGCTGATGCAAACGACGTCCGCCGGGTTTTGCCAAAATATTGAGCCGATGCCCTAAGCGAATCATCAATGGGGTCAGAATCAGTGACAGCCCAAAGGCCACCCCGAAGACAACCAAGAACGATGGCCCGTGTTCCGACACAATATCTGCCATATCCAATGCCTATTCAGTGCTTGCAAAAACCAATTAGGCCGTGCCGAACTGACGATCTCCGGCATCGCCCAAACCGGGCACAATAAACCCAATTTCATTCAAGCGTTCGTCAACAGCGGCTAGGTGTATCGGCACATCTGGATGAACGGTGGAGAATTTCTCAATCCCCTCTGGCGCACCAATCAAGCCGACGTACTTAATCCGACTGACGCCCCAATTTTTCAAGACATCCACCGCCGCGACAGCCGAACCACCCGTCGCCAACATGGGGTCAAGAATCAGGCAAAGCTGGACGGTCGGCTCTACCGGTAGTTTATTATAGTATTGAACAGGGCGCAGGGTGCGCTCGTCTCGATAGAAGCCCAGATGCCAGACCTGTGCGCCGGGAATCATCTCAAGCATCCCAGCCACCATACCAAGACCGGCCCGCAAGATTGGAACAAGGCCAATTTCTTGCTTAAGGCGATGTCCTTGCGCTTGGCCCATTGGCGTATTAACCGTCAATTCATCAAGCTCAAGGTCAGCGGTTGCTTCGTAGCATAACAGTTTTGCCATCTCGCCAACCAGTTCACGAAACTGGCGGTGTTTGGTCTCGGTATCTCGAAGCAGAGCAAGTTTGTGCTGCAAAAGGGGGTGTTTAGACACATGCACTTGTGCCATAGAAAGTAATCAGGGGCAATAAATCTTGCGCCTGAAGTGGCCTCCTTTGTGAATTATTCATTAAAACTTTCAATCTCGCCGAAAGATTATACGTGGCGAATAGGCGCATGTCAAAACATTGCAGACACGCCTTTCAGCCATTTTTGGACTAGTTGACTTGCCTATTGGACAAGAGTATAATCCCAATGAAGGTTGGATGATTCATTGATATTGCATTAACACACCGTCAAGGCTAGTTTCTAGCGACTCCAGGAGCATTACAAGTCAATGGCGCTTAAAGGTAATCTAGCGGTTTTTACGACCACTCAATTGCTCAATTTAATCAATTTGTCGAAAAAATCTGGAGTCCTTACCATCTACGAAGGCCACAAAACGGGCAAAAAATTGATCATGGGGGACGGCCTTACCCAAATTGATGAAGTTGCCCCCGGTAAAGAAGTCGCTAATCTCAATTTTCAGCAGGGCATGTTGGTATTTGCCCAAATGAATGGCAAAGATGGTCATCTTGCCAGCATCTTGCAGCGTGCCGGAAAATTAAATGAAGACCAAGCCCGCACAATCCGCGAAAAAGCTGCCGCCTTGAATGATAAAGGACTGGCCCTCCGCCTCATCAATGCCAATTATGTGACCAAAAACGATATTGTCCGCAGCATCCAAAAACACGCCGTCAGCATTGTCTTTGACCTGATGACGTGGAAACAAGAACCCTTTGAATTTAAAGAGAATGTCGCCCCCCCCGACAGCCATATCCTCGTGCCAATTGACCTAAAAAACGTTATTATCGAAGGCACACGCATCATCACCGAGCAGAAACATCTTGAAGAAGAAATCGAAAATCTCGATTTTGCGTTAAAATTCCCCGAAAATCCGGGTGAGAAGTTCAAGAATGTACAGCTTGGCACCAATGAATGGCGCGTCGTTGGGTTTATCAACGGCAAGAATACAATTCGGCAGATCGGCAAAGCCTGTAATATGACCGATACCGAAATCCGCCGGATTGTTTATGGATTGTTGCAGGCCGGCTTGGTGCAGATGATTCGACCCCAATCCGCCGAACAGCCCAAACGTGGTACTGACCTGAAACGGCAGCAACCCGCCAACACCCGAATTGAGCGGGATGTCATTCAGCGTTTGATTGTAAAAATTAAGAATACCTAAGTTTAATAGTCATCATTTTTTATCATCCGTGCTAGGGAGGGGGTTACTCCCGGCTTTCATGGTAGAAATGCGAGTAACGAGACACCTATGCAAACTGTAAAAATGGTTATCACTGGCCCATTTAGCTCGGGCAAAACTGAATTTATCAAATCAATTAGCGAGATCGAGGTTGTCTCGACGGAAAGTCCTATCGCTAAAGATTCGCCAGAAGCAATGGAGAAGGCCAATACCACTGTTGCGATGGACTTTGGTCGTATCACGGTGGATGACGATTTAGTGCTGTATCTGTTTGGTACCCCCGGTCAGCGCCGTTTCGACTTCATGTGGGAAATCTTAGCAGAAGGCATGTTGGGTTTTGTGGTGATGGTGGATAGCTCCAAGCCAGAAACGTTCCGTGAAGCCCGCAGCATCTTGGAAACCTTCCGCGCCTATGCCCCTACACCCTATGTAGTGGCGGCCAACAAGCAAGATCATGAAGATGCTTGGAAACCCGAAGACCTGCGCATCGCCCTCCGCATTGAGGACGAAAACGTGAAGCTGCTCTCCTGTGTTGCCAAAAACAAAGAAAGCGTCAAAGAAGTCCTATTAGAACTGCTCTATTCAATCTTGGAAGAGATGGACGCGCCAAAATAATCCATAGGGCAGCCAGCCGCTTTACCTTTAATTATTCATTGCAATCGCTAGGATTATTGCTGTGCCTCTATTGGTAACTGAAGCGCCTAATCCCGGTATTATCCATTACGAAACCTATGGTCGGGGTCGTCCAGTATTGTTTTTACATGGCTGGCTCGGTTCATGGGCATTGTGGCGTCCCACCATTGAGGCATTGGGCCAAGAATATAAAACCTACTCGATTGACTTTTGGGGCTTCGGTGAAAGTCGTGGCTCAGGGGAAAACTCAGCGAACCTGCAATCCTTTCAAGTAGATAGCTTTGTTGAGATGGTCAACCAATTTATGGAAAAATTGGGCATCCCCAAAGCAGCCATAGTCGGTCACAGTATGGGTGGGACGGTTTCGCTGAACACGGGTATCAAATATCCCGACAAAGTCGTCAAAGCCTGCTGCATTGGTTCCCCAATAAACGGTAATTCCCTCAATCTGTTGCTCAAACTTTCTGGTGTACCCGCCTTCGCATTTGTCGTTTGGCGCTTCCCCCCGCTGCTGCGGTTGTTCCTGCGTATCTATAGCCGCTTTATGGCAAAAGATGGCAAAAAGATGGCGGCGATGATTAACCAAGACGTGTCACAGGTAACAATGGAATCCTTCTTCCAGAGCATTGGCACCCTGCGCGAAACTAACCTCACCGACCAACTCTCTAAAATCACCATGCCGACGCTGGGGATTTACGGCAAGCGCGACATCATCGTGAATCCCAATCAACGTCACCTCTTGGCAAAAGGTGTGCCCCATGCCAAAGTGGTCTATATCGAGGATGCGGGTCACTTCCCGATGTTGGATACCCCCGAATTCTTTTTGGACACACTACGGGCTTTCTTAAAAGTCAAATAGTCCTTTCCGAAGACCCATTCACATTTATTCCCTAGCGAGGTGAGGCATGACCGAACTCCTCTATCAATTGGATGCGTATCTGCGTGAATTTGAGGCCGTCGTTACGGCGATAGACCCCGAAACCAATGGCATAATTCTCGATAAAACGGCCTTCTATCCGGGTGGGGGTGGTCAACAGCCAGATGCCGGGGTGTTGATGGTCGGAGATAATCAATATGTGGTCAGCCAAGCCAAAAAAAGTGGCGACGCTGTACTGCATCTGATTGAAGGGGAAAGCCGTCCCGCTGTCGGTATGATCGTCAAAGGCGTGCTGGATTGGAATCGGCGTTATGCCGCCATGCGTACCCACACCGCCATGCACATTCTCTGCGGGGTCATCTGGCGCAAATTCGGCGTCAGTGTGACAGGTGGCAATATGGAACTGCTCAAAGGACGCATGGATTTTGAATTTGGCGAACTCACCCGCGACACGATTGCTGAAATTGAGACCGACATCAATGCCGAAGTAGCGGCGGCGCGTCCGGTACGGGTGGCGATTATGCCCCGCGACGAAGCCTTCCAAATCCCCGACCTCATCCGCACCAAAATCAACCTTTTACCCCCGCAGATTCAGCAAGTTCGCACGGTGGAACTTGTCGGGCTAGATTTGCAGGCCGACGGCGGCACCCATGTCCACAATACTTCGGAAGTGGGGCATATCCGCATCACGGATTATCAGAGCAAGGGCAAGGCCAATAAACGGCTGTATATTGAGCTAAATTCATAGGGAAAGTTTAGGGAAATATGGAAATACGCAACGCTACCCCCGACGATTATTCACCCATCATAAGCGTTTTGAATGATTGGTGGGGTGGGCGGCAGATGAGTGATATGCTGCCCAAGCTGTTTTTTGTGCATTTCCGAGATACTAGCTTTGTCGTGACAGAAAATGATCAAATCGCGGGGTTTCTGATTGGCTTTTTGTCCCAAACATTTCCGAATGAGGCATATATCCATTTTGTGGGGGTGCATCCCGATTTCCGAAAAAGGGGCGTGGGCAAGATGCTGTATGAGCGATTTTTTGAGGTCGTCCGCCAGCATGATCGCCACATTGTGCGCTGTGTGACCTCACCCGTCAATCGCACCTCAGTCGCTTTCCATACTCAGATGGGGTTTGTGGCAGAATCCGGCACATTGGTCAGCGAGTCCGGCGTTCCAGCTTCACCCAATTATGATGGGGCTGGAGAACACCGTGTTCGATTTGTCAAGGAAATTTAGTTGAAAATTCCCTAGACACCCTGCTATAGCGTCCTATAATAGTCGCTAAGTATCAACAAGCTATCAGCGATTGGGACTCATGCTATGCTGACCGACCAAGATTTTGCCCTCGAACGCGAGCATATGGTACGGGAACAACTGATTGACCGCAATATCAGTGACCCACGAGTGTTAGATGCCATGCGCCGCGTTCCTCGCCACGCTTTTGTTCCCGATAATCTCCATTTTGCTGCATACCGTGATCGCCCCCTCCCCATTGGACATGAACAAACCATTTCCCAGCCCTACATCGTCGCGTTGATGCTTGAACTGCTTCAATTGAGTGGGCATGAAATTGTTTTGGAAATTGGCACCGGGTCGGGGTATCAGACTGCATTATTGGCAGAATTAGGCGCATTTGTTTATTCACTAGAACGCAATCTTGATCTTGCCGAACACGCCGGTGAACGTTTAGCCGATTTGGGCTATCATAATGTTGAAGTCCTGCCCGGTGATGGCAGTCAAGGCTTGGCAGATATGGCCCCGTTTGACGCGATTATCGTCAGCGCGTGTTCCCCCGCCATTCCCGGCCCCCTCCGCGCTCAGATGCGAGACAATGGACGGATGGCGATTCCGGTGGGCACGATGGAAAGCCAATATTTGGAGCGTGTTTGGCGGACAGGCGATACATGGCATATCGAACGCCTAATTCCGGTAATGTTTGTACCCCTTTTTGGAAGGTATGGTTTTACAGGACGCTAAATTATAGAGTTTTGACCAACAGTAAAATAAAAAAGAGGCAATCGCGTAATAGCCAATTGCCTCTTTTTTTAGCCAGCTGACTGAATCAGTGCATTTCAAATTGGGCGGTTTCGGTTGACCCCGCCAGAGCCGCCGTCGAAGCCGCGCCGCTGGTAATAGTCAACAATACCTGATCAAAATAGCCCGTACCGGATTCGCGTTGATGCCGTGTGCCGGAATAGCCATGCTGCTCGGCGGCAAATTCCTGCTGCTGCAACTCGACATAGGCGCTCATGCCGGATTGGGCATAGCGTTGGGCAAGGTCGAAGCTGTGATAATTCACCGAGTGCCAGCCCGCCAGTGTAATGAATTGGAACTTGTAGCCCATCGCACCGAGTTCGCGTTGAAAGTTGGCAATGGTGGTATCGTCGAGGCGGCGCTTCCAATTGAACGATGGCGAGCAGTTATAGGCCAGCATTTTGTCGGGGTAGACGGCGTGAATGGCTTCGGCAAATTGACGCGCTTCATCCAGATCGGGGGTGGAGGTTTCGCACCAGATCAAATCGGCATAGGGGGCATAGGCCAAACCGCGTGCAATGGCAGATTCGATGCCCGGTTGTACCACAAAATAACCTTCGGGGGTGCGCTGACCTGTTGTGAATTGATGGTCATAGGAGTCAATATCGCTCATCAGCAATGTCGCGCTGTTGGCGTCAGTACGGGCAATCAATAACGTGGGGACATCCAACACATCGGCTGCCAAGCGTGCAGCGGTGAGGGTGCGAATAAACTGCGAGGTTGGAATTAAGACCTTGCCACCCAGATGACCACATTTTTTCTCCGCCGCCAATTGATCTTCAAAATGGACACCCGCCGCACCTGCTTCAATCATGGATTTCATCAGTTCAAAGGCATGGAGAGGGCCACCAAAACCTGCTTCGGCATCGGCGACAATCGGGGCATACCAATACGTGCTATCATCACCCTCGGCCTGATGAATTTGATCGGCGCGGGTCAAGGCATTATTGAGGCGCTTAATCAAATTCGGCACACTGTTGGAGGGATAGAGGCTCTGATCCGGGTAGGTCTGTCCGGCTGAATTGGCGTCGGCGGCAACCTGCCACCCACTGAGATAAATGGCTTTTAAGCCAGCCCGTACCATCTGAACCGCCTGCGCTCCGGTCATCGCACCCAATGAATTGATATAGGGTTCGTCCTGCAATAATGACCACAGCCGATCCGCCCCAACCCGTGCTAAGGTGTGTTCGACCAAAATCGAAGCCCGCAACCGGAGTACATCGGCGGCAGGGTATGGACGTTGAATCCCTTGCCAACGCGGATTGGTTTGCCAGTCATGTTCTAGTTGATGCGCTTGCTGTTGGATGGTATTTTGGGGCATGTCGTCCTCTTAAGAAGCTGAAGTTGATAGTTCACTGTCTTTTGTGAATAATGGTACAAAGTAAGAGAATCAATCGAAACGCATCTTTCGATAGTTTTTGGCAAGCAGGTGGGTGGGGAGGTAGGTCAATACACCCTACCCGGTTGTGTAGGATTTCACATATCGTATCATTACAAAAGGCAGGCGGTCATTATGCCCCCCAAAAATGATCTTGCATCACGGCGGATTTTATCGGTCACCGAGGAAGAATTAAGCCGAATTGTCTTGGATATTCACGATGGCCCCGTGCAAAATTTATTCGCGGCGCTTTCGATGATTACCCGCCTACAAAATGGCATTTCCCATCTGTCGTTTGAACAACTACAATCAGCAGGTGTTGGGGAGTTGATACCCGTTGTTGGGCAGGTTGAAAAACTAATTGAAAACTCGCTGCATGAGATTAAATTTTTTCTGGGGACGTTTCGCCCGCCCGAATTTCACCGCCGAACAATGGCTTCGATTGCGGAGGGGTTGGTGTTTCAACATGAAGAATGGACAGGCAGCACGGTTGAACTCGAAATAGTAGCCCTCCCTGACAATATCTCACTCCCCAGTAAAATCGCGCTGTATCGGATTTTGCAGGAGGCGCTGTCGAACGGATTTCGCCATGCCGGAGTAGACCGTCAGTGGGTAAAATTATGGAATGAGGGCGACATGATTTGCCTTGAGGTGGTTGACGCGGGCAAAGGATTTGACCCCCCGCCACTTGAAGGGCCAACCGCCACCGAACAGGAAGCTCATATCGGATTACGCGGGATGCGTGACCGGGTAGCGCTGCTTGATGGCACATTTCAATTGACCAGCAGCCCCGGTAAAGGGACTCAAATTTTGGTAAAGATACCCGCCTATGTCTGAAAAAATCCGCCTCATTCTTGCTGATGACCATGCGCTGGTATTGCAGGGCCTGACCACCCTACTGGAACAAATCCCGGATATGGAGGTCGTAGCGACGGCCCACAATGGGGATGAACTTCTGCTCAGACTAGAACAACACGAAGCCGATGTCGTGGTAATGGATTTGCAAATGCCCTTTCATGGACTAACGGCTCTCGCCGAAATTCGCAAGCGGGGCATCGCGGTGCATGTATTGGTGCTGACGGCCTTCGGCGATGGGGATAGTATTCGGTCAGCCCTTGAACTAGAAGCAGAGGGATTTGCGCTCAAAACAGAATCACCCACCCAAACTGTCGAGGCGATTCGGCAGGTGGCGCAGGGGCGATTAGTCTTTCCGCGTGCGGCCCAACGCTGGTTGGCGGTGCAACAAAAACCGCAAATTCAAGCCGAAACTCTGCTGTCACCGCGTGAACTGGATGTACTCAAACACGTGGCACGCGGGTTGACTAACCCCGAAATTGCGGGTCAACTGAGTGTCAGCGAAAATACAGTGCGTTTTCATCTAAAGAATATTTTTGAAAAATTGGGAGTAACCAATCGTACTGAAGCCGCCGCGTGGTTTTTTCAGCAGGGTGGTTCAGCCGAATTGTAATGGGGGAAATCCATGTTGACGATTGAGGACGCAGACATCATTCAAGGGCTTCGACGTGGCGACGAAAGCGTCTTTGTATCGCTGTTTGATGGTTATCAAAACTCGCTGCTCCGTTTGGCGATGATGTATACCAGCGATCAACAGGTTGCTGAAGAAGTTGTCCAAGAGACATGGCTGGCGGTCTTAAAGGGCATCCAGCGCTTTGAAGGGCGTTCGGCGCTCAAAACGTGGATATATAGCATTCTGATTAACCGCGCCAAGACCGTCGCCCAACGCGAAGGCCGACATAATAATCTGACGCTGTCGCTTGATGAACAGCCGGAATCGAATGAACCAGCCGTGTCGGTTGATCGCTTTCACCCTGACGATGACCACCCCTATCCGCACCATTGGCTGACTGGCCCAAACGATTGGGGCGAGCTTCCCGAAGAAAAATTATTGTCCGACGAAACCCAAAAAGTGATTCTAACCGCCATCGAAAATTTAGCACCGAATCAACGAGAAGTGATTACGTTGCGAGATATTGAAATGGTGTCATCTGAGGAAGCCTGTAACGTCCTCGGCATTAGTGAGTCTAATCAGCGGGTTTTATTGCATCGGGCACGCGCAAAAGTACGGCAGGCATTGGAAATGTATTTGGAGCGATAAGACGGGGGAATATGGACGAACACGACTTAACCTGCCAAGAATTGGTAGAGCTGGTCACGGAATATTTGGAAGGGGCGCTTTCTGAAACGCAGCGCAAGCGTTTTGAGGAACATCTCACCAACTGTCACGACTGCCACAATCATTTTGACCAAATACGCCATACCATTCGGTTGGTGGGTAGGCTTGCCGAATCACACCTAAGTTCTGGCGCAAAAGATGATCTACTGACCCTGTTCCGGGATTGGAAAAAAGAACTGCCTGAGCAAGAAGAACCGGAATCCTAAAAGTAGAGTTGGTTATTTCATCCAAATGTATTGACAGAAATTTCCTACTGCGTTATCTTTTCGCCCACTGAACAAGCATTTTGCATGGTAAACAAACATGACCATTTCATCTGTGACTTTGAAAAAAGGCAAAAAACCGAAGCGCACCTAACCGGGTGGTTTTTGTGTTTTGTCGAAAAGGCACAGCCAAAAAGCAGAAATGAATGCCACCCTTTGCGGTGGTTTTTTGTTTTTAGGGTCACAGGTCAGTCAATCAGGAAAATCAACATGTTTTTTATAGACAGCATCAGCAAAAAAGCGAAAAAAACGAACACCCGCTGGCGGCGATTAGCCCGACAGTGCGCTTGATGCTGGATTGAATGAAATCAACCACCGCGCCCTCTCTGGTAAACCGCCAGAGGGGGCGTTTTTGTTTCTTAGCCAAGTTTCAATTAACAGGAGTCTTTCAAGATGAACAATGTCGAATGTCTGGAATGTGGTGCGGATGTACGTGTACCCAACAATGTGATGCAGGGCGAGATTTTGAAGTGCGGGGATTGCGGTATCGAGCTAGAAGTTACTGAACTGAGCCCTTTGACCATTGACCTCGCGCCGATGGAAATGGAGGACTGGGGCGAATGAGTGCCAGAATCGGAATTTTGTGCAGTCGCGTCCGTATCGAAGAAAAGCTATTGTTCGCGGCCTTTGAAGAATTGGGCATTACACCCGTCCGGTTGGATGAACGGGAAATGATTGTGCGGATTGGCGAGTTTGCCCCGGAGGTAGATGTCGTTTTGGAACGCAGCATCAGCACATCAGCGGGATTGGTCGCGGCCCAATTGTTGGAGGCGGCTCATATCCATGTCGTCAACAACTATGCCACCGCCAGCACCTGCGCCGATAAAGTTTGCACTACCATCGCCCTTGCCCAGTTGGGTGTGCCCCAGCCAATTACCGAAGTAGCCATGAGTGCCGAATCCGCCCTTGCCGCGATTGAACAGATGGGGTATCCGGTTGTCCTCAAGCCGGCCATTGGCTCATGGGGGCGATTGCTGGCACGGGTCAATGATCGAGACGCCGCCGAAGCCATCCTTGAACATAAGGAAATGTTGGGGGGTGTTGGTCATCAGATTTATTACATTCAGGAATATATCGAAAAGCCTGCCCGTGACATCCGCGCTTTTGTCATCGGCACGGAAACCATCTGCGCGATTTATCGCAGTTCGCCACACTGGATTACGAACACGGCACGCGGTGGCAAGGCCAGCAACTGCCCCATCACCGATGATATTGCCGAAATCTGCCAGAATGCGGCGGCGGCGGTCAGCGGTGGGCAGGGGGGCATCTTGGCGATTGATTTGCTGGAAGACCCCGAACGTGGTTTGCTGGTATGCGAAGTTAACCACACGATGGAATTCCGCAATAGCATTGATACGACGGGGGTCAATATCCCGCTTCGTATGGCCCAATTTGTGCTGAATACAATCGAGGTGGCGCGATGAGTCGGCTGCAAATCGGCATCGTCGGCGCGTCGGGCTATACAGGCGGGGAACTACTGCGCCTGCTCAGTCAGCACCCACAGGTCGAGGTTATGCAGGTGACGGCGGGGCGGAATGTGGGCAAGTTTGTCCACAACGTCCATCCCCATTTGCGTGGTCAGTTGAACCTACAATTCATCGCGGATGAAGCTCTGCAACCCTGCGATGTATTGTTCCTCGCCCTGCCACATGGGCAAGCCCAACAATCCATCGAACACTACGTCACCCTCGCCCCTCGCATTATTGACCTCAGTGCCGATTTCCGCCTTCGCAACCCGGCTGATTACGCCACCACCTATGCCCATGAACATCATGCACCCGCGTGGTTAGATCGTTTTGTATATGGCCTACCGGAAATCAACCGCCAAGCCTTAATTAGCGCGAACTATGCCAGCGGGGTTGGCTGTAACGCGACGGCAACCACCTTGGCGTTGTGGGCTTTGGTGAAGGCGGGAATCTTGAAGGCCGACCAACCCATTTTTGCCGATATTAAAGTAGGCAGTAGTGAGGCAGGCAGCACACCCACCCCCGCCAGCCATCACCCGGCCCGCAGCGGCATCGTCCGCCCTTTCCAACTTACCGGACATCGGCATGAGGCAGAAGTGCGTCAAGCCCTGCGTGAATGTGGCGATTTCGATATACGGATGGCGGTCACCAGTGTCGAAATGGTACGCGGCGTGGCGGTGGCGGTGCATATCACCCTGCCTACCGGATTGCACGAACGGGATATGTGGCAGGCGTATCGCGGCGCGTGGAAAGATGAGCCATTTGTCCGTATAGTGCATGAACAGGACGGCCTACATCGTCACCCCGAACCGCGCTTGTTGGCAGGTACGAATTATGCCGATGTAGGCTGGGAATATGACCCCGCCACAGGGCGAACCGTGCTGCTAGCGGCAATTGATAATCTAGGCAAGGGTGCAGCGGGGAGCGCTGTGCAGTGCATGAATTTGATGTGTGGATTCGACGAAACAACCGCATTGACCTTTGGGGGGATTTATCCATGACATATGTATTGAAAATCGGGGGCGGTGCTGGGGTTGACCATCAAGCCGTCATCCGCAATTTAGCCGAACGTATCCACGCAAGTGAACGCTGGGTCTTGGTGCATGGCACCAGTGCCGCCGCCGATGAATTGGCAACCCGATTAGGCGTCCCAGTTCGCACCATCACCAGCCCCGGTGGGCATATCAGTCGTCACACCGATGCTCAGATGATCGGCATTTATGGAATGGCCGCCGCCGCCGTGAACCAACAATTATGTGCTGAGCTATCGGGATATGGCGTGCGTGTCGCCGGATTAACAGGGCCAACCGTCATCAGTGCCCAACGCAAGCAGGCCATCCGCGCCATTCAAAATGGGCGACCAGTCGTCATTCGGGATGATTTTTCAGGGCGTATCACAGGCATTGACCGCGATTTGTTGGAATCGTTATTGGATGGAGGTTATACCCCGGTGATCGCGCCACTTGCCATTGGTGAAGGGGGCGAATCGCTGAATGTAGATGGGGACTTAATCGCCGCCACCGCTGCCCGCGCCCTTAGCGCCGATTTGCTAATGATTTTGAGCAATGTCCCCGGCTTGCTGCGCGATGTCAATGACCCGGCCTCGGTAATTGAGAATTTTGCCCTGCCCGACATCGAACGATACGAAAATTTCGCGGCGGGTCGTATGAAAAAGAAACTGTTGGCGGCACGGGAAGCCACTATTGAACGGGTGATTCTGGCAGATTCTCGGCAGGACAATCCGATTGACGCGGCGATTGCTGGTTCTGGTACCCATATTTGGCGGGAGGGACAGCCTGTTGGACACCACGCTTGAAACACTCGCTCTCGAACAGGCCCACAGCAGCGGCGTGTACATGAAGCGCGATTTGCAGATTGTGCGCGGCGAAGGGGCTTATATCTACGATGCGACAGGCCGACGTTATATAGATTGCGTTGGGGGACAGGGAACAGCTAATTTGGGGCATACCCACCCCGCAATTGTTGCCGCAATTCAACAGCAGGCCGCCGAACTCATCTCATGCCCGGAACTTTTTCATAATCCTGTGCGTGCCAATTATCAAGCCGCTTTGTGTGAGGCAGCTGGCATGAATCGCGTATTTCTGTGCAACAGCGGGGCCGAGTCGGTGGAAGCGGCTATCAAATTTGCACGGGCCAGCACCGGACGAACGGGCATTATCTCGACCATGCGCGGGTTTCATGGGCGCACGTTTGGGGCGCTCAGCGTTACATGGAACAAGTCCTATCGTGAACCCGTTGAACCGCTTGTGCCGGGGGTCAGTTTTGTCCCGTTCAACAATATTGCGCGATTACAGGCGGCATTGAATGACACGGTGGCGGCGGTAATTGTCGAAGCTGTACAGGGCGAAGGCGGAGTATATCCAGCCGAAGAGGGCTATTTGCAGGTTGTTCAAGCATTATGCCACGCCAATGGGTCGCTGCTGATTGTCGATGAAGTGCAAACGGGCTTTGGGCGCACAGGGTCACTGTTTGCCCATCAGCAGGACGGCATCACCCCCGATTTGTTATGCCTTGCCAAGAGTATCGCGGGTGGTTTGCCAATGGGGGCGGTGTTGATTGGCGACCGGGTGAATGAGCTCGCCCCATCGCTCCACAGCAGCACGTTTGGCGGCAATCCCTTGGTATGCGCGGCGGCGATGGCGACCCTCGACGTACTACAAAATACTGAGGTGATTGAACAGACCCGTCAGCGTGGATTGGCTGTCATAGAACATTTACGAAATACCCTGCCTGAAAATGTGGTACGTGAGGTGCGGGGACGCGGGCTATTGATCGGAATTGAACTACGCGATAAGGCCGCCCCATTGTTGCGCCGCCTACAAGATGAAGGAGTGTTGGTATTGACCGCTGGTCCAACCGTTTTGCGCCTGCTGCCGCCGCTGGTGATTAGTGAGGCGGATTTATGGGATGTGATTGCTATTATCGAAAGAGTGTTGACCAATGCCGCTTGATAACTTTGCCATTATTGAAAGCACCCTGCGCGAGGGGGAACAGTTTAGCACGGCGACTTTTTCCACCACGCAAAAGCTGGAAATCGCCGGACTGCTGGATGATTTCGGGGTCGAAATGATCGAGATGACCTCCCCCTGCGCCTCCCCCCAAAGCGAGGCCGATATTCGCGCCGTCACCAATCTAGGGCTAAATGCCCGTATTTTGACCCACATCCGCTGCAATCGGGATGATGCCATTCGCGCATTGGATACCGGCGTGCATGGATTGGATATTGTGATTGGCACATCCCCCCAACTGATGCAGCACAGTCACGGCAAAAATATCAACCAGATTATTGACCTTGCCGCCGACGTGATGTGTTTTATCCGTGAACAAGCCCCCGATATTATCCTGCGCTTCAGCACCGAGGATACCTTCCGCAGCCGCGAGGCCGATTTGCTGCGGGTCTATCTGGCGGTTGCTGATCTAGGCATGGTTAATCGGCTTGGGGTGGCGGATACGGTTGGGGTCGCCATGCCACAACAGGTCTATCAGATGGTCAATCAACTGGTGCGCCTGACCGGGCTAGATGTCGAATTTCATGGACACAATGACAGCGGCTGTGCGATTGCCAATGCCTGTGCCGCGTTGGAAGGCGGGGCGACCCATATTGATACGACCATCTTGGGCATTGGCGAACGCAACGGTATTACCCCGTTAGGTGGATTAGTAGCGCGACTGTACACCCTCAACCGAAATTATGTGACGAAATATAATCTGCGCCTGCTGCCCCAATTGGATCGGCTGATGGCGGAAGTTTGCGAAATAGACATCCCCTTTAACAATTACATCACCGGAGCGAGTGCTTTTATCCATAAGGCGGGGATTCATGCCAAAGCAGTGCTGGCTGACCCAACGACCTATGAGATTTTGCGCCCCGAAGAATTTGGATTGAATCGAGAAGTGGCAATTGGGCATCGGCTGACGGGGTGGAACGCCATCCGTGAACGGGCGCTGTCGTTAGGAGTCAGTTTGGAAAACGCGACTCTGCAAGCCATCACCCAAGACATCAAGCGTCGTGCCGATGTACGCCCCTTGACCCTACCAGAAGTAGATGCACTCATTTGGGAGGCGGCAAACGTATGAGTGGTAAAACCTTTGTAGAGAAAGCATTAGCCCGTGCCGCCGGGGTCAGTGAGGCCAGCGCCGGGGACATTTTGGATGTGCGGCCCGATCTGATTTTTAGCCATGATAATTCCGCCGCTATCCGCCGCATTTTTGAAAAAATCGGGGCGAAAAACATGGCGCGACCAGACCGGGTAGCCATTACACTCGACCATGCCGTTCCCGCACCAACCACACAGCACGCCCAAAACCATGCTGAAATCCGCGAATGGGTCAAGCAACAAGGCATCCAGCATTTTTTTGAGGTGGGGCGTGGAATTTGCCATCAGGTCATTAGTGAAGAAGCGCTGATTTTGCCCGGTGAAGTGATCTTAGGGGCGGATAGTCACAGCACCCATTTTGGTTGGCTGGGGGCGTTCGGGGCAGGCGTGGGTCGGACAGAAATGGCGGCGCTATGGGCAACAGGTGAACTCTGGCTGCGTGTGCCGGAGGCAATGCATGTGACCTTAACCGGATGCTTGCAACCCGGCATCACCGCCAAAGACATCAGCCTGCGAATTTTAGGGGATATGGGGGTCGAAGGTGGCCTCTATCGTTCGGTGGAGTTTACGGGAGATACCCTCAATACCTTGTCGCTGGATGAACGGCCCGTCCTGCCGAATGTTATGGCAGAATTTGGCGCGAAAAATGCCTTTATGCCCCCAAATGACGTGGTGTTTAATTATTTGGAGGCCCGCCGCACCCGCGATTATACCCCGCTGTATCCTGACCCCGACGCGCATTATGAAATCGAATATACGCTGGATGTCAGCGAATTGGAGCCGCAAATCGCGCTACCCCATCAACCCGATAACGTCGTGCGGTTGTCGGATGCGATTGGTGAACCCATCCAGCAGGCATTTATTGGGACGTGTACCAATGGCCGACTGGAAGATTTGCAGGCGGCGGCGGATGTCTTACGCGGCCATCAAGTGGCGTGTCGGTTGGTGGTCATTCCCGCTAGTTCGCAGGTGTTATTGGAAGCGACCCGTTCCGGCATTATCGAAACTTTGTTGATGGCAGGCGCGACCATTGCCACCCCCGGTTGTGGACCATGTATGGGCAATCATATGGGCATCCCA
Source organism: Anaerolineae bacterium (assembly GCA_041753455.1). Taxonomy (GTDB): domain Bacteria; phylum Chloroflexota; class Anaerolineae; order Aggregatilineales; family J027; genus CFX10. Next base: position 49,667 of record JBGSUK010000017.1, on the reverse strand, counting down.
GCGCCAAATGAAGCGACCATCAGTAGCGCCAACCGTAATTTCAAGGGGCGCATGGGGACATCTGAAGCGCCAGTTTATCTCGCCAGCCCCTATGTCGTTGCCGCCAGTGCCATTTGTGGGGCGATAGCCGATCCGAGGGAGTTTTTATCATGAGCAGTCACCGCTGTTGGGTTTATGGGGATAACGTCAATACCGATGTGATTTTCCCCGGCAAATATACGTATACACTCAAGACGCCAGAGGAAATCGCGGCCCATGCGCTGGAAGGCCTTGACACCCGTTTTGCCGCCAATGTGCGCCGGGGGGATGTCATCGTTGCGGGGCAGAATTGGGGCTGTGGCAGCAGTCGTGAACAAGGTGTGACCGCGCCCAAATTTGCCGGGGTAGACATTATCATCGCCGCTTCGTTCAGTCGCATCTATTTTCGTAACTGCATCAATCAAGGCGTGCTACCCATTGTCTGTCCCGGCCTGAATGTACTGGTGCAAACGGGCGACAGTATCGAAATTGACATTGCCAATGGGCAAATTCAGGCCGCCGGGCAGACCTTCAACTTCCCACGCCTATCCCCCTCTGTACAGGCCATTTTGGATGCGGGTGGGTTGGTCCCGATGTTACAGCGCCGTTTCGCAGGAGAAAACCAAACATGACCCAGATCATTACCTATATCAATGGCGACGGCATCGGTCAAGAAGTGATTCCTGCCGCCCGTCGGGTGCTTGAAAGTCTCGGTTTACCGCTGGAATTTCACGAGGCCGAGGCAGGGTTTGGCACATTCGAAAAAACGGGGAATGCCCTTCCACCCGAAACATTGGCCCTGTGTCAGCAAAGTGACGCGGTTTTGTTCGGCGCGACCAGTTCCCCCATGACCAAGACCCCCGGCTATCAAAGCCCGATTTTGACTCTACGCCGACATTTTGATTTATTCGCCAATTTGCGTCCGGCGGTCAGCAGAAGTATTGATATGCTGATTGTGCGCGAAAACACCGAGGGATTATATAGTCGGCGGGAACGGGTCGAGGATGATGGGCAAACCGCTATTGCCGAACGTGTCATTACCGCCCATGCCTCGGAACGGATTGTACGGGTAGCCTGCCAACAAGCCATGCAGCGCCGCCGACAATTGACCCTCGTGCATAAAGCCAATGTCCTCGCGGAAACCTGCGGATTGTTTCGGCGGGTGGCCTTTGAGGTCGTAAAGGAATTTCCAGATTTGACCGTCAACGAATTGTTGGTGGATACGGCGGCGATGAAATTGGTGCAGGCTCCGCAGAGTTTCGATGTCATCGTGACCACCAACCTATTTGGCGATATTCTCAGCGACTTGGCGGCGGGGTTGACGGGCGGGTTAGGCATTGCCCCATCCGCGAATGTCGGCAATGGGCGGCCTGCGGTGTTTGAACCCGTGCATGGTAGCGCCCCCGATATTGCCGGACTGGGCATCGCTGACCCACGTGCTGCCATCTTGAGCAGCACCATGATGCTCGATTTTCTGGGGTATGCCGAAATCGCAGTGCAGGTACGCCGGATAACCTATCAAACTGCCCATCAAGGATCAACCGAAGCCACAACGCAAGCTATCATCCGCCAATTACAAGAGGTCGTCGCCCATGCCAAGTGAACTATTGGTGGAGTTAGTCAGCCGCTACAGCCCTTCCCGCCTTGAAAGCCCCGCCGTCGCATATTTGGTGGAATGGATGCAGGGGCATGGTTTTGAAGCACACATAGATGAGGTAGGCAATGCGTTTGGGCGACGTGGGCCAGCCAATGCACCGCATACCCTCATATTGTTGGGGCATATTGACACTGTGCCGGGTGAAATTCCGGTGCGTATCGAAGAGGGTCTTCTGTTTGGGCGCGGGAGTGTAGATGCCAAAGGGTCATTGTGTGCCTTTGCCGATGCCACTGCCCTTGCGATCATTCCTGTTGGGTGGCAGGTGATTGTGGTAGGGGCGGTCGAAGAGGAAGTCGCCACTAGTAAAGGCGCACACCATATCCGCAACCAGTTTTGCCCGGACTTGTGCATTATCGGCGAACCGAGTGGCGCTGACCGCATCACATTGGGCTATAAGGGGCGGCTGCTGGTAGATTTTTCACTGACCCGCCCGCTCGCCCATACGGCACGGCCTGAACCCAGTGTCGGGGCGATTGGGACAGCCTTTTGGAATGACATTCTGGCTTGGTGCGCGGCACAAAATGAAGGCCATACTGCCCATTTTGATCAGGTTATGCTGCATTTACGCAGTATCAACACCGAGTCGGATGGATTTCAGGATACGGTGCGGCTGACCGTCGGTTTTCGCTTGCCCCCACATCACACCCCGACAGGCGTTTTTGCCGAGATTAGTCCATTCGCGCCGCCGGATGCCCAACTTAACCCTTATAGCATGGAGCAAGCGTATCAGGGGGACAAAAATAATACACTGGTGCGGGGCTTTTTGAGCGCCATACGTGGGCAAGGGGCACGTCCGGCGTTTGTGTTGAAAACAGGCACAAGTGATATGAATGTGGTCGGCGCGAAATGGAACTGCCCAATCGTTGCCTATGGGCCGGGAGACAGCAATCTTGACCATACCCCGAATGAACACCTACCCCTCGCGGAATATGAAAAAGCGGTGGCGGTGTTACGGCATTTGATTGAGCATCTTTAGGGAAACACCACCTGTCCGGTTTGGCGCGTATCATAACCGGGTTGTTCTCCCAATAATTGATGAAAATGGGGGTCGCGCAGAGCCGATAGCAAATTTTGGATGCCGGGGTGGGATTGGCAGGCATCGGGAATCGCCAAATCGTACTGCTCCCAACCAAACGGGATAAAGTCTAACCCCATTGCGAAGGCCGCACTGCGTACCCCCATCCCACAATCCGCTACCCCCGAAGCCACCGCCGCCGCGACTGCCAAATGGGTAATTTCTTCATGGTTATAACCCGCAACGGTTTCTGGTGAAATCCCTTGCCGCTGCAATTCGTAATCCAACAGCAAACGGGTTCCTGCGCCGCGCTGGCGATTGACAAAACGAACCCGGCTGAGATCGGCAGCCCCTTGAAATTTGTGTGGATTACCCGCCGCCACAATGAAGCCCTGTTCACGATGGGCAAAATTGACCAGCTTAACGGCCTCGTTGGGCAGATATTTGGCGAGATAGGGGATGTTGTACGTGCCCGTTTGGGGGTCTAGTAAATGAATCCCGGCAAAATGGGCCTCCTGACGGCGCAGTGCCACCAACCCACCAATTGACCCAACATTAGCCGAGGTCAACCGATAATTGGGGTAATGGGTCGCCAGAAACTCCGCCAACAAATCGAGCATGGGGTCGTGGCTGCCCATCGCCAAAATCGCTTGCCGAATCTCATGCAAAGGGCGATAGAGCAAAACATCTATCGGTTGGCCCATATCTACCCCTTCGCTGAAACGTGGAATATGCGCGAGACCGTCGGCTTTGACCAGTGACGTAATAACCCCAGCACCGCGATTTAAAGGACTTGCCAGCAACCGTTCACCCACCTGCGCCAATGTCACCCGTACAAAATCATCATCACCGATGGGGGACAATAATTTGCGGGTCATGATGGCTTGGACACGCGGACGGGTGGACGTGGCAGAAGGCTGTCCTAACCAATGCGCCAACAGCGGTTGGATAAAAATCTCACCCGTTAACGCGGCACTAACCGGATAACCGGGGACACCCATCACCGGAATATTTTCGATCAGGCCGATAATCACGGGATGGCCCGGCCTGACCGCGACCCCATGCACCAAGAGTTGACCCATTTCACGAATAATCGAAGCCGTAAAATCCTTACTGCCCGCTGATGAGCCAGATAACACCAAAATCAAATCGGGGCGCTGTTCGATGGCGTTGTCCAATGCAGCACAGATGTTGTCGGGGGTATCCGGCACGATGTCGGTAATAGTGACAAGCGCCCCCGATTCGTGAATCTGCCCCACCAGCACCAAACTGTTGTATTCAATAATCTGGCCTGGTTGAGGCGTTTGGGTAACGGGGACAAGCTCACTGCCCGTCGGGATAATCTGGACACGCGGCTGACGACGTACCGACACCGTTGAATACCCGCATCCCGCAATAGCGCCTAAATCCACCGGACGGATTTTGTGATTGGCAGGCAAGACCAATTCACTAACGACCATATCCTCCCCCATCAGCCGCACATGCTGACGTGGAACAACGCTGGCCCGAATTTCAATCTTGTCGGGAGCAAGTGCCTGCACATCCTCGATTTTGATGACAGCATTGGTATCAGGGGGCAGCGGATCACCTGTATTGATGGCGAAGGCTTGCTGGCCCACCCGCAAAATAATCGGGCGAGTTTCGGTGGCGTGCAGGGTATCTTCGGCATGTACAGCATAGCCATCCATCGCAGCGCTGTGATAATGGGGCGAGGACAATTTGGCCCACACAGCGGTGGCGGTGATTCGGCCCAATGCTTGAGATAACGAAATATCTTCACCTGCCAATGGCGCTGCTTTGCCGACTTGCTCAAGGGTCAGCATCAATTTGGCCTGCGCCTCGTCCAGTGGAATATCTTCAAGGTAGATGTTGCGTTCAGCCATTAAACACCATCACTTCGACGGACGTACCTGCTTTAAGGCCATTGCTATTTAGTGGGATATGCACCACCCCATCGGCCCGTACCAGTGTAAAAATAAGATTCGATTTACCAAAAAGCGGCTCGGCCCACCAACTGCCCTCACGCTCGATCAGGTGCACGGGTATAGTGTCTTCCCGGCCTGTCACCGAAGCGATATTATGGGTCAGGGTGGCGTGAATCGTTGCCGGGGGTGCTGGTTTTTGCCCCAAGCCATAATGCAGTAGCGGCACGACAATTTGTCGCGCCACCAAGAGCGCCGACACCGGATTACCCGGTAGACCAATGACTGGTTTGCCATCACATACCGCCAAAATAGTCGGTTTGCCCGGTTTGACCGCCAAACCATGCTGCAATATCCCCGGCTGTCCCAAACTGGCAATCACATCGCGGGTCAGGTCACGGCTGGATACCGAACTCCCCGCCGTCATCAATAATATGTCCACCTCAGCGAATCCGGCATGGGCGCGGGCATGATAATCGGCGGTGTCATCGTGGGCAATGCCCAACGAAATTGGATGTCCGCCCGCCTCTTGTACCAATGCCGCCAACATCGGCCGATTGATGTCGCGGATTTGACCGAAGGCAGGAATTGCTTCGGGGGATACTAATTCATCACCGCAACTCAAAATGCCTACACGCGGCGGCGCGATAACATGGACTGCCAGCATCCCCACCGCCAACAATCCGCCTATATCTTCGGGGCGAAGCTGATGTCCGGCGGGTAAAATCAATTCGCCTGTTTCAATATCTTCACCGACCTGTACCACATTTTCACCGGGGGCGACGGGGGCAAGAATTTCAATTTCGGCCTCGCCAAGTTTTTGCGTGCGCTCGACCATCACGACGGCATCGGCATTGGCTGGCAGCATCGCGCCTGTAAACATCTCGGCACACTGACCCGATTGAAGGGCAATATTGGCGGCTTGGCCCATTTGGATCGAACCGACGCAGGTCAAATACGCCGGTAGAGCTTGGGTCGCCCCAAAGGTATCCGAAGCGCGGACGGCATACCCATCCATGGTGCTGCGCGGGAAATAGGGCAGGCGTTCGGGGGAATAAATCGGCTCGGCTAAAACGTGGCCTAATGCCTTACGGGAGTCAAGGCCGACGGTGTGGCGATTGGGTGACCAATGGGCATAGAGTTTTTCTAGGCCCGCCCGCACAGTAGCGACATTAAAAAATTCGGCACTCATATCAGGCGGAAAACGGGACAATTTCGGGCAAGCCTAGCCGTTCGGGATGGGTATAGACCCGCATCCCACCGCGCCGCACATACCCCGCGATACAGATACCCCATGCCGTTGCCAATTGCACACTGATGCTGGTCGGGGCGGTACGGCTGGCAATCAATGGAACACCCAACCGACGCGCCTTGCCCAACATCTCGGAGCTAATACGTCCGCTGGTCAATAATAAGCAGTCGCGGGTATCAAGGCCAGCCTGCAACGCCTTGCCGGCGATTTTATCAATCGTGTTATGCCGTCCCACATCCTCGGCACTGACCAACATCCCGGCTTCATTCGCCAAAACCGAGGTGTGGACGCCACGCACGGCATTATACAGTTGGGCTGCGCCCTGCAAATCGCCCATGCGCTGCAAAATGACATCGGGGGAAATGGCAAAATCGCTATCCAGCGGCGGATGGGTGGCGGTCAAATCCTGCAAACTGATACCGCCACCACAGCCAGAGGTTAATATCATGCGGCGGGGGGGATTAAATTCGGCCCGATTGAGAAAAACATCCACAGCGGTGCGTGGCACATTCGCTTGAATCAGCTTGATTTCCGTCGGCGATTCGATGACGCCTTCGTTATAGAGAAAGCCGAGCGCCAACGCCTCTTGGTCAATTGGGCTGCACATAACCGTCGCCAATTCCTGCCCGTTAACAAAAATGCTGACCAGTGACTCCTCAATCACCCCGCCCTCGGTCAGTTCCGTTTTTTCGAGGTCAATCGCCCAGTAGGTATAGGGAAGTGCGCCGGATTCCATATTACCCCTCCTCGATTTCTACCTGTTGAGGTCGGCGGGGTCGGCGGGTGCTTTGGCGAATTTCATCCGGCGTCAGGCCCTGTTCCATACCCCACTGAATTTTCGGTTTGAGTGCCCCGGTTGGACATACCCCAACACATTGCCCACAAAACACACACGGTGATTCAGGCATGGGGATGTCAAAGGCGGTGGCGATGTGTGTATCAAAGCCGCGTCCGCCGAACGTCAGGGCGAAGGTATATTGGGCATCTTCGGCACAGACCTGCACACAGCGCCAGCACAACACACATTGACTGTAATCGCGCATATAAAATGGGTTGTCATCCAACAGGGCATGTTCGCGGCGTTCAGCATCGGGAAAACGGGCGGGGTCGGCGTCATAATCGGTCAGCATGGTTTGAATGGCTGGGGCGTGCTGCAAATCCACCGCCGAATTGAGCATTTCCAAAATGGTACGGCGGCTGCGTTCAACTCGCTCATTGCGCGTTTCGACTTTGCTGCCATTGGCACAGGATGTGACACAGGCCGCTTGTAGCAATCGCCCATTATTGACATCCACCACACAGACCCGGCACAAACCGTTGGAGGTTGTGGCATCATGATAACAAATTACAGGCACTTCAATGCCCACCAGCGCAGCCGCTTCGAGCACAGTGGTTCCGACAGGTACAGTAATTTCTTGACCATCAATCGTCAGGGTGACGGTATTGCTCATACAGGCTGCCCTTTCACGGCTAACAAATCAGGCCATTTTTCGAGGGCGCTTAAGACCGCCGAAGCCGCCGTCTGCCCCAATCCGCATAATGAAGCCTCGGTCATCGTCAGGCCAATATCACGCAGCCGTTCCCGATCCCCCATCAGCGGAGCATCGGCCCGTTCCAATATTTCCATTTGGCGCTGCGTGCCCAATTGACAGGGGAAACATTTGCCGCAGCTTTCATGTTTAAAAAAGCGTCCCAGCCGTCGCAATACATCGCGTATATCGGCGGTTTCATTAAAGACCATAATCGCCCCTGAGCCAAAGGTACTGCGGATGGCCCGTAAATCCTCAAAAGTCAGGCGCACATCCAATTGATCGGGGGTTAAAAATGTGCCTGCCGCCCCGCCCATCAACACCGTTTGCAGGTCGCCAATCACCCCGCCGCAATAATCTTCCAATAACTGGCGCAGGGTCAAGCCGGGGTTGATTTCATAGACCCCCGGACGATGCACATGCCCGCTGACCGACACCAATTTTGGCCCAGTGCTTTTCTCGGTCCCCCATTGCTTAAACCACTCCCCGCCATGTTCGACAATGCCGGCGATAGTGCTGAGGGTTTCGACGTTATTAACGACGGTGGGTTTCTGAAATATACCATGTGTGGTCGGATAGGGGGGCTTGATGCGCGGGAAACCCCGATCCCCCTCAATCGCTTCAAACAGGGCGGTTTCTTCACCACAGATATACGCCCCACCGCCACGCCGGATTTCAATATCCAGTGAGAACTCGCTACCCAATATATTGGCGCCGAGCAAACCTGCATGGGTCGCTTCATCAATCGCCCATTGCAGCCGTCTTGTGGATTCTGGATATTCGCCGCGTACAAAAATGTAGGCTTTGCCCGCGCCGATGGCATAGGCACACAGCGCCACCCCTTCTAAGATGAGATGGGGGCGGCCTTCCATCAATACGCGGTCTTTAAATGTGCCGGGTTCGCTCTCATCAGCGTTGCACACCACATATTTTGGCTGGCCCTCGGCTTGACGGGTCATTTTCCATTTGGATGCGGTAGGGAAAGCCGCGCCACCCCGCCCAATTAACGCCGCTTTTTCGACCTCCCCGATGACCCCCTCTGGCCCTAGTGTGGTAATGGCATGATGCAAGGCGCGATACGACCCGTAATCAGCAAGCGGCTCGACCCGGTTGCCATCTACGCCCTGCAACAAAATGTCGCCTCGAACAATGCTTTGATAGGGCAACAGCACGGGCAGTTCGGTTATTTCAGTTTGCGGTGTCAACGGGGCGACGGCAATTTCTGGCCGTCCACGTTGGCTAATCAACGCAGCAGGGGCATGGTCGCATAAACCCAAACAGGTGGTATGGCTAACGATAAACTTGCCATCGGGGGTCATCTTATCATGATGGCTATTCAATTGATGGCATAGGTGATGAATAACCTCATCCGCCCCAGCCAAACCACACACCGGATCGGTGCAGACACGAATAACGGTTTCGGCGGTTGGTTCAGCGGAAAAAAGACTGTAGAAGCTAATCACGCCGTATATATCAGATTCCGGCACACGTAGGGTATGGGATATTTGATGGACGGCGTCCGGTCCGATATAACCAAAGGTGGTTTGCACATCCCACAAGATGGGCAGTAAGGCATCGCGCTGCCGACCTTGATAGGAAATTAAAATCTCAGCAAGGGATTTCATTCCATTATCCTATGTAAGAAAAATCTAGTTCAAAAAATCATTCACCCGCCAAACGCCGCGCTTCCTCTAGCTCCTGCGGCGTATTGACATTAAAAAACGACAGTCCTTTGGGGTCAAAGGGTTGATATTCGGCCTCATCCAAATAACGTGCCCGTACATCGCCATAAAAGCCCATCACCTTCAGTTGATCGGCATCCAAACGTTGGCGAATGGGGGCAAGGCAGGCTCGGCTATAAATCGCGTGCAATCCTTCAGGATAATGGTCTACACGCGGCACAATCACATCCTGCGACCCATCACAGAGACCCACCATATATTTTAGCAGGGCAAGATTGGCAAAAGGCATGTCGCAGGCGATGACCAGTGTATAATCGGATTGGCTGTGGGTAATCGCAGTATATATCCCCCCTAGTGAGCCTTTATTGGGCAGGATATCGGGGAACATCGGTAAACCTAATGCAGCATAATCATCCGGGCGGTTGGTAATCAAAATGCGCTCATCTTCGCCTAAATCAGTCAGCCGATCTAGGAGATGTTCGATCAAGGGCTTGCCAAGCAGGGTAACAAACGATTTGTCCGTACCCATGCGTGAACTCTTGCCACCCGCCATAATTGCTAGGGTCAGGCTCATGACAAACCTCGTTTAATGCACATAGGTGGTGGGGTCTTTGATCGTGCCCCGTTCATCCAGTGCGATGTCTGCTCCCTCTCGCACGGGTGCATCCGTTTTACGCAACCGCACTGCCGCCATCTTAAAATCTGGAATTTTGGCGCGGGGGTCAATCTTATCCAGCGTCAGCAAATTCGCCGCCGCCTCCACAAAATGGAAAGGCAAAAAGACTGTGCCGATAGGTGAACGGCCCGTGACCATCACCCGACAGACAACACTGCCCCGCCGCGAACTGACCTCGATCCAATCCCCTGACACCAGTTCAAGGGTATGGGCATCATCCGGGTGCATTTCTAGAATCGGCTCTGGGAAAATCTCGTTGAGTTTGGAGGGGCGGGTCATCGTGCCGCCGTGCCAATGGAACAAGACGCGGCCTGTGGTTAGATGATACGGATAATCGGCGTCGGGCAGTTCGCTGTCCGTTCCAAATTCCAATGACCAGAATTTGCCTTTGCCGCGCGGAAAATCATGCTCAAATAGATAGGGCGTACCGGGGTGGTCAAGCGATGGGCAGGGCCAATGCACACCGCCTTCACGTTCCAGTCGTTCATAGGTGATGCCGTAAAAATCGGGCGTCAGGTAGCGCATTTCTTCCCAGATGGCTTCGGCATCCGGATAATCAAACCCTGCGCGGTGTTCAACCCCCAAGATTTTCTCCATGCGGGTGGCGATTTCACACACAATCTGCCAATCGGCACGTGACTCCCCATAAGCGGGTAAAGCCTGTCGGACACGCTGCACACGGCGGTCACTATTGGTAAATGTGCCGTCTTTTTCCGCAAAGCTGGCGGAGGGCAAAATTACATCAGCCAGTTCACCCGTTTCGTTCATAAAAATATCAATGCACACCGTAAAATCGAGATGTTCCATCGCGTGGCGGGCATGAGCTAAATTAGGTTCGCTCATCAAGGGGTTTTCCCCCATGACGACCATAGCGCGAATTTTGCCCAACAGCGCCCCATCTACCATTTCCGTTACCGTCAGGCCGGGATCAGGTGAAAGGGCTGTGTGCCATGCCGTTTCGAATTTATGGAGGATGGCAGGGTCGGTAATTTTCTGATAAGCGGTGAATACGTTCGGCAGCCCACCACTGTCGGAGCAGCCCTGCACATTATTTTGACCACGCAAGGGATTTAGACCCGTCCCCGGTTTGCCAATATGCCCGGTCATCAAGGCGAGATTGGTCAAGGCAAGGGCGTTATCAGTGCCGTGTGTACTCTGACTGATACCCATGCCCCAATAGAATGCAGCCCGTTCGGCTTGGGCATACATCCGCGTTGCTTCTCGAATTTGTTCGGCAGGGACACCGCTAATTGCTTCAGCCCATTCTGGTGTAAATTTCTCAAGGGATTCAATATAGTCGTTGAAATCTTCGGTGCGGCGGCTGATAAAATCCTCGTTATAGAGCTTCTCAGCAACAATTACATGCGCCATTGCCTGATAGACCGCCACGTCTGTCCCGGGTTTTTGTCGCAACCACAGCGTCGCAAAGTCGGTCAATTCGATTTGGCGTGGGTCAATCACAATCAATTTCGCGCCATTTTGTCGGACGGCCCGTTTGAGAAATAGGCTAATGACCGGATGGGTTTCGGTGGTGTTGCTGCCTGTAACAATAAAGGTGTCGAGATGCTCCATTTCGGCGATGCTGTTGCTCATCGCGCTCGATCCGATGGCGAGTTGCAATCCGGTTACGCTTCCGGCATGGCACAAACGGGCACAGTGATCCACATTGTTGGTTTTAAGAACAGCCCGCGCCCATTTCTGAAAGACATAGTTATCCTCATTGGTGGCTTTGGCACAGGCATACGTCGCAAAACTATCCCCGCCGCTTTCGCGCACCATTTGGGAAAGTTTTTCTGCGACAAGGGTTAGGGCTTCATCCCATGTAGCCTCACGAAATTCACCGGGGCCACCATTACGAATCAGCGGGGTTGTGAGGCGACGTGGATGGGTCGTAAAATCCAACCCAAAGCGGCCTTTAACACATAGATTGCCATAATTGGGGGCGGAGTCAAATGGCGCACTGACACGGTAAATGACATCGTCTTTGATATGTAAATTCATCTGACAGCCCACACCACAGTAGGGACAGGTAGTGCGGACGGTGTGGTCTGGGGAGAGCATGGGGGCTGCGACCATAGACACCACTCCGATACTTTATAAGCGTAGTGAACGCGACAACTTCAAAAAATAGTTATTTGAATTATACCGCAGATTCTTTGGTGGGTTGTGTAAATGGCGCTGAGAAGCAATGGACAGGGCTGCTCACCCCATCCATTCGTAACACCTGATCAAATGTAATCGTAGGCGATGACCGTCAAAAATTCGGGATATTCGTCATTGGTAACCAACTGGTCAAGGATTTTTTCGGCGTCGGCATAGCGTCCATTGGCAAAGGCTTTCTCGCCGACCATTTCCTTAATCTTGCCAAGTTCATCCTGTAGGATTTGACGCACCATCGGCACATCCACTTTGCGCCCATCATCCAATTTGCCATCGGGGTGATGTACCCACTGCCAAAGCTGTGAACGCGAGATTTCGGCAGTTGCGGCGTCTTCCATGAGGTTAAAAATCGCCACTGCCCCATTACCACGCAACCACGCCTCCACATATTGCAGAGCTACACTAACATTATTCCGCACACCTGCCTCGGTAATTTGACCGCCGGGAATTTTGAAGTTAATTAGATCAGAGGGCTTCACATTCACGTCGGGGATGCGCTCTTTTTGATTGGCACGACCCTTTAGACCCTCCTCGAAAATAGGACGAGCGATAGGCACTAAGTCGGGATGCGCCACCCATGTGCCGTCAAACCCATCATTGATCTCGCGCAGTTTGTCCTCTCGAACTTTGGTCAGGGCTATTTCGTTGACCGCCGCATCCCGCCGACTGGGGATAAAGGCCGCCATACCGCCCATCGCATGAGCGCCGCGCCGATGACAGGTCTGCACCAGCAATTGGGTATAGGCCCGCATGAACGGCACGGTCATCGTCACTTGGGCACGATCGGGCAGCAGAAAATCGGGCTGGCTGCGGAATTTCTTGATACAGCTAAAAATATAATCCCACCGTCCGGCGTTAATTCCGGCAATGTGATCACGCAGTTCATAGAGAACTTCTTCGATCTCAAACGATAACAGAATATGTTCGAGCAGTACGGTGACTTTGATGGTGCCAATCGGTAGGCCAAGTTCATTTTGGGCCATAACAAAAACATCGTTCCACAAACGCGCTTCAAGGTGACTTTCCATTTTAGGCAGATAGAAATAGGGGCCAGTGCCTTTTGCCATCAGACGGCGGGCGTTATGAAAAAAATACATGCCAAAGTCGAACAGTGACCCCGACATAGGCTCTCCATCTACCAAAACATGTTTTTCGTCCAGATGCCAACCACGTGGACGCACCATCAATAAGCCAACTTGCTCATTAAGGCGATAGGCTTTGCCGTCAGGGTTAGTAAAGGTAATCGTGCCGCCAATCGCATCGCGCAGATTGATCTGGCCTTCGATTACGTTTGACCATGCTGGCGTATTGGCGTCTTCAAGGTCAGCCATAAACACATCGGCACCGGAGTTGAGGGCATTAATCATCATTTTGCGTTCGGTCGGGCCGGTGATCTCGACCCAGCGGCGCTGCAAGTCTTCAGGAATAGGGGCGACCTGCCATTCGCTGGTACGCATATGCTCGGTTTCGGCTAGAAAGGTGGGAAGGATGCCATCTTGTAAACGCAGTTGAACTTCCTTGCGGCGCTGCAAAAGTTCATGCCGCCGCCCTCCAAAAGCACGCTGCAACTTGGCGACAAAAGCGAGTGCCTCCGGGGTTAAAATTTCGCTATAAGCGGGAGTGGTTTGACCCGTGACCTGAATATCGGCAATAAACTGCATCCTCTATTGTCCTTTCTGTCAATCGTGAAATCTTTTGCAATCTTAGAAATGATTGTACACATCCCCACCAAAATTCCTGCTACAAATCTTGGTAGGGGGTTTACTACTCATAAATATAGGTTCAAGGGATTTTAGGAACGAACAACCCGAAATTTCTAGCCATTACGACCTAATAAATAACCACTCCCCCTTTTATCTATTTAATGTTCGTGAAAGGTTAGAAAACCGCACGAATTTACGATATTCACGGAAATTTCATGAAGTTTTGTGGGATTGCAAGGTAAATGCAATGTGGAATTCCGTATAATATTAGTGAGCTTATTCTTTTGAACATGTTTTTACATGAATATCTTAAAGCTCTACATACTAAAAAGAGATCACCGCAACCAACGCTCTAGTAGGCAACGGGGGAATTATCACTATGCACTCTCGACGAACATTGAAATGGGCATTATTTCTGATCATATTTTTAGTTCTCGGCTCCAGTATCCTGTTTTTTAATGATGTCCCAAAGACCAAAGGCCAAGAGGCAACATCTGGTGAAGCCTGTGTATTGACCCCCGAACTACTTGGTGGTCAAGGTTTCTCCGTATCCGGCCTCGGATTCTCGGTGTCTGGCCTCGGATTCTCAGTATCAGGGCTTGGCTTTTCGGTATCAGGGCTTGGCTTCTCCGTGTCTGGTCTGGGCATAGACCCCGCCCAAGTTGCCCAAGAAATCCGCGATAATCCTATCTCCAACGACTGGCTAGCCAATCTCCAGCCCGATATTTCCGCTGGGTCAGATTTCAACACCACCCATGTCGCCATCATTGTATTAGACGATTTTAGTACCCCCACCTCACACGGGAACGAAGTATTGGCGGTGTTTAACGACCTAGCCAGCGTCGTGGATATGTCCAAAATCCTGATTGTCCCGATTGACATTGGCGGGGGCAGCACTGGCTATCGTACCGAAGTCCTTAAAGAGGTCGTTCGGAACACGATTGAAGGGCCGGGGGGATTGATGGAACAAGGCTACAAGCATTTTGTCATCAACATGAGCTTCGGCATTATCCCGTGCGAAGACCCCGGTATGGTCATTGACGAAACACCCATCCCGCCCTTCAAATTTGATGAGGCCGTGTCGTGGATTAATGAATATGCACCTGTCACCGATGACGCGGTTATCCCGACACTTGATTGCGTTGCCAAGCAACCTGATGGCAAATATGTCGCGTGGTTTGGCTATGACAATACCAATGATGTGATGCTCAATATTCCCGTTGGGACATATAATGCTTTCAGCCCCACGCCTAAAGATCGCCAGCAACCGCGTGTCTTTGAACCCGGTGATTGGCACAAGACGTTCTCGGTCAAATTTACCCAATCTACGACGCTGATCTGGAAACTCAAAGGGCCGGATGGCGTTCAACGATCAGTGAGTGCCAACAAATACTCTACGCCCTGCGATGGTGAACCAGAACCTCCGACTGGGTTAGTGAAGCCTACTTTGCAATGCGTGGCTGATTTGGGCGACGGGGTTTATTCTGCCCGATTTGGCTATGAAAGCTACAACGAAGTATCGGCAACGATTTCTGTCGCCAGCGGCAACAACTACTTCTGGCCCAATCCAAAGAATCGCAAACAAACCATCACCTTCTTGCCCGGTGTCCATACCGATGTATTCCGTGTCAACTTTAATGGCAGCAACATCAAGTGGTATCTGAAATCACCCGATGGCTCCTTGCAGTATGCGCTTGCCAACAAATATGCCGTGCCATGCGTGGATACAGCAGGCATCGGGCTAAGCGACTATCTCACCGACCAGTTGGGTGTGCCAGAAGATAAGCTAGATTATTATATCTTCAAGCTGGTGGATTCAATGGATGATGAAGCCCAACTCGCCGATTTCCGCGGCTTGCTGAAGGAATATCTGGAGCGAAGTGCGGAGTCTGACGGTGAATTTGCGGTCATCCCAGTAGCCGCGTCCGGTAATTATCGGCCTTGGCTTGGTTCGTGGCCGCTAACACCCGCCCGCTGGCCCGAAGTGGTAGGCACCGGTGCGACACTAGGCAACTATGGCCCAATGTGGCAGTTCTCGCATGACGGCAATGTGATTGCCCCCGGTGCAGGTTTCCCCTATGGCGATAACGGCTTCCTTGCGGGGACATCCTTCGCCGCGCCCTATGTCAGCATGGTTGGCGCTCAATGGCTAACCTATCCCAAAGCCTGTATTTTCGATGGGCAGTATCCACCGCTGACCGAAAACGCGCTTGGCAAAGACTTGAATGTCGCGTTCGTGCCGGGAGCCGCTGGCCCCTTCAACTGTCTACCCGATCGGACTACCGCCGAATGGCGTTTGATTGAATCGAACGACCCCATTGTGGCACGCTCCGGGTCATGGGTAAATGTCAACACTGCCAACGCCAGTGGTGGCAGCTATCTGTATGCCAGCCGCGCCCGCAACACCTATTTGAAATTCGATTTTGAAGGTGAAACTCTCAAAGTCATTTACATCGCAGGGCCGAAGTTGGGTTCGTTCACGATTGTTGTGGATGGTGTAGCGGTTCGTACAGTGAATACATACTCCTCGGCGACGGAATATGGGAAGTATGAGGTCATTGACTATCTTACCTCTGGCCCGCATACTGTTAAGATTGTCCCGGCCAACGGCACAGTAGCAATTGATGCCTTCTACGCCGCTGTAGAATAAGCCAAAACGAATCAAAAAGGGGATGAATTAACCTCATCCCCGTAAACCTCGATTTGAGTACAGCCATCCGTTGATTACAGGTGGCTTTTTTGTTTTTAGACCCGGCCCATCATCTGCAAGAGCATATTGGCGCGTTCTTGCAAGGCTTCGGCTACCACCGTTTCCAAATCAAGCGCGACACCCTTTTCAATGGCGGCATCAGCTTTTTGAGGGGGAACCGCTGACTTGAGTTTTTCCAATACAGGCGCGGCCAATTTTTTGGTTCCTTCGGAGGTCGCCGGGTGATTCATGACTAGGCCAAGCCACGTCAGGGCACGGGTACGATCCGGGATGACATCTGCCAGCCCAATGAGAGCCTCCATCAAGGTGGGGATAGCCTGAATTTCACGGGCCAAGCTAAGCGCCTGATAGTAATAATCGGCGGCCCGTTCAAGGCTCTTTTCAGCCCGCGCCACATGGCCTAGATTGACCAACGTGGTCGCCATCCCTCGCCGATTGCCAATCGCACGGGCAAGAGCAAGACTAGCCTCAAAATAGCGCGTAGCACCGGGATAATCGCCTTTAAGCTCTGCAACAAACCCCAGATTATCAAGGGCCATCGCTACCCCTCGCCGATTGCCAATGGCACGGCAGGTTTCGAGGGTGTCCTGAAAATAGCGGGTGGCGCTGTCAAAATCGCCCTGTTCGCCCGCCACACTGCCCAAATTCATCAGCGAGATAGCAGCTTGTCGCCGATCCCCAACCGTTTGCCAGATCGTCAGGCTCTCGGAAAAATAGCGCCGCGCACCGGGGTAATCCCCTGTCGCATAGGACACGGTACCCAGATTATTGATGACAATCGCACAACCTTCTAGGTCATCAATCACCCCCACATAACGGAGGCTTTCTTCCAAACGCTGCACCGCTGCCGCATAATCACCCGTCTCGGCGGAAACCATCCCCAAGCGATTAAGGGCCCGCGCAATCCCACGTTGATCATCAATGGTCCGTGAAATCGTCAGCCCTTCCTCACACATCATGGCGGCTTTCGGATAATCGCCCTGTCCCCAATAGGCATCACCCATTAAGTTAAGCGCACGGGCCACGCCAGTCTGGTCATCAATCGCACGTGCGATTTGCAGACCTTTTTCCAAACGCCGAATCGCATTGACATAATCACCCGTGTATTGCAGAGTCTCACCCAATTTGGTGTGAAGCTCGGCCTCAATCCGTTCAGCCGATTGGCTTGGCAGCAGTTCCAATGCTCGTTCAAAATGGGCAATCGCGTCCGAAAAGGCGCTGATTTTGAGGGCATGTTCACCCGCCCGTTGCGAATAGAAGCGTTCCTTATCTACATCACCCGCCACGCGCCAATGCTGGGCAATTGTCGCGGCCTGATCGAATGCGTCGGGATACACTTTTTCAATCGCCTCGGCAATGCTACGATGATAGGTCGGCTGTTGTTCCGACGGAATGGCATTCAATGCAGCGGCACGCAGTTTGTCATGGGCAAAGCGCCACTCCCCGTCTTGTATCTCCAAAACAGCGCGGTTGGCACAGATAATCAACCATTCATCAAGGTTTAGGTCGCCCTTGACCTGCTGCAATACGGCCAGATCAAGTTCCCGACCGGATACCGCCGCCAATTGCAGCAAATATTGACCTTCGGCGGGAACACGGTCCAAACGACGCTTAATAACCGTCTGGATACCCCCGGCAAAAATATGCTCTGGAAGTTCAACCCGCCCGATTTGGTCAAGTCGTCCAGCTTCTTCAGCCAGCGCCCGCACAACCTCGACCATGAAAAAAACATTGCCTTCGGTTTCGCGTTGCAGCAATTCCAAGACTTGGGGCTGACGGCCTGTCTCACCCAACATCGAAACACTCAGTTCAGCGATACCCTCAGTCGAAAGGCGTTCCAGTTTGAGCAGGGTCATTTCGGGGAGTTCATCGGCAAGCTGTGGACGGTCTTCAGTTCGATAGCTGCTCACAATCAAAATCGGCAGTTCGCCGATCATGCCTGCCAGCCGTTTCACTATTTCGAGGCTTTCGTTGGAAACCCACTGCAAGTCCTCCAGCAGCAGCAAGACAGGTTGTTGTTGACGCTGGAAAATACTGGCAATGGTACCCAACAGGCGCTGCTGATAGGCCGTGCCCTCCAATTTGACCGCGTCTGGCACTTTTCGTCCGATGAGGTCTTCAATATCGGAAATCAGGTCTTTGAGGATACCCGCCTCGACATCGGTAATATCAGAAGTCAGCACCAATCGTCGCAAGGGATCATGCCACACTTCATAGGGCAAACCACCTTCCGACACCGCTTGACCACGCAGCAGCATGACCCCTTCGACAAGCGCATGGGTACGCAGTTCTTCCAATAAACGGGATTTACCTACGCCGCTTTCCCCCCCGACCAGCCATGCGCTACCTTGCCCTATGATGGAATTAGCGAGGGCCTTAGTAAGCTGGTCAAGCTCGACATGGCGTCCCACAAACTCAGCGGCTTGTAGAAAACTCTCACGAATCGCAGGCGACTCGGCTGGAACTTCTTGCCCCATCGCGGCGCATAATTCCTGAATCACATCATAGGCATCGTAATAGCGGTCGGCAGGGGATTTTGCCAATAACCGCCCGATAATTGATGCCAAAATATAGCGCTCGTTAAAGGTAGCTGGCCCTGATTCAAGCTCCACATCACCCTTAATCGGGGGGTGAGACAAATGTTGGGTGTCATCTAAAATGACAATCCTCTTTTCGTCTGTAATGGTTCGGTCTTCCCGGTCTTCCAGCAAATCGGTAGGGGGCTGATTCCCTTCAAAGTGCAGGGTATCCCCTAATCCCCCATCCAATTCCGGTATAAGATCACCGTGATAAGTCTGGGCATACAACAACGCCAAATCCGGATTGCTGTTCAAAATTGCCCGTACCAAATGGTTGGTATCACGCACATCAAACGGGTGGCGGCCTGCAATCAATTCATAGGCCATAACCCCAACCGCATATAAATCTGAAGCAACCGTGACCTGTTTACCTTGCAGCACTTCGGGGGCCATATACGCAATCGTGCCCGCGATTTCTTTGGCTTGTTCCGACTTAGCCGCCAAGCCAAAATCCAACACCTTGACCCGGCCATTCGCATCCACCAAAACATTGCCCGGTTTTAGGTCACGGTGCAAAATGCCACGCCGATGCAGATAAGCCAATGCCTGTAGCAGTTCGACCAACAATTCGATTTTTCGTTCCAGCGGCTCACCTTGCCCAGCCAGAACAAAGGGCCGTGCTTCTTGCAACAACTCCATCGTGACAAATGGTTGCCCGACCTCATCAAACCCATAGTCAAGAACGCTAATGATGTGAGGATGACGCAGTGAAGCCAGCACTTTAAACTCGCGGGCCAGCGCCAAACGGGTGTCAAATCTTTCCGTGCTGGAATCTAGCGGTCGGCTTTCAAACACCGTCGTCACACGCTTGACCGCAACGGTTTGTGCGGTCAGTCGGTCAGTCGCACGATAAACTGCCCCCATCGCTCCACGTCCGAGAGATTCATGTAGCTGGTATCGCTTACCAATGAGCGTTGCTGCGGGATTTCCAGTCATTAGCGCCTCCCCATCGAACGGGGGTTAATTTGGAGTCCTAAACTTAGTAAATGGGTATTTTACCACTGGCAAGCGAACTCGATATGCCTGACTTTGTAGTTTACGAGATGTTGGGAGGGTTTACAAATTTGGGAATTAAAAACATTTAATTACCACATACATATTTCTAACAATGTTAGTTTAATGGCGCAAGACGTGCGCCACCAGCCATATCTGTAATAATGCGATTATAAATTTGAACATAAAGTTTGTTTACTAATTGGCTCTTTCGGAAAAATTCACAATAGCGTGCTTTAAGAATCAATTCTTTCTTATATAATGATTTATACGCAAGGTTTGTCCATAGTTTATCCAATGCAACCAACAACAGCGTATATCATCGGCTATAAGGTGGAGGGTAGAACCCATTATGCGATATAGTTATAAACGCTTGTGTTTCAATTTATTGATTATTCTAACCATTCTGATCACCGGAACAATTGGGGGGACACAAGGGCTGTTGAACGACAGTCAGCCACAAACAGCCCTCGCTGATGATCCACCTACACAAACACCAACTCCCGAACCGCCTGTTGACCCACCAACCGAAGAAACGGAAGAAGTCAACCCTACTGAACCCGCCGTGACTTCTGAAGAACCTTCAACAGAAGCCAGCGAGGGCGTGATCACCATTGATCCGTCTACGCCCCTTGAATCTGCTCCCGAAGGGGATGGTGGTATCCAAGCGCAGCAAACCTTCTGCCAGATGGACATCACCAATAACGGCGATACAAATCCTTATACCTATCGTTTCAATGCGCTCCGTTCGCCCGATATTACTACCTTTGCGTGGAACTTCGGGGATGGCTTTACGGCAGCTACTGCTGGCCCACACACCATTACCTATGTCACACCGGGCACAAAAGCCATCACACTGACCTGCGGGACAGCAACCATTACCTTACCTGTTTTGACGGGTAGTGTTTCCATTACTACACCACCTAATGCTGCGTTTACGCTCAGCCCGTCCAACTACACGGGTCTGCTGCCAATTACTGTCCAAACCTTTAATTCCAGCACTCCCGGCGGCTTGACCTATTTGTGGGAAGTCATCGCCCAACCAGCTCTCGATCTCAATGTCTATCCAGACGTAACCACCCAGAACACCTCATGGTCATTCTCAGCCTATGGCACCTATACCGTTCAGTTAACGGTGACTGACGGCGCAGGTCTATTCGCAATCTTGAGTCGTTCGGTTGCGTTAAACGCACCACAGCCTTCTGCCAATTTCACGATGGTGCCTTCGGATGGGACAGCCCCGTTGACGGTCACGATTGTGGCGGAAGATTTGCTCACTGGCCCAATCACGTCATGGTCATTCAATTTTGGCGATGGCAGCCCGGTGCAAGTCTTTAATCAGGCCACCGCACCCGCGCCCTTTAACTACACCTACACTGCCAATGGCCCATTACCCAACGGCACCTATGATGTGGTCATGACGTATATTGGCCCCGGCGGCAATGGTACGGTCACACGTCAGGTTGGTGTCTATCCGTCCGGTCAAACGGTCGTTGCCAGTTACACCTATGTATTCACGGGCAACAACCCCGGCGGGCAAATTGAAGTCTGCTTTACCAACATCAGCACCGGCCCGATCCTGCACAATCTCTGGAACTTTGGTGACGGTACCCCAATCGTTGAAGATAACAACACGGTGGTATGTCACCTGTATGCCACTCAAGGACTTCGGACGGTAATTTTGACCGTTGATGACGGCGGAACACCAACCCCGGCCAGTTCCACCGATACGCAAACACTGAGCATTGTGTCGGCGCCAATTGCCAGCTTTACCTCAACAGCGAATACCATCACGTGGGGTACCAATGTTACCTTCACCGATACCAGTTCCGGCGCGATTACAGCGTGGTCATGGGATTTTAATGGTGATGGTGTTGAAGACAGCAACCTTCAAAATCCGGCCAATATTCCAGTGGGCAACATCCTCGGCAATATTACACTAGGTGGTAATCCTATCCGGCTGACTGTGACAGGCCCCGGCGGGACTTCCTATGCCGAGATGACGATCACCGTCAATCTACTGCAACTAACCTGCAATATCACAGGTACGTTTAACATCCTCCCAACCACCGGCGCCCAAAACTACAATAGCAATGTGGGGAACATTGGGGGTCGTACCGTTACCTATAGTTGGCGCGTGATCAACAATGCAGGTGTGGAGATACTAACCGGAAATGCCGCTACCCTAACTGCGGTTAACTGGTCGCTCTATGGTTTTGGCTCATTCCAGATGGAATTTTTAGCCACGACTGCCGACGGCGCATCTTGTGCCGATACTCAGACCATCACACGCGGTTGGCAGCCATTAAACTGCCCCAACCCGACGATTACACCCGGCCTACCCGGAACGCTTCGTGCCGATGGACTTACCTATACATTCGGCGTTAACCTTGCCAACGTGACGAACTTGAATGGTCGAACCGTCACAGCGTACAACTGGACAGTCAGCAACTCGGCTCAGACCAGTAATACGGCTACGTTTGGGTGGGTCAATACGACAACTGGCCCTGCGGCAGTTACACCCATCACTGTTCACTATGACATCACGGTGGACAATCAAGACGGCACCACCTCGACCTGTTTTACGGATTACACCTTCAACCTCAATCCATGGCCGACGGTCAGTTGTACAAACTTCTCGGTTGCTCCCACTTCGCCCATTCCTGTCAACGTAGCAACGGGCAACCCTGTCACAACAAACTATACCGTTAACATTACGGGTGTGGCAGGCCGCCAAGCCAGCTATTTGTGGACGGTTGTCGGTGGAACACTTGTCCCTGCGACAAATCCGATCTTGAATAGTCCTAATGCAACGATTCAATGGGATCCGGCTAACGCCACGCTGCCCCCTGCTCTTGCGAATGAAAGCGTTCAAGTACAGGTCACCGTTACGGACGCCGATGGAACACCCCACGTCTGCAATTCCAATACCATTGCAGTCGCCGCAAGCTATAACAATCTCACATGCGGATTGCCCGTTGGCGATATCAATCCGGTTGTAGGTGAAACCGTAGGTTATACACCCGCCGTTGGCAACCTCTATGGGCGCATCATCACCTATGGGTGGGAACTTGAACTGTGGGATGGAACGACCGGCACGCCTTTCGCAACTGGCACAGGCACGCCTTATAACATCAACTTCCCGACGGTGGGCGCACAATACCGCCTGCGCTACACCGCGAATGCAGCGGTTAATGGCGCTATACCCGCCGATAATTGCACCTCCGGCTGGCAAGTTCTGACGGTTCTAGGAACAACTCCTGTTAGCTTTGCCTGCGACGGTTGGGGTGCTGGCAACAACTATAGCCCTGCCAACCCCGGCAACTTCGCCTATAACATTGATATGGACAATGGGAATACACTGCCCCTGCGCTATGTATGGCGTCTGCTTGGCCCAAGTGGCTACAATCAGGTACTAGCGGATTCGGTCAATACGCCGATTGTCCTAAATAGCAACGGGGTATTTGCCAGCCCATCGTTCCTCTTCGATAGTGCCCTGCTTGCGCCGATCGGCATAGATGATTTCACCCTGCGTGTAGATGTATCCGACACCTCCGGGCAAACCACCGATACCTGCTTCCTTCAAACACCGCTGGCAATCGGTACGTTTAATGTCGCCTACACCTACACGGGCACGGCGACGGCAATCGAAGTGGGTCAGTCGGTGTGCTTCACCAATACCTCTAGCACCAGCTTTGATGGCATTGGCGGCCTAACCTACCAATGGAATTTCGGCACGGCGAACACCACTCTCGGCACACTGACCAGCACCGCTGTTCAACCCGGTTGCCTGAGCTTTAATGCTGCTGGCACCTATAACGTCACGCTTGTCGGCACGAATCCATCAGGCTCACGTACCAACGCAGCCAATCCATTTACGGTTACATTTAATGTGTTTCCAACCCAAAGTATCGCCATCAACCGTACTGGCACGAACTTCGCTGGCACCAACCAAATCTTCAACGCCATCGCGCTCGGTTTAACTGGCAATCTGAGATGGCGTGGTTACGATGCTGCCAACAATCTGCTGTGGACAGTCAATAATGTCGCGCAGAGTGGCACGGTCACCCGCTTCTTTGCCAATCCGGGTCTGTACACCGTCGTCGCGGATGGCACTGGCCCACTCGGCCCAACCTCCGCCAGCCTACAGTTTACGCTGATTAACATCAACGCCATCAGCGCATCATTTATTCCGTCGCTCTACGCGGGTCAAGCACCCATGACGGTGTGCTTCACTGATACCAGCACAGGCAATAACATCACAGATTGGGCATGGGACTTCGGAAATGGTCAAACCCTGACCTACACCAACTCCAATATCCCTGCATCCATCTGCTCGACCTATACCACGCCCGGTGGCGTTTTCCCAGTGACGCTGAATATCCACAGCGATAGCAGCGGCCTCGACGGTACGGCTACCAATCAAATTCGTACCTACAACCCACTGGAAAGTTCGGCGACGTTCACCATTACGCCCAATGGCGCGGCTAACTTCTGCTTTACCGCCGTGCTGCCTGTTGGCGTAACAGTGACAGGCTGGGACTTTGGCGACACGACAACTGGCCCGGCCCAAAACACCATCTGCCACAACTTCGCGTCGTCGGGTACTTATCAGGTGAGCATGGCGATCACCAACGGCACAACAACAGGTATTATCACCCGTCCAGTGGTGGTCAACCTCACTAACCCGAACCCAACGCCAGCCCTTAATGTTACGGGTACCTGTTCGGCTTATCGCGTGGCATCCTTCACGGTCACCAATACAGGCGACCCGATGAATACTCCCGATCAAATCACGATTCGTGACTTGAATGGCGTGGTCGTCCTGACAGATGCGGTAATGCTCGGAACCAATCAAAGCCAGACCTTTACGGTCTCTAACTTGTCGGGTGCGGCAACGTTCAGTTCGCTGGACTTCGGACTAACGGCCAACACGACCTGCAATTACCCGCCAGACTTGACCGCCGCTGGGACTTGCTCGGCCTATCGCGTGGCTTCCTTCACCATTACCAATAATGGTGGCCCGATGCCCGATCCCGATACCGTCACCATCCGTGACCTGAACAACAACGTCGTCCTGACCCAGTCTTTCCAACTAACGGGCAACGCCTCCGAGACCTTCACGGTGAACAACCAGTCGGGCGCGGTCACGATGACGACCAGTACATCCGGCGTCACGGCCAACACCACCTGCAACTATCCACCAGACGTGGCAGCAGTCGGTACTTGCTCGGCGGATCGTGTTGCGACCTTTACCGTCAACAATACAGGCGGCCCAATGCCTGATCCTGACACTGTCACCATCCGCGACCGGAATGGCGTGATCGTTTTGACGCAATCGTTCCAACTGGTCGCCAACAGTTCAGCCGTCTTTAGTGTCAGTGACATCTCTGGCCCAGTGACATTCTCCACAGGCACAACTGGCGCAACCGCCAATACAACCTGCGAATATCCGCCAAATGTCAGTGTCTATGGCTTGTGCAGTTCAATGCAGGTCATGTTCACTATCAGCAACAGTGATGGCCCAATGATCGCGCCGCAGAGCTACGAAATCCGTAGTAGCGTGAATGCCCTCGTTTCCACTGGTACATTCCAATTGGCACGAGGCGCTTCGCCAGTGACGGTTTTTGTCACGCCAACCGTACCCAACGAAACCTATCATTTCGTAAGCACGGGCAGCGTAGGTGGCTTTAATGTCGAGTTTGCATGTGCGGAATATCCAGAATCCACCAGTGATCTGCCGCCTGCCACGCCCAATCCGACCAACCCCACCAGCCTTGTGCCAACCATCAAATTCCCGGTGGTCAATGGCACGACTGGCACGGTCTTTGGCGATGTAGACGGTGCTGCGCCTTGGCGTCCTGTCCCCGGCTGCGGTTATCAATGCGTGACTTTCCAGGTCTATCACACCAACCGCACAGGCGATTGGGAAATCTTCCGCCTCGGTGACTATCCGGGCCAACCGGAAGCCAACCCGAATCTGTCGCGTGGTGAAGGTGTGGGCGTGGATGATGTCGCCCCAAGCCGTTCACCCAATGGCGAATGGATTGCCTTTGCCAGCAACCGCGATGGCAACTGGGAACTGTATGTCAGCCGTACCGATGGCTCCGAACTGCACCGCGTGACCTTCAATACCGTTGCGATTGACACCGACCCCGCTTGGGGGCCGAATAATACGCTGGTATTCGAGACCACCCGCGATGGCAATTGGGAACTCTATCTACTCGACCTTTCGACAGGTGTAGAAATGCGCCTGACCGATGATGCCGCCACCGACATCAATCCGTTCTGGTCACCCGATGGCTCTAAGCTGATCTACCAGAGTGACCGCAGCGGCAAGTGGCAGGTCTATGAACTGAATCTCGCCACGATGCAGACTACCCTTCTCAGCGATGGTCTGGGTGAAGATGTTGACCCCGCCTACTCCGCTAAGGGTGACCGTATCGCCTTCCGTTCGACCCGCGAAGGCAGCGCCAACGCCGTCATCTTCGTGATGAATACTAATGGTGGCGCCCCTGTTGCGATCTCCGATGTGGCAGGTGATGCGACCAACCACACTTGGTCAACCGACGATGCGCTCATCGCCTACCAATCGAATCTCGATGGCGACCTCGATGTTTATGTCTATGCGTTCGGCGGTGGTACAACCCGCCAAGTCACCGACAACGTGATTGCCGACTATGCACCAACATGGGTTTGCGGAACGAACGAGTTGATCTTCACCTCCGATGTCATGGGCAACCCGGACATCTTCGAAACCAACGCCCTACCGATTGACGCACCCGCCATCAAGGTTGAAGAAGTGGCGCTGCAATTGACGGACGAACCCTCTGAAGACGTATACCCGCAGAGCTTCCCGGCGGAAGAAAACGCCAGCCGCGAAGGTAAAGTACCTGCTGCCAGCCTTGAAGGTATTCCGGGTATCCAGACCGACTTCCTGAATCCTGAATTGGCGGCAACCCCGGTTGACCCCACCAACGAAACAGGCGACGGCATCCAATCCATCAATGTGAATGGCTGCTCGGCACTGGTCTGCGTTGATTCGCTGCTCTATCACTCCAATCAAACCAATGATTGGGAGATCTTCCAGCTCGATCTGGATGGCCTCAGCCCGGTGGCTGAAGCCAACCTGTCACGCGGTATTGGGGAAGGCATCCATGATGTCGCCCCCACCCGTTCCCCCAATGGTGATTACGTGGCCTTTGTCAGCAATCGTGATGGCAATTGGGAACTCTATATCGCCTCGTCAGATGGGGCGTTTGTCCAACGTGCCACCTATAACGAGGGCGTGGATACCGACCCGGTATGGGCACCCAATGGTGAAAGCCTCGTGTTTGAATCCAACCGCGACGGCAATTGGGAACTGTACTCGCTTGATCTGGCGACGGGTCTGGTCATGCGTCTGACGGTGGATGAAGCCAGCGACATCAACCCCTTCTGGTCACCCGCCTCTGGTTCAATCGTGTTCCAAAGTGACCGCAGCGGCCAATGGCAAATCTATTCGCTCAATATGAGCACCTATGAAACCACGCTCCTCAGTGACGGCTCTGGCAATGATTATGACCCGGTGTATTCAAGCGCTGGTGACTACATCGCCTTCCGCTCAGATCGTCATGGTGGCAGTGTCCTGTTCGTGATGGACAAGGCCGGCGCAAACATCACCGCGATTTCAGATGCCAACGGTAACGCCAGCAACATCGCGTGGTATCACAACGATGAAATCATCGCTTATCAATCCGATGTTGATGGCGACATGGACATCTATGTCTACGAATTCAACACAGGCGAGACCCGTAAAGTCACCGACAACGCTGTCGCAGATTATGCCCCCACATGGGCCTGTGATGCGCCAAATGTGGTCTTTACCTCGAACGTGTTGGGTGCACCCGACATCTTCATCACCCCAGCCCTGCCCATCACAGCTGGTTCGGTGGATGTGGCAACCAGCACCAGCCAACTGACCTTCGGCTTGGGCGATAACCTCTATCCGGAAAACAATCCGAACGAGGAAAACGCCAGCCGCGAGAACTATCTGCCCACCCGGTAATCGGCGGAACAAAAACCGGGCAGGATTCAAAACCCTGCCCATTCAAAGCAACAACAAGACAGGTGGTGTGTACCGCCTGTTTTTGTTTTCTTTAGCATCGCATGAGAAGGCGATCAACTCACCGACAAAATCCACTATACTGTTCAACAAAAATGATACTTTAGCAAAGTAGACCCTCTATGATTGTGGCACGATCATTTTTGATTATTGGCAGTATTGTCGTTTTGTTGACCAGCGGCCTCCTAGCGATTGCCAGAACACAGCCTTCCCAAGCACGGTTGGTGGCTCATTCCGATTTTTGGGATGGCAGCAGCGACATCCATCTCCGCATACCCGGCACAGATTATGACGCCAATATCACCGACCATCCGGCGCATGACACCCAACCCACATGGTCACCTGATGGCAAATGGATTGCGTTTGTCTCCGATCGAGAAACCACACGCCCCGGCGGACATGCCCTCAATGCCATGTATATCATGCGACCCAATGGAACGGATTTACAGAAAGTAGGCTTATCGTCGCCTGCCACCGGAACCCGCGTCATTAGCTGGTCAGCCGACAGTCAATGGCTCTATTCACGTTATATCACACGTGGCTGGTGGGACAGCTACGTCGTGCGGATTCGGGACGGATACAGCGAGACGCTGCGTCACGATGCCACCTATACCCTCTATGCCGCATGGTCGCCGCATGATGATTTGATCGCCTACCGCACGGGCATGGACGATGACACCTTCATCTCGATTGGGCAGGCAATTCCCAATGGTGCAGGTGGCATCATGGCAACGGAGGTGCTGCTTAACAGTGAAGATTTTATTGACTATCTCATCTGGTCACCGGATGGGCAGCAAATCGCCTTTATCAGCCATACCCGCGCCGTAGCAGAAAGCTATGCGCTGCATCTCATGACCATCGGCAATCCACAGTCCCAATTGCTCTATGCCAGCCCGCGCCCTTTTCTGGATGTGATTTGGACAGGCACATCAATCAGTTTTTTGAATACCGATGGTCAGGCGGTTTCACTCTACACAATTTCACCTGACAACTTCGCCGCCGAATCTTTGCCCACTTTGTCACTATCCGGTCAATATGGCAGGTTGGCATGGTCAAACCCCCAGCAGTCATTGGTTTTCGTGAACTACGACAAGGGTCAAAACACGGTCTATCGGCTCAATCTAGATGGCACAGACCTGCAAAAGCTCTATCAAAGTGGCACACCCATTCAACGGGTTAGTTGGTCACCGGATGGGCAGTGGATTTTTTTGGGAACGGGCTATCGAGAACAAACCCAGTTGTACCAAATGCGTCCCGATGGCAGCAGCGTAACCTACCTCACCGACGTGGCCTTTGATTGGGACATCCCACTGTCGCCGACCCTCAACAAATCGTGGCACGGCAGCCCGTTTATCGGCCTCAGCATTTTGATGGGCAGTTTGGCAATCCTGCGGTATCGTTTTAGGTGGGCTAGAAAATGACAAGTGAGGTAAAAATAAAAACTTATGCAACAAATTGGAAGTTGTGCCATTACCACCCCCGACGATGTGGATACGCTGCAATTTGATTGGGGCATTATCCACATGCTCAGTGAAGAACGGGTCACCGGGGCGACAAGTTTTAGTTTTGGGCGGGTGCTTTTGCAGCCGGGGCAGGGGCATATTCGCCACAATCACCCACTGGCCGATGAAATCATTTACGTGGTATCGGGTGAGGCCGATCAAATGTTAGATGATCAACCGCCAGTTCGTATCAAATCGGGTGACTGCATTTGGATTCCCAAAGGCGTTTTTCATTCGACCATTAATCGGGCCGAAACCCCAATTGAATTAATTGTGGTATACGCCCCAGCGGGTTCCGAACTGGCCCTGCGTCAAGACCCGGCTGTAAAGATTACCCCCGCCAAAAATAAATAAATTCTCCCTAAAAAAGTAAAGTTAACAAAGGACGGGATGGCTCTCGTCCTTATGTTTGATTAAATAATTTTCAGTTTCGGCTACTTTTTTCACGACTTGCTTAAAATAATGAAATAAGTTTCACCAAAACTTTCTCATCTTTTTAGTTGCATCAAGCAACTAATCGTGTTATGATGGTTTGTGTAAGATGTACATTGACAAGTACATCATGAGCTAGTGTTTTAATTTTTGTTTTTGGGAACTTATTTTCTTTGAAAAACTTTTCTGCCTCTTCTGCTACCAATGGTCAGCAGCGGGTTTATGGCACATTACCTTTAAAACTTTCTGTGCCACAGACCAAAGCCGTTGAAACCATTCGCCAAGTCGGTACACTCTCCCGTACCGAACTTGCTGATAGTATTGGCTATTCCCGTTCCCAAATCACCTCAGTCGTCAATGGCCTCATCGAACTTGGTATTCTCCACGAAATCGGTGACGGCAAATCCAGTGGTGGACGCCGACCACGAGTCCTCAGTTTCAATTCTGCTTTCGGCTATGTAGTGGGGGTTGATCTTGGTGCTACCAGCCTTGATGTCGCGCTCGCCAATTTTGAAGGTCGCATTATTGACCGCCAATATGCCGTTATTGATGTGCGTGATGGCCCGGACAACGTGCTAGACATCATTTGCAAACTGGTGCTAGAGCAACTTCAGCGTCATCAGATCCCACTAGATAAAGTTTGTGCATTTGGCATCGGCGTACCCGGCCCGGTTGAGTTTTCGACGGGTCTATTGATTGCACCACCAATTATGCCCGGTTGGGAAGCCTACCCCATCAGCGATTTCATCCGCAAAACCTTCCCATCCGCGCTGGTGATTGTGGATAACGATGTCAATGTCATGGCGCTTGGTGAATTACGTGCCGGGGCTGGCTCGAATGATCGCAATTTCCTATTTATCAAGGTCGGCACGGGGATTGGTTGTGGAATTGTCTGTAACGGTGCGATTTATCGTGGTGCGGATGGCTGCGCTGGGGACATTGGTCATATCTGCGTTGACCAAAATGGCCCAACCTGTCATTGTGGCAATATCGGTTGCCTAGAAGCAATGGCGGCTGGCCCTGCGATTGCTGCCCGCGCTATCTTAGCCGTTAGAAGTCAGAAAAGTGCCATCCTTGCCCGCCACCTAGAGGCGCAACAGGGCATCCTGACCGCCGAAGATGTGAGCATGGCGGGTTCACAGGGCGACCCGGTAGCCAATGAAATTATCCGCGAAAGTGGCCGCATGATTGGCGAAGTGTTGGCAAGCCTCGTCAATTTCTTCAACCCCAGCCTAATTCTTATCGGTGGCGGGGTCAGTCGCATCGGGCCACAGTTTTTGGCCTCGATTCGGCGCGGCGTCCTACATCGCTCCTTAGCACTCTCGACGCGCTATCTACGCATTGACACCTCTCCGATGGGATCGGACGCGGGCATTGTCGGCGCGATTATGCTGGCCCTTGACCACATCTTTACCTTTGAAGGTCAAGAGCTTCCAATATTTATGAAATCTTCAGTGGGTCAAAGCACCCACCCTTGGAAAACATCATCCGGTTGAATCGAAGAAGGAGGCCATATCGAGCAATACCTGTTCGCAAAGCAATCACTTCAAAAGCAGAGTAGAAGCTAGTTTGGGAGAAAAATATGTTAAAGAAAACCTTCTCAGTATTGGTGCTGATTGCACTACTCAGCATTGCATTTACCAGCAATTTCGCGGCTACCCCTCGACCTGTCCAGGCACAAGGCATCAGTGAATTGACCATTTGGTGGGCAGAATGGGACCCAGCCAACTATCTGCAACAAATCGGCAACGAATATGAAGCAGAAACCGGCATCAAAGTCACCGTCGTGCAGGAACCATGGGCCAGCTATTACAACAAAGTAGGGGCGGAATGGTCGGTGCAAGGCGATTCATTTGATATGGTTGTTGGTGACAGCCAATGGGTAGGTCAGGCGGTTGAAGCAGGCCACTATGTTGACCTGACTGAATTCCTGAACAGCAACGGCATTACCGAAACCGTTACCCCCGCCACTCTGCAATACTACGGCGAATATCCAACCGGTTCTGGCACGTACTATGCGTACCCAACCGAAGGTGACGCCAATGGCTGGGCGTATCGCAAAGACTTGTTCGAAAACCCCGATAATATGGCTGCTTTCGAAGCCGAATATGGTTATCCGCTGGCTATCCCACAAACTTGGGAACAACTGCGCGATATCGCCAAATTCTTCACCCGCCCCGATGACGGGCTGTATGGTATCGGGGTCTACACACAGGTAGACTACGACGCTATCACGATGGGTTTTGAAAACATTATGTTCAGCTATGGCGCAGACTGGCGAGATGCCGACAACAACGTGTTGGGTGTCATCAACTCGCCCGAAGCAGTAGCTGCCCTCGAACTCTATGGCGAACTGTATGACTATGCACCTCCCGGCACAGACAATGCGTTCTTTGCCGAAATGAATAATGTGTTCATCAATGGTCAGGCCGCGATGATTATGAATTACTTCGCGTTCTTCCCATCACTGGACAACCCAGACATTAACCCCTACCGCGATGCCACAGGCTACTTCCCGATGCCCACTGGCCCAACCGGTGAACGTTTTGCCGCCCTCGGTGGTCAAGGCATCAGTGTGAACAGCTATATCAGCGACGAGCGCAAACAGGCCTCGTTGGACTTCATCAAGTGGTTCGCCACTCCCGAAGTACAGGCACGTTGGGCCGCTGTCGGTGGTTACACCTGCAATATCGAAGTGCTTGAATCCGAAGCGTTCCTAACCCAGACCCCCTACAACGCCGCGTTTGCTGAAACGATGACGTTTGTGAAGGACTTCTGGAATATCCCGCAATTTGGTCTGCTGCTCGAACCCGCCCAGCGTTACCTCCACGCCTATGTGGTCGGTGGCGAAGGCACGGCTCAAGAAGCCCTCGACGGTATGGCCTTCGAGATGGATGAAATCCTCATCGCCGAGGGAATCATCTCCGAGTAGTAAGTTGTTGTTCTATTCATCGGGGGTGGGTCATCGGCTCACCCCCGATGAGGACTGTCATGCCTGCAATTTAGCCGAGTTGGTGAGGTTCAGGCGGATGCGCATTCGCAGCATAACCGTATCAGGTCGCTAAAAGGATTTCTCATGTCAAGTTACAGCCAACCTGCCAAACGACGACATTTAGGAGACAAAAGACTGATTCAGATGTTTATCATCCCAACAGTCGTCATGTTGATCTTAATGAATGTTTTCCCTCTTATTTACAGTCTCTATTTAAGTTTCACTGAATATTCCGCCATTAACCCGACGCCGCCCGAATGGGTTGGCCTAGATAATTATAAAAGAGTGCTTTCCGACAACCTCTATTGGCATAATTTTGCGGTCACGGGTCGCTATGCCCTCATTTCCGTCTCCCTCCAAATGATTGTCGGATTTGGCCTTGCGATGCTGCTCAAGGAAAAGTTCAAAGGCAGCGGCTTATTGACAACCCTGATTCTTGTTCCGATGATGCTTTCGCCGGCAGTGGTAGGGGCGTTTTGGAAGAACATCTTCAACCCGTCCTTTGGGATTTTCAATCAGTTCTTAGGGTATTCTGACCCGAACACGGCACCGGAATGGTTAGGCGATCCCGATTTGGCATTGTGGGCAGTGGTCATTGTGGACGTCTGGATGTGGAGTCCCTTTGTCATGTTGCTGTCACTGGCGGGCTTGAGTGCGATTCCCGATTATCTATATGAAGCCGCTGCGATTGACCGAGCAAGTGCATGGTTCCAATTCCGCCGCATTACGTTACCCCAAGTCATGCCCCTGCTGCTGATTGCGGTGTTGTTCCGTACCATTGAGGCCTTTAAACAATTTGACCTTGTCATGGGCCTAACAGGCGGTGGCCCTAGCTTGTTGCAAGGAACGCAAGCCGTAAACGTGACCGAAACCGTATCGGTAAAGTTGTTCCGTTTAGCAATGCCTCCACAGGCCCAAACAGGCCTATCAAGCGCGATGGCCTATGTCGTATTGGTCATCATTATTGCCATCAGCAATTTGTACATTCGCGCCTTAAACAAGGTACGGGAGGGCTAACCGATGGTCACACGTGCTGCTCCAAGTGCCCCTGTCACCATTTCGACCCGTGTTGATAAAGTCGGGATGCGACCCAAAATCACCCGTGCTATCCGTGCATTTGTGGTGATAGCTTTGACCGTCCTTGTCCTGCTACCTGTCGTATGGATGGTCATGACCTCACTTAAATCACCGAGCGATGTAGTGGCGGTACCTCCCAAAGTCATGTTCCAACCTTCCATCGAAAGTTTTATCTTTCTGGTGACAGAGCGCAAACAATTTGCCACCCCGCAAGAGGCCGCAGAATTTCGCGCTAGGGATGATTTGACTTGGTACGAAGAAAAAGTTGCGGGTCGTGGTCAACAAATCACCCGAGTGGGCGATTTTCCAAAGCAGTTACGCAATTCGTTTATCATCGCCGGCACTTCAACTATTTTCTCTGTCCTGTTCGGCGTCCTGTCGGCCTATGCGTTTAGCCGATTTAAGGTTCCCGGCGAAGGTGACCTGCTGTTTTTCATTCTCAGCACCCGTATGCTACCCCCCGTCGCCGTGACGATTCCGATTTTCATGATGTACCGCGAACTTGGACTCTATGACACCCATTTCGGGCTGATTTTGCTGTACACAACCTTCAACTTGTCGTTCTCAGTATGGCTACTAAAAGGCTTCATGGATGAAATCCCGAAAGAATATGAAGAGGCCGCTTTGGTAGACGGCTATACACGCTTGCAGGCTTTCCGTAAGGTGGTACTGCCCCAAGCAGTAACCGGGATTGCCGCAACGACCGTATTTTGTTTCATCTTTGCGTGGAATGAGTATGCTTTCGCCGCCATGCTCACCAGCGAGGCCACCCGCACCGCGCCTCCCAGCATCCCTTCAATTCAAGGCGTAGGTCGTATTGAATGGGAAACGATTGCAGCCGCATCGTTGGTCTTCCTAATTCCAGTGGTAATTGTGACCTTCGCCCTCCGCAAGCACCTGCTACGTGGGGTGACTTTTGGGGCGATTCGTAAAGGATAGGCGGTTTAGAATACCGATGGCAACGATTGAACTAATCAACGTCGAGAAAAAATTCGGCACCAGTTACGCAGTCAAGCCGATGAACATGACCATCCACAGTGGTGAATTTGTAGTGCTGCTTGGCCCTTCCGGTTGCGGCAAAACCACCACCCTGCGTATGATCTCCGGCCTCGAAGCGGTGACCGATGGACAAATCTTATTTGATGGCAAAGACGTCACATGGCTGCACCCCAGTGATCGTGATATTGCCTTTGTATTCCAGTTTTTTGCGCTCTACTCGCACATGACCGCCCGTGAAAACATCGCCTTTCCACTTCAGGCCCAAGGCGAGTCGCGGGATAATATCCGCCAGCGCGTAGAAGATGTCGCCAAAATGCTGCGAATTGAGCATCTCCTGACTGCCCGTCCCGGCGGCCTAAGTGGGGGCGATCAACAGCGTGTCGCATTGGCCCGCGCATTGGTACGCCGACCTGCCGCGTTCTTGATGGACGAGCCGTTGGGGGCACTGGACGCCGAATTCCGCGAATCCATGCGGGCCGAAATCAAGCGCCTGCACATTGAGCAAAACGCTACAACCGTCTACGTCACCCATGACCAGATCGAGGCAATGGCGATGGGCGATCGGGTAGTCGTGATGTCAGCAGCGGTCGTCCAGCAAAATGGCACACCCGCCGAGGTCTATCATGACCCCTCCAATTTATTTGTTGCTAGGTTCATTGGCAGCCCCGGCATGAATTTGATTAAAGGGCATTATGTCGAGGGTAAGATCACTTTGCCCGGTGATAATCGTTATGTAGTCCCTGCCGATTGGCAAACCGCTATACACGAAGCCATAGGCCACGAGGGAGACATTATTCTGGGTTTCCGTCCAGAGGCCGCCCATCTCAGCGAAACTGGCCCAATTGCCACCAACGTCTATACCAGTGACCTGCACGGCAGCTATACCATGCTCCACCTCGAGCTAAATCGTGACACCCTTGTGAATGTTCGCGCCGGACGTGGCACCAGTTACCCAATTGGAACCCCCACCCGGTTCGATCTTGACCCTACAATGGTGCGATTCTTTGACCCCACGACAGAGGCCGCTATCCGCAAAGGGGGCAACCAATGAGCAGTATCACCCTTCAAAACATCACCAAAGGCTTTGGCGAAAAAACCGCCCTCAACGATTTGAGCCTAACGATCCAAGACCAAGAATTCTTCGTCTTGTTGGGGCCAACCGGGGCGGGCAAGACCACTACTCTACGTGTGATTGCGGGTCTGGAAAAACAAGATTCAGGCGATGTCCTGTTTGATGGCAATTCAATGGCTGGGGCAGTTCCGGCTGAACGTGACGTGGCCTTTGTGTTCCAGCAATATTCGCTCTATCCCAATATGAGCGTATTTGACAATCTCGCGTTTCCGCTGCGTTCCCCTCTCCGCAAACTGCCCAAGGGCGAAATTGAGCACCGGGTCAAGAGTGCGGCA
This sequence comes from Anaerolineae bacterium, assembly GCA_041753455.1. Taxonomy (GTDB): domain Bacteria; phylum Chloroflexota; class Anaerolineae; order Aggregatilineales; family J027; genus CFX10. Next base: position 13,258 of record JBGSUK010000017.1, on the reverse strand, counting down.
GAGAAACTCCGCATCACCCATCTATTGGAACGCAAAACCGCCAAACTTTCCGGTGGCGAAATGCAGCGTGTCTCCATTGGGCGGGCGATTGTGCGTGAACCGCGTGTTTATCTAATGGATGAACCACTGTCCAATCTGGATGCCAAACTGCGTGAATCGCTGCGTATTGAACTGGTTCACCTCCAAAAAACACAGGGCAGCACCACCGTTTTTGTCACCCATGACCAGATCGAAGCTCTGACGATGGCCCAACGTATCGCGGTGTTGGATGAGGGTCATATCCTCCAAGTGGGGACGCCTCACGAAATCTACGACGCGCCTGCCACAACATTTGTCGCCACACTGGTCGGGACACCCCGCATCAATTTGGTGCAGGCCAGCCGTCAAGATGGACGGGTATTTGTCAAAGACAGCAGTGTGCGCCTACCGCCACCGACGGGAATTGATATTCCCAATGACTTCTTGTTGGGGGTACGTCCCGAAGATGTCCGACCCACCAGTAATGGTGAGTTTACGGGCAAGATCGTGCTGACCGAACCGCTGGGTGTCGAAACGATTGTCCACATTCGGTCAGGTGAAAACAATCTCACCAGCCTCGTCCCCGGTATCACGCCCATCAGTGTTGGGGATGAAGTGCGGTTTGATATTGTGCGTGAACGTTTGCATTACTTCCAGCCGAATGGCAAGCGCATCATGGCTGCCGCGGCCTATAGCAAGTAAAGAAAGGGAGAAAGCACTATGAAATTCGGAGTGAATTGCTGGGTGTGGGTTTCCCCTGCCAACCTCGAAGAAGTCGCCAAACTCGCCCCTAAAGTCAAAGCAATGGGATTCGATTGGATTGAAATCCCGATTGAGGGCACAGCCGATCTCGACTATGCCGCCGCCGCTAAGATCGTGCGCGACAATGGCCTTGGGGTCAGTGTTTGCGCCGCGATGGGGCCAGACCGTGACCTCATCCATCCCGATGCTGCCATCCAGAAAAATGGCGTGGAGTATATTCGCCATTGTATTGATGCCGTTGGAATCCTTGGTGGAAACCATGTCGTCGGCCCAATTTATTCAGCCGTTGGGCGGGTTTGGCAGCAAACCGAAGCCGAACGCGCCAAAGATATGGAGACGCTGGTCAGCCAATTAAAAGGTTTGGCGAGTTATGCCCATGATAAAGGCGCAGTGATTTGCATTGAACCGCTAAATCGTTTTGAAACCAGTTTCATCAATCTGGCGACCCAAGCCATTGAAGTGGTGGATCGTGTGGACAGCCCCGCCTGCCAGATTATGCTGGACACCTTCCACATGAATATCGAAGAAAAATCCCTCGGCAACGCCATTCGGCAAACCGGCAAACGGCTGGCCCATTTCCATGCCTGCGAAAATGATCGCGGCGCACCCGGCTCCGGCAACGTGACATGGGGTGAAGTTGGCGCGGCCCTGCGTGAAATCGGTTATGACGGCCCGGTGGTCATTGAGTCGTTTACCAACAAAGTGAAATCTATCGCCCGTGCTGCCGCGATTTGGCGTCCATTTGAGCCAAGTCAGGATGCGCTGGCCCAGAATGGTCTGAATTTCTTAAAGCACCTTTTAGCGTAGGGTTTCTGTCAATGGCAAAATATCTTGGCCCTATCAAAAACTTAGGCACGGCGGCGGTAATTGTGTTCCTATTCGGACGCATCTTCCCATCGCTCAGTAAAGAACTATTCTCGGAGGATACGCGGGACGGGGTACTGGTCCGGGCGATTCCGTTCGTAACCGTTTTCATCAGCATCATTTTGCTCTACATCTTGCTGATATTCATGGTCGCCATCCGGTTCAACGGCAAAATCCCCTATCGTACCTATCGCCCCCTTGAGCTAACCATCATTGCAGGGATTCTGATTGGGATTTTCTGTCTGTTCCAGCCGTGGCAGTTGATCGGCTACGAATATGGCTTTTTACTGCTGCTGGCCTCAACTGTCGGCTTCATCATGTGGAGTCATATCGTCCCACAGAGCGCCGCCAATGGCAAAGACCTTCCCAAATTCGAGTTATGGCATCATGCCGTTGCGGTGATCGCGGCCCTAGTAGTAATGGGTGTCTTGGCGTACAACTTCACCCAGAACGAAAAACCCGCCGCCCCCTATGGCTATACACAACGCCAATGGGATCGCGGATTGCGGCCTGAGCGCAAAGCCGAAATTATTGAAGAGGCCGAGGATAACTACAACACCTACGAAGTCCCGTTTTTGATCTTTATCAGCATTGGCCCTGCACTGCCGATCTACTTCTTTTTGCGCGAGATTCTCGCCTCTGCACTCAGCAAGGCGAGTCGCGCCAACCAATCCGTTGCAGCCACAACCAGTGCATGACATTGAAAGGTAGTACCTAGAATTCTCGCTTTCTAAATTTTCTTGAGGAGCAAAGGATATGGCAAGACCAGTAACACTCTTTACCGGACAATGGGCTGACCTAACACTTGATACCCTCGCAGGCAAGGCAGCCAGCATGGGCTTTGATGGCCTCGAACTCGCGTGCTGGGGCGATCATTTTGAAGTAGATAAGGCCCTCGCCAGTGATAAATATGCACGCAGTCGTTGGGAAATTCTGGAAAAACATGGCCTCAAATGCTTCGCCATTAGCACCCATCTGGTGGGGCAATGTGTCGCCGACGCCTATATTGATGAGCGTCACAAGAGTATTTTGCCGCCACGCCTGTGGGGTGATGGTGATCCTGAAGGCGTCCGTCGTCGCTGTGCCGAAGAAGTCGCCAACACCGCCCGTGCCGCCGCCCAATTTGGTGTCAAGGTGGTCAATGGCTTCACCGGCAGCCCAGTGTGGCATCTGATTTATCGCTTCCCACCGACCTCCGACGAAATGGTGGAAGCCGGCTATCGTGAATTTGCCGATCGCTGGAATCCAATTTTGGATGTTTTTGATCAGGTCGGTGTCCGATTCGCCCTCGAAGCTCATCCCGCCGAAATCGCCTATGACATTTACACCGCCGAAAAGACATTGGCAGCGGTCAATCACCGTCCAGCCTTCGGGTTTAACTTCGACCCCAGCCATTTCATTCACCAGTTATTCAACCCGGTTCACTTCATTGAGAGCTTCCCGGATCGTATCTATCACGTCCACGTCAAGGACTCCAAAGTCAAGCTAAACGGCTATACCAGCATTCTCGGTTCACACCTGCAATTTGGTGATCCGCGACGTGGCTGGGACTTTGTATCCCCCGGACATGGTGGAATTGACCTCGAAGCCATTATCCGCGTGCTGAATCGGATTGGCTACGAAGGGCCGCTGTCGGTGGAATGGGAAGATAGTGGAATGGATCGTGAACACGGCGCGGCGGAATCGGTGCAATTCGTCAAGAAAGCTGATTTCAAGCCCTCTGCACTCGCGTTCGATGCGGCGTTTGCCAGCGACAAATAAACATTCAAGGGAGCAAATGTTATGACCGATCAAGTCGGTTTTACCACGATGGCAGGCGCAAAAGCTAGCGGCACCGCGCCCGAAATTGGCATTGGGATGTTGGGGTATTCCTTTATGGGGAAAGCCCATTCCAACGCCTTCAAGAAATTGCCCTATATGATGTACCCCCCGGTGGCTATTCCGCGTTTGGTGGCGGTGTGTGGTCGCAATGAAGAAGCCACTGCCGAAGCCGCCCGTCGTTATGGCTATGAGGGCTACTATACCGATTGGCGTAAGATGCTCGAAAACCCGAATATTCAGGTTTTTGACAACGGCGGTTCGAACGATATCCACGCCATCCCCAGTATCGCCGCAGCCCAAGCGGGCAAGCATGTGTTTTGCGAAAAACCACTGGCCCGCACCGCCGAAGAAGCCAAATCCATGCTCGACGCCGTGACCAAAGCGGGTGTTAAGCACATGGTCGCTTTCAATTACCGCTTCGTTCCAGCGATTATGCAGGCCCGTAAGATTATCGAAAGTGGCGCATTAGGTCGGATTTTCCATTTCCGTGCTAGTTATTTGCAGGAATGGATTATTGACCCCAACTTCCCCAAGATTTGGCGGTTAGATAAATCCGTCGCAGGCAGTGGCGCGTTGGGTGATCTCGGCGCTCACGTCATTGACTTGGGCCGTTTCCTTGTGGGTGAACCCAAGCGCGTGATGGGCATGACCAAGACATTTGTAGAAGAACGACCTCTACCCGACGGTTCAGGAATGGGCAAGGTAGATGTGGACGATGCCTTTGTCGCGCTGATGGAATTTGAGAACGGCGCCATCGGCACAGTGGAAGCCTCCCGTTTCTGTCACGGGCACAAGAATTATGAGATTTTGGAAATCAACGGCGAAAACGGCTCGATCCGCTTCAATCTGGAACGCCTCAATGAACTCGATGTGTTCTGGGCGGGTGATGATCCCAAAGAAACACGCGGTTTCCATAACGCCCTAATTAGCGAAGGCTATCACCCCTATTGGGAAAATTGGTGGCCGCATGGTCATATGCTCGGCTGGGAACACAGCTTTGTGCATGAATTCCATCACTTCTTCGGTGCCATCGTCAACAAAACCAATGTAGCCCCCTATGGTGCGACCTTTGAAGACGGCTATCGCAACGCGGTCATCTGTGATGCGATTGTTGCTTCGGCCCAATCCGGGCGTTCTGTGGACATCAAATACTAAATTGCATTTTATTGGGAGGGCCTCAACCACCCTCCCGTGTTATCCATTTTTTTGAGGCCGGACGCTGATGAACAAAACAATCTGTATTGTCGGGGCGCTCGATACAAAAGGTGAAGAATTCGCCTTTTTGAAGGCCGAAATTGAACAACGTGGTTTTAAGGCGCTGGTGGTAGACACAGGCGTCATGGGCAGTCCCCTGTTTATGCCCGATGTCTCGCGTGAACACGTCGCTGAGGCGGGTGGAACATCGCTGGCTGAATTGGTCGAGCAAGCCGACCGGGGCACAGCGATGGCTGTCATGACCAGCGGGGCGGCTGAAATCGTGCGCCGTTTGTATGCCGATGGCAAAATTAACGGCATTATCGGCATGGGTGGCGGTGGCGGCACAGTCATTGCGACCAGTGCCATGCGCGGCCTACCCATTGGTTTCCCCAAAGTCATGGTATCCACTGTAGCATCTGGTGACGTTAGCGCCTATGTAGGCACATCCGACATCACCATGATGCCCTCTGTCGTGGATGTGGCAGGCATCAACCGCATCAGCCGCGTGATTTATGTCAATGCTGCCGGCGCGATTTGTGGCATGGTCGGCAGCGAAATCCCTTCTAGTGAAGTCAAGCCAATTATCGCCGCGACGATGTTTGGCAATACGACCCGCGCCGTCAATCACGCCAAAGAGATTTTTGAATCAGCGGGTTATGAAGTGCTCGTCTTCCATGCCACCGGAACTGGGGGTCGCACTATGGAATCTCTCATTGATGCCGGATACATCGAAGGCGTCTTGGACATCACCACCACCGAATGGGCCGATGAAATTTGTGGCGGGGTGTTGACCGCCGGGCCAAGCCGCTTGGATGCAGCGGGCCGCGCCGGAATCCCCCAAATTGTCGCCCCCGGTTGTCTGGATATGTGTAATTTCTGGGCCAGAAACACCGTGCCAGAAAAATATCAAGGCCGTCTGTTGTACGAATGGAATCCCAATATCACGCTCATGCGAACTACCCCCGAAGAAAATGCCCAGATGGGTCGCATCTTTGCCGAAAAACTCAACGCCGCCGCTGGCCCAACCCTTGTCTACATTCCCAACGGGGGATGGTCGGAACTCGATTTTCCTGAAAAACCATTCTGGTGGCCCGAAGCGAATCAGGCATTTGTAGACGCGCTCAAGGCCGACCTGCGTTCGGATATTCCTGTGATTGAGATGTCCGAAGACATCAATCACCCCGATTTTTCCGGCACAGTCGCCAAGCGGTTGCTGAAACTGCTAAAAGAAAGGGCATGACAATGGCCTTTACACGCGAAGAAGTTCTTAATCGGCTACGTACCCAAGTCAAAAACGGCAAGCCGATTATTGGCACGGGGGCAGGCACAGGCATCTCTGCCAAATTTGAGGAGGCCGGAGGCACTGACCTTATTATCATCTACAACTCCGGACGCTATCGTATGGCGGGGCGCGGTTCACTATCCGGCCTATTCGCCTATGGTGACGCCAACGCCATTGTGATGGAGATGGCTGGGGAAGTTTTGCCCGTCGTCAAAAATACGCCTGTGCTTGCCGGCGTTAACGGCACCGATCCATTCCGCCTGATGCCTGTTTTCCTCAAGCAAATTAAAGAGGTCGGCTTCTCTGGCGTCCAAAATTTCCCAACCGTCGGCCTATTTGACGGCATGATCCGCGTCAACATGGAAGCGACCGGGATTAGCTATGCCAAAGAAGTTGAGATGATTGGCATTGCCCATCAAATGGATATTTTCACCTCGCCCTATGTTTTTACACCAGACGAAGCCGAAGCAATGGTCAAAGCCGGGGCGGATTTGATTGTCTGCCATCTGGGGTTGACTACCGCTGGCAGCATCGGGGCGGGGTATGCAGTGACATTGGATGACGCCATCAATAAAGTGATGGAAATGGCGGAACGGGTGTGGTCAATCCAACCCGATCAACTGGTCATTTGTCATGGTGGCCCGTTTGATGAACCGGAAAATGTCGGCATAGCCCTGAAGAAAATGCCGGGAATTGCTGGCTTTTATGGGGCATCGAGTGCGGAACGCCTGCCCGTCGAGAAAGCGATTAAGTCACAGGTGGAATCGTTTAAACACCTGCAAATTGTGCCGAAGTCCTAATCATCGTTTGTTTTCAACGCGCATACCCTCATGTGCAGAGAAAAGGCATAAAGTACACATTATTTTGAGTTTTAAGGAGAGATCGTTGTATGAAAATCTGTATGCATAACTGGATGCGACCCGAACCCGTTGAAGTGACAATTGCCCGTCTTGCCAAATTGGGCTATGACGGCATCCAAATCATGGGTGAGCCGCGCAAATATGACGTAAAAGAAGTCAATGCCCATCTAAAGAAACATAAGATTACCTGCATGGGTTCCGTCAGCATCATGCTGGCAGGCCGCGACCTGATTCACCAAGACCCCTACTTCCGCGAAATGTCCGCCGCCTATTGCAAAGAAGTCATTACGATGATTGAACAGCTCGGCGGAACAATCCTGACCCTCGTCCCCAATGAAGTAGGCCGTACTACGCCGCGCGCCACACCCGAAATTGAATGGGGCTGGTGTGTGGAAAAAGTGCAGGAACTTGCCGATTTCGCCAAGCCCAAAGGCGTGCATATCGCCCTCGAGCCGCTAAATCGCTTCGAAACCAACTTCCTCAATCGTCACGATCAGGCCCTCAAGCTGGCGGAAGATGTGGGTCGCTCCAATGTGGGGGTCTGTCTCGACGCCTTCCACATCAACATTGAAGAAGCCGATCCCATGCAGGCGATTTTGAACGTGGGCAAGGCAGGCAAGCTGCTCGACTTCCATGTTGCCGACAACAACCGCCGTCCACCCGGTGAAGGCAGCTATAACTGGAAACTGGTCATTGATACGCTCAAGAAATCCGGCTATGACGGCTATCTGACCAGTGAATTTGTGGTGCCGTTTGACCGTTCACCGTTGGCCCATCAAGACGAAGACGCTGGCACAACTGCCTCGGCTGAAGAACTGAAATTCATCCGCGATCATGGCAGCGACCTGATGAGCGACGCCGCGTATTCGCGTCACGTTGAAAACACCATCAAACACCTACGCGCTGCGGGTGCGTAGTCTATAAGGAATCGTCGCTATGGCAACCGTCCTCCTCATTGGAACTCTGGATACCAAAGGCCCAGAAACCGCCTATCTGCGTGATCGTGTGCGCGAATTGGGCTGTGACACGCTGGTTTTGGATTCTGGCATCTTAGGGGAGGCGGTTGACATTGACGCCGATTTTACCCGTCAGCAAGTAGCCATCGCGGCTGGCTCGACCATTGATGCTCTGCGTAATGCGGGAACTCGTGGTAAAGCCGTTGAAGACATGCTCAAAGGGGTACGCAATATCGCCCTCGATCTTTTTGCGGAAGGCAAGATTCATGGGGTGGCCTCACTGGGTGGCGCAGAAGGGGCTGTCCTAGCAGCCTCAGCGATGAAAGTGCTGCCTGTTGGTTTCCCCAAGTTGATTGTCTCCCCACTGGCATCGGGCCATCGCAAATTTGCCCCATTCGTCGGCACCAAAGATGTGATGGTCATGCACTCGGTAGTAGATATTTTAGGCCTCAATCCGGTGAGCCGTGCTGTTTTTGATAACGCCGCCGGAGCAATTGCAGGCATGGCACGCGCCTTTGAGCTACGCCAAGCCAAACCACCCAAATCGGATGGACATCAATCCGTTGCCGCCACCATGCTCGGCAACACCACCCGCCCCTTGATGCACATCAAACCCGCTATCGAAGCCAAGAACTTTGATTTTGTGATTTTTCATGCCAATGGCGTCGGTGGGCCTGCGATGGAAGAACTGATTGCCCGTGACTATTTTGCAGCGATTCTGGACTATACCCTCAGTGAAATTGCCGGCTTTGTGGCAGGCGGTTTTCACAATGGCGGGCCAGAACGCATGGAGGCTGCTGGCAAGTCGGGTATCCCTCAACTCATTGTCCCCGGCTGCCTAGATTTCATCGTGTTTGGGGCCAAACATGAAGTCCCCGAAGCCCTGCGTGACCGCCCCATGTACTATCACAACCCCGAATTTACCCTTGTGCGGCTCACCCGCGAAGAACAACTCCAAGCGACCCGTCTGGTAGTGGAGAAGTTGAACATGGCAACCGGCCCGGTTTCAGTCGTGGTGCCGTTGGGTGGGGGGTCAGTGATGGATATTCAGGACGGCGCTTTTTGGGACCCTGACCTTAATGAACAATGCCGCACTATTTTGCGACAGGGATTGAACAAACACATTCAGTATCGTGAGGTCGAAGGCCATATCAATGACAACAGTTTTGCCGATGTGGTATTGGCAGAACTCATCGCGTTGATGGGCCTAGCATAAGTCGTCATTTTTTGATTACTGGAGGAATTTTATGACTCGTAAGACCAAAGATTTGAAATTTCCCTCCTTCTGTTTAGGAGATTTGACCTACGTGGACATCCAAGAATATCTGAAATATTCGGATACCATCTTGATTCCACACGCCAGTTTGGAACAGCACGGCCCGCATCTACCCCTCTACACGGACACCATCACCTCCACCGAGGTCGCGTCCCGGGCGGGTGAAGAAGCGGGAATTTTGTACACCCCGACTTTGTGGCTGGGCTATTCACCACAGCATATGCGCGCTCCCGGCTTTGGGGCAGGCACAATTACCCTGCGTTCCAATACCCTGCTCAATGTGATTTACGACATTGGCCGCAGTTTGATTCATCATGGCTTCAACCGCCTGATTTTTGTGAATGGACATGGCTCGAATGTCAAGGTACTTGATCCCGTATTACGCCGTCTGCGTTATGAAACGGGCGCGTTAATCGGCTTTTACAAACCCTATGCCGAACGTTATATCGGCATGTTGAAAGATGTGCTAGAAGGCACACCCGAACAAACCCCCGGTTGGCACGCGGGTGAACTGGAAACCGCACAAGTGTTGGCCCATAATCCCAATATCGTCCGTATGGATCGTGCGGCGGTAGACAAAGCCCATGCCCCTGAGTGGCTTGGCCCGGCATGGGTCAAGAAAGATGGGATGCCTGATGCCGAATTTCAGGGCTATCAGTATTTCAACTTCCCATTTGACCACGAAGAATTTACCGATTCCGGCGTGATGGGCGTGCCCTCGATGGGGACGGCAGAAAAAGGCGAAATCGCTTTCTCACGTTTCGCCAAGCACCTGATTGATGCCGTTGAAGAACTCGAAAAAGTCGAAGTTAATGTACGCAACCGCGATTGGACGATGGATAAAGCATGGCAGCCAAGCTAATTGAAAAACTCACCGCGATTGTAGGTGCTGCGAATGTCATTCCAGAGCCAGAAGCGCGGCGTCAGTATGCCAATGATCAATACTGGTATTCGGTAGCGGCGGCGGCGGCGGGTCAACCCCTCAGCCGTCCCGATGTTGCCGTCAAGCCAACTTCACCCGAACAGGTTGCCCAAATCGTGCGAGTTGCCAATGAACTCGGTGTGCCTATTACCCCTTGGGGTGGTGGCAGCGGCGTTCAAGGTGCAGCTAATGCCGATCGCGGCGGGATTGTAGTTGATCTGCGCGGACTGAATCGTATCCGCGAGATTGATCTCAAATCGCTGCTGTGCGTGGTAGATGCGGGCGTGGCCTGCCGTGATTTTGAAGCCGAATTGAATCAACAGGGCCTATCGTTTACCCATTATCCCGCCTCAACTGAATGGGCCACTATTGGCGGTTCCATCGGGGCGCGGGGGTCGGGGGTGCTTTCCACCAAATATGGCAAAATCGAAGACCACGTGTTAAGCGTCGAATTTGTCACCCCAACGGGCGAATTAATCTCGACCCCCTCCGTACCACGCCATGCCGCCGGGCCAGAATTGACCCAACTGCTGGTCGGTTCGGAAGGTACATTGGGCATCGTCACAGCCGCGAGTGTCAAACTGCGTAATCTACCGAAAAAGCGTGTCTTTGGCGTGTTTGCGTTCGAGCACATCAGTGATGGTATCGAGGCAGGCCGTCGCATGATGGTCAGCGGATTGCGGCCCCCGGTCATGCGCCTGTATGACCATTATGCCGCATCCCACAGCCTTGCCCGCGCCGTCGAGGTTGAACTCAACTCCCCGACAATGGTGCTGATGTTTGACGGTGAATATCCCGAAATGGTCGAATTAGAGGCTAAAATCGCGTTTGATATTTGCCGTGAACTCAAGGGCCAAGCCCTATCCTCCAAGATCGCGGAAACATGGTGGGAGCGCCGCTATGTCTTCTATTACCCACCCTATGCGCCGGAATTACCGAGCGTCTGGGGGACGGTTGATGTGGTATCTGACTTCAAGGTGATTGAAGCCGTCTATCATGCCACCACCGAAGCGATGCGGGCCGCCTGCCCACCCGAATATAACCTGCAATTGACCACCCATTTATCGCACTGGTATGAATGGGGATCAATGATCTATGCCCGCATGAAGATTCCAACCGGGCCAGCCAACCTAGCCGATGCCAAAGCCCTGCATGACCAAGTATTTTATGCCGGGGTTGAAGCCTCCATGAAAGCCGGGGCGGTACTCAATGACCATCATGGGGTTGGAATGCGTTTGGCTCCCTATATGAAAGCGCAATATGGTGAGGGTATGTTGGCATTGTCACGCATTAAGAAGGGACTTGATCCCAACAATATCCTGTGTCCGGGCAAGCTCGACCTGACACCAGAGTTGGTCTAGCCATGCAAGTTCGTTTACAACACGTCAGTATCCCCCGGCCACCCGGGAGCGAAAACGTGACCCGTGCGTTTTACGGGGAATTATTGGGGCTGGAAGAAATTCCAGTCCCTTCTACCATCCGTCAGTTTGATTTAATCTGGTTCGCCTTAGGGCCAGACGCTGAACTGCATCTATTTGCCGAAGTAGCCTATTCCGACCAGTCCACGCGGCATTTTTGTCTGGTGGTTGATGATTCGAATGGCTTACGGCGCAAATTAATGGAAGCCGGAGTTGAAACGTGGGAGCCAGCCACCATACAGGGTCGTCCCCGCTTTTTTTGCCGCGACCCGTTCCGCAATATCATCGAATTCACGACCATTGAGGCCGACTACAAGTCATTTGAAGAGTAAAATAGCGTCAAATATTCATTCAATTTGCATGTTAGGTAAGGCCTCATGCCACATACAAGACCTATTCGTACTGCTGACCAAGCATTGGTTCGTGAAATCAATCTATCCCTGATGATGAAGCATCTGCACGAGCACGCCCCCGTGTCGCGTGCCAACTTAGCCGAAATCATCGGCCTTAATAAATCCACTGTGTCGAGCCTTGTAACGGAACTAACCAATCACAATTTTGTGAGTGAAATCGGCATTGATAACACAGGCATTGGGCGACCATCGCGGCTGTTGACCCTTAACCCGACAGCAGGCTTCATGGTCAGCGCCCAATTAAACGTGGATTCTATCTCGGTCATTTGCGCCAATTTTGCTGCCGATGTGTTGTGGTCAACCCGCGAGAAATTTAAGCTCCAATCTGACCAGCAACCCGTCCTAGAACACTTGACTTCCCTACTGCGCCAAGCCATCCAGATGGGCCAAACCCTTCAACCTGATAAAACCCGTTTATTTGGCGTGGCCTTGGGGCTACCGGGACTGGTAGATCAATCCACTGGAACACTCCTGTTTGCACCCAATCTTGGTTGGCGCGATGTATCCATTTGCAGGATTCTCACTGATGCCCTTGGGCAAAATGTCGCCGACCTCGTCTTTGTTGAAAACGAAGCCAATATGGCGGCGCTGGGTGAGTATTTTTTTGGCGCGGCGCGGGGATTTCATCAAGTGTTGTATCTCAGCGCGATTGGCGAAGGGCTAGGCGGCGCATTTGTGAATCATGGACAGTTGTTCCGGGGCAAAAGCGGCTTCGCGGGCGAGTTTGGTCACATGACGATGGATCCCGATGGTGAGTTGTGCCGCTGCGGAAACCGGGGCTGTTGGGAAACCCAAGTCAGTCAAACCGCGATCTTTCGGCATGTTCGGCAGGCGGGTCAATCCAGTGTACTCGATGAGGCCATTCAAACGGATACCCTGACCATTCCAATGGTTGTTGACGCCGCCGCGCAAGGCGATCCGGTCGCATTACACGCCTGGGAACAAGTTGGTCACAAACTCGGCATCGGCATTGCCGCACTGGTCAACGCCTACAATCCTGATCTGGTGGTATTGGGGGGCATTCTCAGCTTAGGCAGTCAATTCATGCTGCCAGCGATAGATGCCGAACTCCATCAACGCGCACTGCGTTGGACAGCCGATGCTACCGAAATCCGCATTGCCAAACACGGCGCGGACGCCTGCGAAATGGGCGGTGTGGCAATGGTCACCCAATCCGTTTTGCTTCATCCTGAACGCTTTCTTGGCTAAGTTCTTTTTATATCTTTGGAGTCTGCCTATGCGTATTGTGGATTTAACGGTAACGATTGGCCCGGATACGCTCAGTCCGCCGTCAGTCAATAAACGTCTCACCCTCACCTCCAATTATCGCTATACATTACCCACATTTTTTGGGAGGGGGTGAGATGGGGTAGAATGAAGAAAACAAGGTCAGATGATGCGGGTGGCGCGATGAAACAAGCAAGTGAAGGCAAGGGATTACCGGATAAGCGATTGAGGTTGCGGTTGGA